>JAULZA010000129.1:0-35031 GCA_032117575.1 Mycolicibacterium sp.
CAGAACGGCACCACGTACATGGTGCGCCCGCGCATACAGCCGCTGTAGAGCTCGGTCATGATGGCGCGCATCTCGGCGGGCGCCATCCAGTTGTTCGTGGGTCCGGCGTCGACCTCGCGCTCGGAGCAGATGTAGGTCCGCGACTCGACACGGGCGACGTCGGAGGGCTCCGATCGAGCCAGGTAGGAGCTGGGCTCTTCGGCATCGCTGAGCGGAATGAAGGTTCCCGCGGCGACCAGGTGGTCACAGAGCCGCTGGTATTCCGCGTCGGAGCCGTCGGCGAAGACGACGCGGTCGGGCTGGGTGAGTTCGGCGACTTCCCGGACCCAAGCGAGCAGCCCGGCGTGCTTGGTGGGTGCGTTCTGCAGACCGGGGATGGTCGCTGAGGTCATCGGTTTCTCCCGCTTAGTTGTAGCCAGGAACAGACCTGTCCGCTCAATCAGCGGAGAAAGTCGGTCCTTGACTGAAGATTAACGCGGGCTGCACTTTCGCTGTTAATTGGGTTTATCCCCGCGCAGCCGACTCTGCGGACGCCATCCGGCTGAGCACCCGTTCCTCCATGACCGGCCGCAGATTCGCCACCACCTCGGCCACCCATCGCTCCGCGGCGGCACGCTCGCTGAGCAGACGGCGGGCCAGCACAACGCAGCATGTCAGCACCACACCGAGTACGACGCAGACCGCCACCGCCGCGGGCGCCGCGCTGGGCCTCAGGTCGTTAGCCAGCCTGGCGAGGGAAATCGAGACACCGGCGCCCAGACCGACGCCGAGTGCGGTGCTGAGCCGGTTTTCCAGCGCACAACGCCGTCGGGGCGGGAGGCAGTCCTCGACCGGGACATCCCAGGGTGCGGCCGGGCAGGCCGGCAGGCCCAGTCCGGCGATCCGCCGGCTCACCGCCTCATCGAGTTCGGTGGCCGCGCGCGTTACCCGGCCGCGCACCCGCGCACCGAACGCGGCGCCGCCCCGCAGCGACAGATCGGCGGCCTCCTGGCCGAGTTCGGCACGCAGATGTGAACACATTCGCCGTGCCTGTGCGCACAGTTGCACCCGGGCCAGCGCGAGATCCGAACGGCCGGAACGCGACCGCGGCAGGCCGGTCGGCACACCCCCCGCCGCGGCCCACAGCCGCAACGAACCGCGGGCGATGTCGGCGCCGCAGGCGCGGTGCCGCGCCGGCAGGCCCGGCCCGCGGCTGTAGTGCTGCCAGAACACGGCCCGGGCCAGATGGGCGTCGGCCGGATCACCGCTGCGCGGGGCGGGCCCCACATCGACGCCTGCTGTGCGCAGGTCGTCGGCCGCGGCCCGCATCCGGTCCAGCACCGCCGCCGCACCGGGCAGGGACAGGGCGGATTCGGTCACAACCGAGATGGTGGCAGCAGACGGCGCAGCCGACGAGTCACCCGGGAACGCAACTGTAGGCAACTGTTGGGTATCAATCCGGTTGGCGAATAGGGCGCAGCGCAATTCATAGGCCACCATGGACCAATGCATGCGCAGCGACCGGGCTCAGTCACGCCCGAAACCGCCACGCATCAGCACAATCGCCGGGTGACGAGCTTCCGCTCCCGTCGCGCCGCGCTCACCGAGGCGCAGCAGGAGGTGTGGGAACGGCTGTGGCCCAGCCTGGGCCGTCCGGCGCTGGACGACTCCGGGACGGCGACCGCTCTGGACACCCACGCCTGGTTCGGCCGACCCGCCGAATCGGGGCGCGCTCTGGTGTGCGAGATCGGCTGCGGAACCGGCACCTCGACGCTGGCGATGGCCCTGGCCGAACCGGAGATCGACGTCATCGCCGTGGAGGTCTACCGGCGCGGGCTGGCGCAGCTGCTCAGCGCCGTCGACCGCACCGGGGTGACCAATATCCGGATGGTCCGCGGCGACGGCGTCGACGTCCTGGAGCAGCTCGTCGCCCCCGGCGCGTTGACCGGTGTGCGGGTCTTCTTCCCCGACCCGTGGCCGAAATCCCGGCACCACAAGCGACGCCTGCTGCAACCGGAGACGATGGCGCTGATCGCCGAGCGGCTGCGCCCGGGCGGCGTCCTGCATGCGGCCACCGACCACGCCGGCTACGCCGAGCAGATCGCCGCGGCGGGCGACGCCGAACCGCGGCTGCGGCGGGCCCGCCCCGGCGAGCAGCTGCCGATCTCGGTGGCGCGCCCAGCCACCAAGTACGAATCGAAAGCCCGCGAGGCGGGTAGCGCCGTCACCGAACTGCTGTGGGTGAGGCGACCGTGACCGTTCTGGAGGAACACCCCGCTCCGGCGGTGGAGAACCCGCTGGAGGCGGCGGTACAACCGCCCGCTAACCGGGTACTTCTGGTCTGGGACGCGCCCAATCTCGACATGGGGCTGGGTGCCATCCTCGGTGGCCGGCCGACCGCGGCACACCGGCCCCGTTTCGACGCTCTCGGCCGATGGCTGCTGGCTCGTACCGCCGATCTGGCAGCCAGACATCCGGAGGTGCCGACCGAACCGGAGGCGACGGTGTTCACCAACATCGCCCCGGGCAGCGCGGACGTCGTCCGCCCCTGGGTGGAAGCGCTGCGCAATGTGGGCTTCGCCGTCTTCGCCAAACCGAAGATCGACGAGGACAGCGACGTGGACAGCGACATGCTGGCCCACATCGCCCTGCGACACCGCGAGGGGCTGGCCGGACTGCTGCTGGCGTCGGCTGACGGCCAGGCCTTCCGGGCCCCGCTGGAGGACATCGCGCGTTCCGGCACCCCGGTTCAGGTGCTCGGATTTCGCGAACATGCCAGCTGGGCATTAGCGTCGGATACCTTGGTTTTTGTCGACTTGGAGGACATTCCCGGTGTTTTCCGTGAGCCCTTGCCGCGAATCGGCTTGGACTCGCTGCCAGATCACGGAGCGTGGCTGCAGCCTTTCCGGCCGCTGTCTGCGTTGTTGACTTCGCGACTGTGATCAGTCGCCTGGTCGTCGTTAGTTTTCAGTAGAGGAGATCGATCGAGTGTTCGCCTGGTGGGGTCGAACCGTTTACCGGTATCGATACATCGTTATCGGTCTCATGGTCGCGTTGTGTATCGGCGGCGGCATCTTCGGGATCGACCTGGGTAAGCATGTCACCCAGAGCGGCTTCTACGACGAGGGCAGCCAGTCGGTGAAGGCGTCGCTGCTTGCCGATGCCGCCTACGGCCGTGACACCTCCGGCCACATCGTGGCGATCTACACCGCCCCCGAGGGCAAGACCGTCGACGATCCGGCGTTCACCAAGAAGGTCCTGGACAACCTCGAGCAGGCAGAGCAGGACCACCCCGACCAGATCCTGCGGGCCATCGGCTACTTCAAGAACCCCGAGATGCTGGCCAACATGGCCGACGCCAGCAAGAAGCACGCCTTCATGTCGATCCAGCTCAAGGGCGACGACGACGACACCATCCTGAACAACTACAAAGCTGTCAAGGACAGCTTCAACATCGACGGCGTCGACGTGCAGCAAGCCGGCCTACAACCGCTGGCCAACGAGCTCACCGGCACCATCGGCGTCGACCAGAAGCGTGCTGAGGTCGCCGCGATCCCGCTGGTCGCGGTATTGCTGTTCTTCGTCTTCGGCGGCGTGGTCGCGGCCAGCCTCCCGGCCATCATCGGCGGCCTGGCGATCGCCGGCTCGCTGGGCATCATGCGGCTGGTCTCGATGTTCACCCCGGTGCACTTCTTCGCTCAGCCGGTCGTGACGCTGATCGGCCTGGGTATCGCCATCGACTACGGCCTGTTCATCGTCAGCCGGTTCCGTGAGGAGATCGCCGAGGGCTACGACACCGAGTCCGCGGTCCGCCGCACGATGATGACGTCGGGCCGCACCGTCCTCTTCTCGGCCGTGATCATCGTTGCCTCGTCCCTGCCACTGCTGCTGTTCCCGCAGGGCTTCCTGAAATCCATCACCTACGCGATCATCGCCTCGGTGATGCTGGCGGCAATCCTGTCGATCACCGTGCTGGCCGCGATCCTGGCCATTCTGGGGCCCAACGTCGACGCGCTGGGCGTCAACACCCTGTTGCGGGTGCCGTTCCTGGCCAACTGGCCGTTCTCCCGCCGCATCATCGACTGGTTCGCCGAGAAGACTCAGAAGACCAAGACCCGCGAGGAAGTGGAGAACGGCTTCTGGGGCAAGCTGGTCAACCGGGTGATGAAGCGCCCGGTGCTGTTTGCCGTGCCGATCATTCTGCTGATGATCGCGATGATCATCCCGCTCGGAAAGCTCTCGCTCGGCGGCATCAGCGAGAAGTACCTGCCCCCGGACAACTCGGTGCGGGTGGCTCAGGAGGAATTCGACAAGACCTTCACCGGCTTCCGCACCGAACCCATCACGCTGGTCATCCAGAACAATGACGGCAAGCCGGTCACCGATCAGCAGGTGGCGGAGATCCGCAACAAGGCCATGGCCATCAGCGGGTTCACCGATCCCGACAACAACCCCGATGCGATGTGGAAGGAACGCCCCTACCTCGACGGTGCCACGAAGGACCCGTCGGTCCGGGTGATCCAGAACGGTCTCGTCGTCCGCAACGACGCGGCCAAGAAGATCAATGAACTGCGCGCCATCGTCCCGCCCAGGGGCGAGTCGCTCTATGTCGGCGGCACCCCGGCGCTGGAACAGGACAGTATCCACAGTCTGTTCTCCCGGCTGCCGCTGATGGTGCTGCTGCTGATCACCACAACGACCATCCTGATGTTCCTGGCGTTCGGCTCACTGGTGCTGCCAATCAAGGCGGCGTTGATGAGCGCGCTCACCCTCGGCTCCACGATGGGCGTGCTGACCTGGATGTTCGTCGAAGGGCACGGCTCGGGGCTGATGAACTACACCCCGCAGCCGCTGATGGCGCCGATGATCGGCTTGATCATCGCCGTGATCTACGGGTTGTCCACCGACTACGAGGTGTTCCTGGTGTCCCGCATGGTGGAGGCCCGCGACCGCGGCATGTCCACCACCGAGGCCATCCGCATCGGCACCGCGACCACCGGCCGATTGATCACCGCCGCCGCCTTGGTGCTGGCGGTGGTGGCCGGCGCTTTCGTGTTCTCCGACCTGGTGATGATGAAGTACCTGGCGTTCGGCCTGCTGATCGCGCTGCTGCTCGACGCGACGATCGTCCGAATGTTCCTGGTGCCGGCCATCATGAAACTGCTCGGCGACGACTGCTGGTGGGCGCCGAAGTGGATGAAGCGCCTGCAGCACAAGATCGGCCTGGGTGAGACGACGCTGCCCGACGAGCGCAAAGCGCGACCGGCGCAGACCGAGGCGCGGCCCGAACCGGAGCCCGCGCTGGTCGGCGCCGTCGCCGCGCCGGTGGGGCCGCCCAGCACGCCGCGGCAGCCGATTGCCCCGGCAGCCGGCGGGGCACACCATGCGCAGCCGGCACCGGTTACCGAGCCGGTCACCGCACCTGAGGCGCCCACTACCAAGTTCGCCACGGCCGGTCGTCGGGAGGAGCGCGACATCGGATCGTGGCTGGGCGAACTGCGCCGCAAGACTGCGCCCAAGGCCGCCGCGGGGCCCGACATTTCCGGTGAGGCCACCACGGTTCTGCCGTCCAACGAGCCGACGCACGCGATAGCGGCACCCTTCGACGACGCCAACGACGCCACCACCGCGTTCGTCGCCGTCAACCCCGACACCCTGTCGGCGGAGGAGACCCGGGCCATCCCGGTGAGCCGGCCGGCCGACACCGAGGTCGCGACCGAGAAGCTCAACGCCAGAGGCCAGAACTCCGGTGGGATGTCGGCGCAGGACCTGCTGCGCCGAGAAGGCCGGATCTAGACCTGCCTACACATCGGACCGGCTGTCGTCCGGCGGCACGGTATCGGGCTGGGCGTCCACGAGAACGGCGTCGCCGCCGGCCTGTAGGCGGGCTTCCTCGGCATCGGGTTCAGGTGCTGCCAGCACCCGGATCGCGCTATTGAGCACCGCGAGCACCGGCACGGCGAGCAGCGCGCCGACGATCCCGGCAAGCACGCCTCCGGTGGCGATGGCCAGCACGATCGCCAACGGGTGGATCGATACCGCCCGGCCCATCAGCAGCGGCTGCAGAACATTGGACTCCAATTGCTGCACCGCGATCACGAGCACCAGCGTGAGCAACGCGTAGAAGAAGCCCTTGGTCAGCAGCGCCACGATCACGGCGACGAACCCGCTGATCACCGCCCCCACCACCGGGATGAACGCACTCAGGAACACCAGGGCGGCCAGCGGCAGGGCGAGTGGAATCGCCATGACGGCCAGGCCGGTACCGATCCCGACGGCGTCGACCAGTGCCACCAGGAACGTCGCCCGGATGAAGGCGATCAGGGAGGCGAAACCGGCGCGGCCGGCCGCCCGCACCCGTTCCCGGCTGTGCGCAGGCACGATGCCGGAGAGAAAGCCGAAGATGCTGCGTCCGCTGTAGAGCAGGAAGATCAGGGCGAACAGCATCAGCACGGCGCCGGTGAGGATCTCGGTCAGAGTCGCCGCCGTGGACAACGCCCCGCTGGTGAGCATGTCCTGGTTGTCGCGCAGCGTGCTGACGGCGGTATCACCGAACCTGTCGATCTGCTCGCGGCTCAGATTCAGTGGCCCGCTGATGAGCCACTGGGTGGCGTTATCGATGTTTCGCGTCACCTGCTCGGTGAGACCGGGTAAACCAGATACGAATTGGCTGACGACGAAGGTCATGACTGCGCCGAAAAGCGACAGGACGATCAGCAGAACCAGCGCGACAGCGCCGCCACGCGGGGCGCCGCGGCGGTCGAGCCAGTCGACAGCCGGCTGCAGCAGGGCGGTGAGAATGACCGCCAGCGCAACCGGCACGACGATCACTTTCAGCCGCACGATCAGCCAGATCAGCGCCATGATGGCGGCCAGGATGACCAGTAGGCGCCACGCCCACGCCGCGGCCTTGCGGACGATCGGATTGACGGCGGCGTCGTCCTCGCCAAGACCGCCGGCCGCCATGTGCTCCACCCTAGCCAGGAGGTCGGCACACGCCGCGGCGCAGCGCGTCAGCCAGCGGCGACGCCGCTAGGCTGGGCAGGTGGCCGACGACGTGGCGGACGGCTTGCCCGGGGCCGCCCGGCGGTCGCCGAGGAGCCGCGCCGCCAGAGGCAGATACTGGTGGGTGCGCTGGGCGCTGTTGGGCGTGGCCGTCGTTGTCCTCGCGGTGGAAGCCAGCCTGGTGCGCGATCAACTCGCCGCGGCATGGCTGAGTCTGCGGTCGGCAAACGGATGGTGGGTGCTGGCGGCGATCGCCGCCGCAATGCTGTCGATGCACAGCTTCGCCCAGATCCAGCGCACCCTGCTGCGGTCGGCCGGGGTCGTCGTCCGGCAGTGGCGCTCGGAGGCGGTGTTCTACGCCGGCAACGCATTGAGCACCACGCTGCCGGGCGGGCCGGTGCTCTCGGCGACGTTCGTCTACCGCCAGCAGCGGCAGTGGGGGGCATCACCGGTGGTGGCGTCCTGGCAGCTGGTGATGTCGGGGGCGCTGCAGGTGGTGGGCCTGGCGCTGCTGGGCCTGGGCGGCGCATTCCTGTTGGGCGCCAAGAACAATCCGTTCTCGCTGCTGTTCACCCTCGGCGGCTTCGTGACGCTGGTGCTGCTGGCGCAGGCGGTCGCGACGCGTCCGGAACTCATCGACGGCATCGGCATGAAGGTGCTGCGTTGGGTGAACTCCGCCCGCAACAAGCCGCCCGAGACCGGGTTGCGCCGGTGGCGCGGGACGCTGACCCAACTGGAGTCGGTGAGCCTGAACCGGCGTGAACTCGGCGAGGCGTTCGGCTGGTCGCTGTTCAACTGGATCGCCGATGTGGCGTGCCTGGCGTTCGCGGCGTACGCCGCCGGCGGATACCCGTCCTTGGCCGGCCTGACCGTCGCCTACGCCGCGGCGCGGGCGGTGGGAGCGATCCCGCTGATGCCCGGCGGCCTGCTGGTCGTCGAGGCAGTGCTGGTGCCGGGCCTGGTGTCCAGCGGTATGACGCTGCCTGCGGCGATCTCGGCGATGCTGATCTACCGGATGGTGAGCTGGATTTTCATTTCCGCTATCGGCTGGGTGGTGTTCTTCTTCATGTTCCGTACCGAGGGTGCTCTGAGCCCGGCGAAACGGCTGCGAGAGGAGCGGGCGGTCCTCGACGAACTGGCAGGCAACCAGGACTCGCCGGCCCCGGCTGATTGAATGTGGCCTGTGACAACAACTTCCAGGCCGACTTCCCCGCCCGCCGCCGTCCGCACCGCCGCGCTCGCGTTCGCCGTCGATGCGGTGTGCGTTCTGCTGTTCTGCGCGGTCGGCCGCCGCAACCACGACGAGGCGATGACGCTGGCCGGGCTGGCCCACACGAGCTGGCCTTTCCTGGCCGGGTTGAGCAGCGGCTGGCTGTTGATCCGCGGCTGGCGCCGGCCGACGGCAGTCCGTCCGACAGGACTGGCGGTGTGGGTGAGCACCATCGCCATCGGAATGGGTCTGCGAGCGGCCACCGGTGAGGGAACTGCGCTGAGCTTCGTGGTGGTCGCCACCGTGACGACCGGGGCGCTGCTGCTGGGTTGGCGGGCCGCAGGCGCGGCGGTGACCGCCCGCCGTCGCTAGGAGCCGGGAACCTCGATCGACTCGTCGGCGCCGCAGCGGGTCTTCAGGTCGGCGAGCGGCTGACGGATACCCGCCAATTCGGCCTTCACCTGCGGATTGGCGTCGAGGTACTGCTGCACCTGGGTGCGCAGGGTGTCGCGCGGCGACCCCTCCAGGCTGGTGAAGAACGCGTTGACGTCCGGGTGGGTGAACAGGTACGCGGAGGTTGCAGCCGACACACCGGCAGCCACACCGGCGAGGTCGCCGGCGGTGCAGTTCGGCGGCGCCGCCAGAGCCGAGGGCGCCAATCCGACGAGCAACGTTCCGGCGACAGCTCCCGCGCCGATCGTTCCCGCGATGACCCGACGGGCAGAAAGCATCATCCTCGATCTCCTTCATCTGGCGCTGCGTTGAGACGATCTTAAGGCACGAGCCCGATGAGTCGCCGCGCTGGTGGTGTGTCAGACGCGTCGGGCGGCCGTTCGGCGACGGCTGATCCGCAGGTTGCTGCGGTAGGCTCGCAGCCACGCAATTCGGTGTGGACCCGACGATGCGGGGAGAAAACCATCCAGCAGTTCATGATGCGGCTGAGCGGCAGCCTGCGCAGACACCGGTGGCTGGTTTTCGGCTGCTGGCTGCTGGCCATGGTGCCGTCGGTGGCTCTGGCGCTGACTCAGTCGCACAACCTCACCGGCGGCGGCTTCGACGTCGCCGGATCGCAGTCGCTGCAGGTGCAGTACGAACTCGAGGACCACTACCCACAGCTGGGCGCTTCACCGATCGCGCTGGTGGCGGCCCCGCGGGCCGACGCCACCTACGACGATATGGCTGCGGCCGTCGCACAGCTGGAGCAGGCCGCACGTGAGGTGCCGAGCCTGGAGGTGGTACCCAACCCCACCCAGCCCGCCCCCGCGCCGGACCGGCCCTACGTGGTGTCGCTGCGGATGGACTTCGACAACACCGGAGCGGTGGACGTCGCCCGCCAGCTGCGCGCCAAGATCGGCGTCGACGGCGATAAGCCCGGCAGCACCGCCGACGGCCGGGTGCGGCTCTACGTGATCGGCCAGGGCGCGCTGGGAGCGGCCGCCCAGACCAGCACCAAACACGACATCGCCGCCGCCGAACGCTGGAACCTGCCCATCGTGCTCATCGTGCTGGTGGCGGTGTTCGGCTCGCTGGCCGCCGCGGCGATCCCGCTGGCCCTGGGCGTGTGCACGGTCATCGTGACGATGGGCGCGGTCTACCTGCTGTCCACGCTGATCACGATGTCGGTGTTCGTCACCTCCACGGTGTCGATGTTCGGCATCGCCCTGGCCATCGACTACTCGCTGTTCATTCTGATGCGCTTCCGCGAGGAATTGCGCGCCGGCCGCAGCCCCGACCAGGCCGCCGACGCGGCCATGGGGACCTCGGGCCTGGCGGTGGTGCTCTCGGGCCTGACGGTCATCGCCTCGGTCAGCGGCATCTACGTGATCGGCACCCCGGTGCTGCGGTCGATGGCGACGGGCGCGATCCTGGCGGTGGCGTTCGCGGTGCTGACGTCAGCCACCCTTATCCCGGCGGTGTTGTCGGTGTGGGGCCGCGCCGCGGCGCGGCGGTCACCGCTGCTGCACTGGTCACGCCGGCCGGAAGCTTCCCAGTCGAGGTTCTGGACGCGCTGGGTCGGGATGGTGATGCGCCGGCCGTGGGCCTCGGCGCTGGCCGCGACGGGCTTTCTCCTGATGCTGGCCGCTCCCGCGTTCGGCATGCTGCTCGGCAACAGCATGCAGCGGCAGTTCCCGGCCTCGCATGAGATCCGTGGCGGTGTGGCCGCCGCCGCCCAGGCACTGGGCCCCGGCGCGCTGGGACCGATCCGCATCCTGGTGAGCTTTCCGGACGCCAACGCCAACGATCCGGCGAATGCGCCAGTCCTGGACTCGGTGAGCCAAGAGGCCGCCCGGGCGGTGAACATCGTGTCGGTGGCGCCGCCGGTGTTCGGCGATGACAACCGAAGCGCGCTGCTCTCGGCGGTGCTGGCGGTGGACCCGGAGGACATGCGGGCCCGCGACACCATCGACTGGCTGCGGGGAACCCTGCCCCAGGCGGCCCCGGAAAACTCCGGCGTCCAGATCGCCGTCGGCGGGCCGACCGCCTTGATCAAGGACTTCGACGACCGGGTCGCCGACACCCAGTTACTGGTGTTCGTGTTCGTGTCGGTGATCGCGTTCGTGATGCTGCTGGTCTCGATCCGGTCGGTGGTGCTGGCGCTCAAGGGCGTGCTGATGACGGTGCTCTCCGTCGCCGCGGCGTACGGCAGCCTGGTGGTGGTGTTCCAGTGGGGCTGGCTGGAGGCGCTGGGGTTCGCACCGATCTCCTCCATCGACTCCACCATTCCGCCACTGGTGCTGGCCATGACCTTCGGTCTGTCGATGGACTACGAGATCTTCCTGCTGACCCGGATCCGTGAGCGCTACCTGCAGTCCGGCGACACCCGCGACTCGGTGGCCTACGGGGTGTCCACCAGCGCCCGCACCATCACCAGCGCGGCGCTGATCATGATCGCGGTATTCATCGGCTTCGCGTTCGCCGGGATGCCCTTGGTCGCCCAACTCGGGGTGGCATGCGCGGTGGCGATCGCCGTCGACGCCACCGTGGTCCGGCTCGTGCTGGTGCCCGCGTTGATGGCGATGTTCGACCGCTGGAACTGGTGGCTGCCGGGCTGGCTGGCGCGGATCCTGCCGTCGGTGGACTTCGAGAAGCCGCTGCCCAAGCTCGATGTGGGCGATGTGGTGGTGATCCCCGACGACATCTCGTCGATCGCACCGCCGGTGGCCGATCTGCGCACCGTGAAACGCAGCGCCGCCCGGCTCAAAGAGCTGGCCCCGGACGCCGTCAACGTGGCCGACCCACTGGCGCTCGTCGGCTCCGGCGCACCCGCCGCGGGGGCCGCGGCGCCGACCCCGGGCCGTCCCCGGTCGCGGCACCGGGGTTCGCGCGCCGGCGCCGTGCGGACGGTCCATCCGGTGACGATGTGGCGGGGCCGGCTCGACGTGGCGCTGGACGCGCTGGAAACCGACGCCGCCGTACGGCGGAGCACACCGGTGGAGACCACCAATGTGCAGCTGCCCACCGGCGACCGGCTACAGATCCCCACCGCCGCCGAGACGTTGCGGCTCAAGAGCTTTCTGGTGTTGTGCCGGAACACCCGCGCCGACTTCACCGAATTGGCCGAACTCTCCGACGCCATGGGCGAGGAGAACGCCGCCCTGGTCCTCGCCGGCATCGACAGGCATTACAGTGCTGGACGACCGGAACGACTGTGGATCGCCACCCAATTGGTCCGCCGGCTGGCTGATCCGATCCCGTCCGACGGGTTCGACGACCAGACCGGGTGGGACCCGGAGCACGACCCCGAATGGGACGCCGTCCGCAGACGTTGCCTGTCGCTCTCGGTAGCGATCCTGGAGGAGGCGACGTGACCCGCCCCTATCAGCAGTCCCCCGACATTCCGGTCGAATTCTGGTCAACAGCGGCAATCCGCGCGGCGCTGCAAAGCGGTGACATCACCGTCTGGCAACGCATCGTGGTGGCGATCAAGCGTGACCCGTTCGGTCGCACCGCACGCCAGGTCGAGGAGGTGCTGCAATCGGCTGCGCCGTATGGCGTTTCACAGGCGCTGACCGAGGTGCTGCACCGGGCACGCAGCCACCTTGAGGCCAACGAACGCACCGAGGCCGCCCGTCACGTCCGGATTCTGCAACAGCGTTCCGGGTTGAGCCAGCAGGAGTTCGCGTCCCGCTCCGGGGTGGGCACCGCCGACTTCACCGCGTATCTGGACGGCACGGTCAGCCCGCCGGCGTCGCTGATGATCCGGATGCGACGGCTCTCCGACCGGTTCGCCAAGATGCGGGCCCAGCAGAGCATGGACGAAACTCAGGTGCTGACCGGCGCGAACACCGTCGTACAGACCTCAATCCAGGCCGACGATGAGTACCCTGAACCCGACTGAGCTGCGCGGCATCCTGCGCGACACCCGCACGGTGGCTGTCGTCGGCGCCTCCGATAAACCCGCGCGGCCGAGCAACGACGTCATCGAATATCTGGCCCGGCACAGCCACTTCGAGCTGTTTCCGGTGAACCCGACGATCAGCAGGATCGGCGAGATGACGGTGTATGCGGCCCTCGCCGACCTTCCGGTGGTGCCCGACATGGTGGACGTCTTCCGCCGCTACGAGGATCTACCCGCGGTGCTGGAGGAGGTCCTGGCGCTGAGCCCGCACCCGAAATACCTGTGGCTGCAGCAAGGTTTGTGGCATCCGCAGGTTGCCGAGCGAGCCCGCGCGGCCGGCCTGACGGTGGTGATGGACCGCTGTTTGAAGGTCGACTACGCGCGGCTCATCGGGAGTTGACGGGCGTCACGTCGACCACCCGCCAGGTGCCGTCCCGCTTGTCCATGGCCACCCGCAGCGACAGCACCGCGACACTGGGCTGCTGACCGGGTTCGGTCTGGGTGCCGCGCAGTATCACCGCCACACTGGCTGCCGCGGGGCTCAGCGCCTCCAGTCCGGCCGAGATGGTCTGGGCCTGCGCGGTCACTTTCCGCTTCGCCAGATCCGCTGCGGCAGGGCCGAATTGGGCCTTGAACGCCTCGGCGCGCTCAGGGACCATCCGCGCGGTGGCGCGGTCGATGGCCGACGCCGGGTCCGACGGGCTGAACGTCGCCGTGGCCTCGGCGACCTCCGCAGCGATTCGCACCGTCTCGGTGGTGTCGCGGGTGAAGTCGCGGTCCGGCAGTGTCCAGCGGGTATAGCCGAAGAGGGCCGCCGCCACCAACGCGGCGGTCGCGATGCCCACTACGGCAAGCCGCAGCCCGGGAGCGTCGTCGTCGGTTCCCATGGTCACCGAATCACGGCGGAACAGAACGGCGTTGACGATCATGGCCTGCACGATGAGCAGGCACAGCATGGCGCACACCGCCACCCACCACCGCGGCCAGCCGAGGATCAGCCCGATCATCAGCAGCGCGGCGATGGTCGCCAGCGGTGCGAGGATGTCGAAACCCAGAACGCGCAAACGGTTTCTCACCGCAGCGACTCCAGCCGCGAGATCTTCGGGGCGCCGTCGACATCGGAGACGCCCAACCTCAGGTTCCAGCGAACGGTGGTCGGCCCGGTCGGAGCCCCAGGGGCCGACGTGGCGGCCTTGGCGACCTCGTTCTCACTGACCGACGTCGCAACGACAAGCACGGTCTGGGTGCGAGCGGACAGTTCGTCCGGCAGGGCCGGTGGCGCGGGCGAGCGCTGACCGGGCTGGGTGCCCGGGGTGTTGTGGATCACCTCGATGGACACCGACTCGACCTGGCCGGTGGTAGCGGACTGCAGCGTCGTGACCACGTCCCGGTACGGGGCGATGGACTTCTCGAACCCGCTGTTCAGTTCACCGACGGTGCCGTCCCGCAGCCGGGCCATGCTCTGTTCGACATTGCCGACGTTCATGTTGATCAGAATCGTGGTCCAGTCCGCCGCCGCGGCGAGCACCCGGCCTTGGTAGTCGCGGTCGGACTGCTCGCTGCGATGCCCGGACCACAGCACCGCGAGCAAGGCTGCCGCTGCCACCGCCACCACCGCCAGCACGGCGGCGGCCACGCCGTAACCGGAGATCGCCGGGCGGCGCTCGTCGGGCTGGGCGACGGCAGCGGGTTCGGTGCTGGGCTCAGTGCTGGGCTCAGTGCTTGGCTCAGTGCTGGGCGCAGTGCTGGGCGCAGTGCTGTCCGGGCCGGGTTCGGGCATGAGGGGCAGGTTACCGGGCAGCACCGTGGCGTCGGTGGTTGGTAAGCCGCCAATGCCTGGTAAGGATGGTGGGCGTGAAGGTAGACGCGCAACGCTCCGGGATCGACCTGGCCCACCTCGATTCGGCGGTCCGGCCGCAGGACGACCTCTTCGGGCATGTCAACGGCCGCTGGCTGGACGAATACGTGATGCCGGCCGACAGGGCCACCGACGGCGCCTTCCGCCAGCTCTACGACCGTGCCGAGGAGCAGGTGCACGCGTTGATCACCGATGCCGCCAACGGCAGCCTCGCCGCCGACGGCACCGACGCCCAGCGCATCGGCGACCTGTTCGCCAGCTTCGCCGACGAGGCGGCCGTCGAACGGCGCGGGCTGGCCCCGCTGCTCGACGAGCTGGCGCTGATCGACGCCGCGGGCGGCCCCGACGAGCTGGCCGTCGCCCTGGGCGGACTGCAGCGCACCGGGGTTGGCGGCGGCGTGGGCCTCTACGTCAACACCGACTCCAAGGACTCCTCGCGCTACCTGGTGCACCTGACCCAGTCCGGCCTGGGGCTGCCCGACGAGTCCTACTACCGCGACGAGCAGCATGCCGCGATCCTGGGCGCCTACCCGGCGCATATCGCGGCGATGTTCGCGCACACGTTCGGCGGCACTGCCGACGAGTACGCCGAACGTGCCGGCCGGATCGTGGCGCTGGAGACCGCGCTGGCCGCCGCGCACTGGGACGTGGTTCGCCGCCGCGACGCCGATTTGACCTACAACCTGCGCACCTTCGCCGAGCTGGGCGATTTCGCGCCCGGCTTCGACTGGACAGCGTGGATCAACGCGCTGGGGTCCAGCCCGCAGCAGGCCGCGGAAGTGGTTGTCCGCCAACCCGATTACCTGACCGCGTTCGCCCGGCTGTGGTCGTCCGGGGAGTTCGGCGTCTGGCAGGACTGGGCGCGCTGGCGGCTCATCCACGCCCGCGCCGCGGTGCTGCCCGCCGCCCTGGTCGAGGAGGATTTCGCTTTCTACGGCCGAACCCTGTCGGGCACCGAGCAGATCCGCGAGCGCTGGAAGCGTGGGGTGTCGCTGGTCGAGAGCCTGATGGGCGACGCGGTGGGCAGGCTGTACGTCGACGCGCATTTCCCGCCGGATGCCAAGGCGCGGATGGATGTGCTGGTGGCCAACCTCCGGGAGGCCTACCGGGTGAGCATCAACAACCTGGACTGGATGACACCGGCCACCCGTGAGCGGGCGCTGGCCAAACTGGACAAGTTCACCGCCAAGATCGGCTACCCGGCCAATTGGCGGGATTACTCGTCCCTGGTCATTCGTCGTGATGACCTGTACGGCAACGCGATTCGGGGCACCGAGGTGGAGTCCGACCGGGAACTTGCCAAGCTGGGCGGGCCCGTCGACCGCGACGAATGGTTCATGACGCCGCAGACCGTCAACGCCTACTACAACCCCGGGATGAACGAAATCGTCTTCCCCGCCGCCATTCTGCAGCCGCCGTTCTTCGACGCCGACGCCGACGACGCCGCCAACTACGGCGGCATCGGCGCGGTGATCGGCCACGAGATCGGGCATGGTTTCGACGATCAGGGCTCGAAGTACGACGGCGACGGCCACCTGGTCGACTGGTGGACCGACGAGGACCGCCGCGAGTTCGGCGTCCGGACCACTGCGCTGATCGAGCAGTACGAGACCTACGTTCCGCGCGACCTGGCCGACCGCCCCGAATCCCCGCATGTGCAGGGCGCTTTCACCGTCGGGGAGAACATCGGCGACCTGGGCGGGTTGTCAATCGGCCTGCTGGCCTACCGGTTGTCACTCGGCGGCCGGCCGGCGCCGGTGATCGACGGCCTGACCGGGGTGCAACGGGTGCTGTTCGGCTGGGCGCAGGTGTGGCGCACCAAGTCCCGGCCGGCCGAGGCGGTGCGACGGCTTGCCGTCGACCCGCACTCGCCACCGGAATTCCGCTGCAACGGCGTGGTCCGCAACATCGACGACTTCTACGAAGCGTTCGACGTCACCGAGGACGATGCGCTCTACCTCGACCCGCAGCAGCGGGTCCGGATCTGGAACTAGCGGCCGACCCGGGTCAGTACAGCGTCCACTGCCAGTCGTCGGCGCCGTCCGGCTTGGTGTAGAGCCCACCGCCGGAGTTCTTCACGATGATCGGGTCGCCGCTGCCGAAGTTGTCGTAGAACCACTTGGCGTTAGCCGGGGAAAGGTTGATGCACCCGTGGCTGACGTTTCGGACGCCCTGATCACCGACCGACCATGAGGCGCCGTGCACGAAGCCACCACTGTTGTCGATGCGGACGGCCCACGGCACCTTGATCTTGTACCCGTACTCCGAGTTCACCGGGACTCCGTAGGTCGAAGAGTCCATCATCAACTCGGGGAATTTCTCCAGCACGTAGTAGGTGCCGTTCTTGGTCTCGTGGATGCCGTTGTCCATCCCCATCGAGACCGGGATGACCTTCTCGACCTCGCCGTTGCGGGTGACCGTCATCTGCTTGGTGTTGTCGTCGATGGTGGCGATCATCTGATCACCGACCCGGAAGCTGGACTTGGCGCCGCTGGCGTCGATGTTGACCAGGGTGCCGGCCGGCCAGAAGTCATAGGGCCGCCACCGCACCTGGGTGTCGGTCGTCCAGTAGAAGGTGCCCGGAACCGGCGGGTTCGACGAAATGTGGATCGACTGCTCAGCCAGCGCACGGTTGGCGATCGGCCGCTGGAAGTCGATGATGATCGGCTTGGCCACCCCGACCAGCGCGCCGTTGACCGGGTTGAAGCGCGGCGGCGCGAACACCGGGTCACCGGTGTAGGGCGAGTTGTTCTGGCCCTTGACGGTGCTGGTGTTGGTGCTCGACTTCGGCACCGACGCGGGACCGCCGGCAGGGTTCTTCGGAACGACCGGCGCTGGAGTAGCCGCGGGGGCCGCAGCCGGCGCGGGAGCCGTAGCCGGCGCCGCTGCAGGCGCGGGTGCCGGAGCCGGAGCGGGCGCCGGCGGCGCAACAGGAGCCGGAGCGGCCGGCGGCGGGGGCGCCGGGGCCGGCGGAGGCGGCGGCGGGAGGAAGAACGGCGGCGGCGGCGGCGGCGGGGGTGCCGGAGCCGGTGGCGGCGGCACCGGGGCCGGTTCTGCCAAGGCCGGACTGGTGCCCAGGCCGGTCATACCCACAACGCACAGCGCGGTGGCCAGAACGCCTTTCACCCGCATCACCACAAAACCTCCAATTCTTGCTTGGTCCCCAGTGTTACACAGCACCGGAGGTGGTCGGCACACCACAAACACGCGTCAGAGCGCTGACCTGTGCAGATGATCGGCATCGGGGTGACGAGCGTTACTTCCCGCTGGTCAGATCAGTGGTCGGCACGGCCGGAGTGTCAAGCGCGAACAGGTCCCGCGAGACCAGCATGCAGACCAGGGCGCTGGCCACCAGCACGGCCGAGGCGATCAGCATGACGCCCTCGCCGGCGTGCTCAAACAGCAGGCCGCCGAGCAGCGAACCGGCCATGATGCCGACCTGGAAGGCCGCGACGTAGAGCCCGGAGGCCCCGTCGGGATCTTCCGGGCAGTGCCGCATGGCCGCCGACTGCAGGATCGGCGGCATCGCGGTGGCCGTTGCACCCCAGGCGATGATGGTGACGATCCCGGCCAGCAGGGTTGCCGTGGTGACGCGATCGCCGAATCCGAGACCGGCCAGGATCAGAAACACCACCGCCAGCCCGGCCAGGCAGCCCCCGATCGCCGCTTTGGGGTGCCGGTCACCGGGCCGGGCCAGCACGGCCATGAACGTCAGTCCGGCCACCCCGTAGGCCGCCAACAGCCAGGCCATATTGGCCCCGGTAAGGCCGACGACGTCGCGGATGATCACCACGATGAACGTGTAGGAGATGAAGTGACCGCTGACGCCCACCAGGGTCAGCACGCACATGGTGAGCAGGCGGCGGTTGCGGTGGTGCCAGGCGCGGCGTAAGCCGCCCTCGGTGAACTCGGCCGGCATCGCCATCAGCGGCAGGGTCAGCCGGGCGGCCAGCATCACCGTGGCAGCGGCGGCGGTGATGGCGATGACGGCCAGCCGCCAGCCCCACAGTTCGCTCAGCGCCGCGGTCAGCGGGCTGCCGACGACCAACGCCAACCCCGTCCCGGCATACACCGCCATGGTGGCGCGGGCGGCGTGGCTGGGAGGCACCAGGCGGGTGCCGATCGGGGCGACCACCGACCACATCAGCCCGTGGGTCAGCGCGCACAGCATCCGGCCGAGCGCCAGCACGGCGAACGTCGGCGCCAGCGCCGAGATCAGCTGCGAGATGGTCAGTGACGCGAGGGTGAAGATCAGCGTCCGCCGCCGCGGCCACGTCGACGTCCAGCGCACCAGTGGGACGGTCGCCACCGCCGCCACCGCGGCGTAGCTGGCCAGCAGCGTGCCCACCATGGCTTCGCTCACGCCGAGGTCGGCGGCGATGGCGGGCAGCGCTCCGACCGGCATGATCTCGGCGGTCACATAGACGAAGGCCGCGGCCGCCAGCACGGCCAACGCAAGAGCGACCCGTGGTGTCCACGGGCCGGACTGCGGGGAGGCGGAAACGTCGACTGTCATAGCTGTGCCGAAGAGGCGGTGTCCACGCTATCGGCAACGATCAACCCGCATAACCCTCCGACGCGCCCCGACCGCCGGTTCGAGACCGGCTTGAGACGAAGCCGGCTTAGGACCGCACTAGCCGCGCGATCGCGGCGGAGGCTTCTGCCAGCTTCTCGTCGGCCCCGTCACCGCCGGCGGCGACGGCGTGGCTGACGCAGTGCTTGAGGTGCTCATCGAGCAGCCCGATTGCCACCGATTGCATCGCACTGTTGACCGCACTGATCTGGGTGAGGATGTCGATGCAGTATTTGTCTTCGTCGATCATCTTGGCGATGCCGCGAACCTGACCCTCGATGCGCCGCAATCGTTTGGCGTAGTTGTCCTTGTTGGCCGAATAGCCATGTGCACCGGTCATGCCACGCACTGTACCCGATACCCACAGGGGGTATCTGTTGCGATTCTGGCGCCGAGCCCCAGCAGGCATACTGTTTCACCGTGAGCGACACTCCTGATCTCAAGCCCCGTAGCCGCGACGTCACTGACGGACTGGAGAGGGCCGCCGCCCGCGGGATGCTGCGTGCCGTAGGCATGGGTGACGAGGACTTCGCCAAGCCGCAGATCGGCGTCGCGTCGTCGTGGAACGAGATCACCCCGTGCAACCTGTCGCTGCAGCGACTGGCCCAGGCCAGCAAGGAGGGCGTCTTCGAGGCCGGCGGTTTCCCGATGGAATTCGGCACCATCTCGGTCTCGGACGGGATCTCGATGGGCCACGAGGGCATGCACTTCTCGCTGGTGTCCCGCGAGATCATCGCCGACAGCGTGGAAACCGTCATGATGGCCGAACGCCTCGACGGCTCGGTGCTGCTCGCCGGCTGCGACAAGTCGCTGCCGGGCATGTTGATGGCCGCCGCCCGCCTGGATCTGGCCGCGGTGTTCCTCTACGCCGGGTCGATTCTGCCGGGCAAGGCCAAATTGTCCGACGGCACCGAGATGGACGTGACGATCATCGACGCCTTCGAGGCGGTCGGCGCGTGCGCACGCGGCCTGATGTCGCGGGCAGACGTCGACGCCATCGAGCGCGCGATCTGCCCCGGCGAGGGCGCCTGCGGCGGCATGTACACCGCCAACACCATGGCCAGCGCGGCTGAGGCGCTGGGCATGTCGCTGCCCGGCAGCGCCGCTCCCCCCGCAACCGACCGCCGCCGCGACGGCTACGCGCGGCGAAGCGGCATGGCCGTCGTGGAGTTGCTGCGCCGCGGCATCACCGCTCGCGACATCCTCACCAAGGAAGCCTTCGACAACGCCATCGCGGTGGTGATGGCCTTCGGCGGATCCACCAACGCGGTGCTGCACCTGCTGGCGATCGCCCACGAGGCCAAGGTCGAGCTGTCCCTGGCCGACTTCACCCGCGTCGGCGCCCGGGTGCCGCACCTAGCCGACGTCAAGCCGTTCGGCAAGAACGTCATGACCGACGTCGACCGCATCGGCGGCGTGCCGGTGATCATGAAGGCACTGCTGGACGCCGGCCTGCTGCACGGCGACGTGCTGACCGTGACCGGAAAGACCATGGCGGAGAACCTCGCCCACATCAATCCGCCGGATCTCGACGGCAAGGTGCTGCGCGCGATGAACAACCCGATCCACCCCACCGGCGGCATCACGATCCTGCACGGGTCGCTGGCGCCCGAAGGCGCGGTGGTCAAGTCCGCCGGCTTCGACGCCACCGTCTTCGAAGGCACCGCAAGGGTTTTCGACGGCGAACGGGCAGCTATGGATGCTCTGGAGGACGGCACCATCACCGCCGGCGACGTGGTGGTCATCCGCTACGAAGGCCCCAAGGGCGGTCCCGGTATGCGGGAGATGCTGGCCATCACCGGCGCCATCAAGGGCGCCGGGCTGGGCAAGGACGTGCTGCTGCTCACCGACGGCCGGTTCTCCGGCGGCACCACCGGGCTGTGCGTCGGCCATGTGGCCCCCGAAGCGGTCGACGCCGGGCCGATCGCGTTTGTCGCCGACGGCGACCGGATCCGGCTGGACGTGGCAGGAGGAACGCTGGACGTTCTCGTCGACGCGAGCGAGTTCGACGCCCGCAAACCGGGCTTCACCCCGCCCCCGCCGCGCTACACCAGCGGGGTGCTGGCCAAGTACCGCAAGCTGGTCGGCTCGGCGGCCGGCGGCGCCGTCTGCGACTAGCTGGTATTTGTCTCGCCGGTGGCGCACAGTGGCTGAATGAGCCGCACCGCACTTCGGATCTGTCCGCTCTGCGAGGCCACCTGCGGGCTGGTCCTCACCGTCTCCCGGGACGGAGGGGCTGACCGGGTCACCGGCGCCCGCGGCGACGGCGACGACGTCTTCAGTCACGGATACATCTGCCCCAAGGGGGCCAGCTTCGCCGAACTGGACAACGACCCGGACCGGTTGCGCACTCCGCTGATCCGCCGGGACGGGGAACTGGTCGAGTGCGAGTGGGATGAAGCACTGGCGGCGGCGGTGGCCGGCCTGCGCAAGGTGCAGGCCGACGCCGACGCATCCGTCGGCGTGTATCTGGGAAACCCCAACGCCCACACCGTCGCCGGCGGACTGTATGTGCCGCCGCTGGTGCGCTCGCTGAAGACCCGCAACGTGTTCTCCGCCAGCACCCTGGACCAGATGCCCAAGCAGGTGGCCTGCGGCTATCTGTTCGGCAACGCGTTCGCATTCACCGTGCCCGACATCGACCGCACCGACCATCTGGTGGTGATCGGCGCCAATCCCCTGGTGTCCAACGGAAGTGTTGCCACCGCAGCCGATTTCGGCGGCAAGCTCAAAGCCCTCAAGCGCCGCGGCGGACGGCTCACCGTGATCGACCCCAACCGCACCCGTACCGCCGCGATGGCCGACCGCCATCTGGCGCCGCGCCCCGGCACCGACGGCGCACTGCTGTTCGCCGTGGTCAATGTGCTGTTCGACGAGGATCTGGTGGACCCCGAACTGGGCGGGCTGACACAGCACGTCACCGGGGTGCAGCAGGTCCGCAGCGCGGCGCTGGACTTTCCTCCGGAGGCGGTGGCCGGGTACTGCGGGATTGCCGCCGACGAGATCCGCTCGCTGGCAAGGGATATCGCCGCCGGGCCCACCGCCGTCTACGGGCGCATCGGCACCTCGACGGTGCGGTTCGGCACCCTGACCAGCTGGCTGGTCGACGTCGTCAACCTACTGACCGGGAATCTCGACCGTCCCGGCGGTGCGATGTTCCCCACGTCCCCCATCGGGCCGGCACCGCGTCCGGCCCGGCCGGGCCGCGGGTTCTCCATCGGCCGCTGGCACAGCCGGGTGTCGGGCCACCCGGAGGTGGCCTCGGAACTGCCGACATCGCTGCTGCCGGAGGAGATCGAAACCCCCGGCGCCGGACAGATCCGCGCGCTGGTGACCGTGGCCGGCAACCCGGTGCTGTCCGCACCCGACGGCGAGCGTCTCTCGGCGGCGCTGGACGGGCTGGAGTTCATGGTGAGCATCGACCCGTATCTCAACGAGACCACCCGGCACGCCGACGTCATCCTGCCGCCGCCCCCGCCGTCGCAGGCGCCGCATTGCGACATCCTGCTGTCCGGGGTGGCCGTCCGCAACAACGCCCGCTACTCCCCGCCGGTGATCCCGCTGCCCGACGGCCGGCCCGGCGAAGTGGAGATCCTCTGCCGGCTGACCCTGGGCATGCTGGGGCTGGGCACCGACGCCGACCCGAATCTGGTTGATGCACAAATCATTTCCACCGTCCTCGGCAAGGAGGTGGCCGACCCGTCGTCACCGGTCAGCGGCCGTGGCGTCGAGGAGCTGACCGCGATGCTGCATGAGGGTCCGGGCTATGAACGCCGGCTGGACCTGATGCTGCGGCTGGGCCCGTTCGGCGACGGCTTCGGCGCCACCCCCGACGGCCTGACCCTGCAGCGCCTCAAGGACAACCCGCACGGTCTCGACCTCGGCCCGCTGACCCCGCGCATCCCCGAGATCCTCCGAACCCCCTCCGGGAAGGTGGAATTGGCGCCGGATGCGATCCTGGCCGACATCCCGCGGCTGCAGCGGGCACTCGACGCCCCGCAGGAGGGCTTGCTGCTGATCGGGCGCCGGCATCTGCGGTCCAACAACAGCTGGATGCACAACCTGCCCGCCCTGGCCGGCGGCACCAATCGCTGCACCCTGCTGATCCATCCCGACGACGCCGCCCGGCTGGGCATCACCGACACCGCGGTGGTGACCGGGCCGGCGGGCAAACTTCAGGTCCCGGTAGAGATCACCGACGCCATCCGCCCCGGGGTGGTGTCACTGCCGCACGGCTGGGGCCACACCGCGCCGGGCACCCGGATGTCGGTGGCCGCCGGTCAGGCCGGGGTGAACGTCAACAACCTGCTGGACAGCTCGCTGATCGAACCGCTGTCGGGTACCGCCGTGCTCAACGGTGTGCCGGTGACGGTGCTCGCGGCCGGCTGAGCGGCCGGCGGCTCGCCGGCCGGTCCAACGTCATTAAAAGACTTTTTTTCGGAAATACCGCGGGAGGGTTTTTTCCTCAGTAAATTCCGGTGCCGGAGCTTGCCCATGCCACGGAAGGATCGGTCTATGCGCGTCACGGCACGTACTTACCTCACGTCAGGAGTCGCTGCGGTGGGCGCGGGTGCCATCGCCCTCAGCCCGGTTCAGCCGTTGCCCGGCCAGCTGGCGGCGGCGCCGCAACACGCCTTCGAGAGGCTCGCGGTCGATCTCGCCGCATCGATCGACCCGATCACACCCTGGGTCGACACCTTCACCGCTGCCGGTGCGAACATCGCGACGCTGGCGCAGTTCTATCTGGAGAAGCCGTTCCCGCTGCTGCAGACCATCGTCGCCAACCTGGGCACCTACGCCGAGGAACTGAGTTCCGGCAATGCCGACCTCATCGCAGGTCAGATCCAGAACAACATCCGAACGTTCTTCGAGTCGCCATGGAGCTCGGGTACGTCTGTGTCATTGGAAGCCGCATGGAAGCCCGGGAGCGTGGTCGTGGTTCCCCTCGGCGACAACCTCTCGCAAACCGAGCTGCCGGTTGTGCCCTCGACGAATCCGTACGACCTGAACTTGCTGGCTCTTCAAGTCATCGCGGGGCTCTCTGCGGAGACAACGCCGCCTCTCCCGCTGTTTCAGACGATTTGGGATTTGGCCGCCCAGTACTACCCGGTGTGGAACTTGCTGGAAAGCCCCGCCAGCGGCGAGTTGCTCGGTCTGATCGGAACCCTGGTGTCGCCGCTGGTCAGCCTTACCCGCAGCTTCACCGCCGTCGGCGAGTACGTCCAAGCCGGCGAGGTCCTTGCGGCCATCAACGAGCTCATCAACATCCCCGCCAACATGACCAACGCCACCCTCAACGGCGCGGGCTTTTGGGACCTGAGCGGAATCGTCAACAACTTCATTACGCCGACAGACCCGCCGCTTAAGGTCGGCCTCAATCTGGGCGGGCTGCTCAACGCCGTTCCGGTGAATGGTTCGCTGGCCAATCCCGACAATCCGCCCACCGAGTATTCCGGTGGGACGGCGTTCGACGGCCTCGCCATTCTGGAGGGCCCGGTCATCGGGGATCAACCAGTCCTCGGCCTTCCGGTGGGCTTGGCCGGGTCGGTGATCGGACTGGGTCAGTACCTCTCGGAGCAGATGCTGGTGACCCCGCCAACCGCGGCCACCACTGCAGCCGCACCGGCCGCCGCCACTCCGGCCGAGCGGGCTACTCCGGCCGAGCCGGCCGCCCCCGCCGAGCCGGCGACGCAAGAAGCCCCAGCGGTGCCTGCAACCCCGGCTGTCCCGGCACTGCCAGCCGTGCCCGCCGAGCCTGCCGCCGCTGCCGACACCCCGGCCGACACCCCGGCGCCGAGCCGCGGCGCCCGCCGCGGGGCGTCGGCGAACAGCGGGGATAACGGTGGCGGCGGCGACGGCGCCCGCTCGGGCGGCCGTGGGGACCGCGGCTGAATCGCCTGGCGGCCGGCGCAGCGGCGGGCGGCCTCTTACAGCCGGGCGCCCTGCCAGGTTGAGAGGCTGCCCCCAGCCGCCAGCGCCAGTGTGGTGCCGGCCGCATCGGTCGCCGGATCGGGGTAGCGCAATTCGCTGATGCAGGCCGCCGGGCGGTCAATGGCGTCATCGGCCATCGAACCTGGCCCGAGTTCGACACGGTGGCGCAGCAGCGGCATCCCAGGCAGATCAGCGCGCAGCCGCCCGCTCCAGAAGCCTGCGCATTCCCCGCTCCTTCCGATCTGCACACGTTCGCGAATCCGGATCCGGGCACTACCGCCCACCTGGACGCGAACGTCGGACAAGTGTCGGGAATGTGCCGCGATGACAGTGGGTTCGGGATCCAGATCCAGCTGACCGGCGACATCGAGCTCCCACCGGATCTGCGACTCGGGGTCGTGCCGTCCGGGCAACACGATGCTTGCGGCCGTGGTGCGCACCCACAGCTGGGCGTCGGGCTCGACAACCACCCGGATCGTCGTCGTGTCGCCACCAAGGGGATTGGCCGCCGTGGACACCAGATGCACGGTGTCCGGACCGGTTGACCGGACAGCGAGGGCGCCCCGGCATCGGATGTGCGGAAGCCGTCCCGGTCGGGCCACCACAACCACGTCGGTGTGCACGACCTCAGACGACTCCGCCGGCGTCAGCGGCGTCACGGTGTTCGCGGAGGTGTTCGCGCAGTTGTTCGCGGACCCAGCTCACCACAGCGGTCGCGGCCGGATCTTCGGTCAGCGAAATCAGCGCCGTCGGGCGACCCTCGCGAACCTTCGCAGCATCGCGCCTCATGACGTCGAGGTCGGCGCCGACAAACCCCGCCAGATCGGTTTTGTTCACCACCAGCAGGTCCGAGAACGTCACCCCGGGACCGCCTTTGCGGGGAACCTTGTCACCCCCGGCGACGTCGATGACAAAGATCTGGACATCGACAAGCCCGGAGGAGAAGGTGGCCGTCAGATTGTCGCCACCCGACTCGACCAGGATCAGGTCGAGATGCGGATGGGCGGCGATCAGATCGTCGATAGCGTCGAGATTGGCAGTGATGTCGTCTCGGATCGCGGTGTGTGGACAGCCTCCGGTCTGCACGGCTGCGATCCGGTCGTCGGGCAGCACCGCGTTGCGACGCAGGAAGTCGGCGTCTTCGGTTGTGTAGATATCGTTGGTCAGCACCGCAAGGGAGAGTTCAGACCGCAGCTGACGGCAGATCGCTGCCGCCAGGGCCGTCTTTCCCGAGCCAACGGGGCCGCCGATTCCGATGCGCAGCGGCTCGCCGGCCTGCCGCAACCGTCTGGGCCGCTCGGCGTGATCGTGCGGCCTGCCGTCGAGAAGGTGTGGTGGCATGACTATCTTCCTTTCGGGCTTCAGGACGCGAACAACGGGCGGTCCCGTGTCGCGTGCCGTTCGGCCAGTTCGTCGAGCAGCGGATCGGACAGGTCGGCGATCCCGGTGGCGGCCAGGTCTGCGGTGTCCTGGCACAGCCCGGCCAAGCCGAACATCAGTGCCGCGACATCGCCGGGATCCAAGGCCAGGAGCCGCTGTGCGGCGGTGGCCGTGCCGGTCATGGTGGTGTAAACGGTTGACAGAGCGGTCATTTCCGGCGCAAGTCCCGCAACCTCGCCGACCCGACCGGCGACGACAGCCAGATGCGGCCGTGCGCCCAGAGAGTCCCAGCCCGATTCCGGCCACACCCGTCGGGCCAGGCGCAGCAGGCCACGGCCTTGAGCGCGCGATGCCAGGCGGGCTGTCGGGGCCGGAGTGTGGGCGTCAGCCTCGGCGTCGGCGGCGGCAACGCTGAGGTCACCGCGATGCACAGCCGCGGCGATCGACGCGCTCACCAGTCCGGTGCTGCGGATGCGGCGACAGAGATACGCATCGAGCGTGGCCAGATCGGTAACCAGACCGGACGTGATGGCCTCCTCCACCCCACCCGAATGGACATGGCCCCCGGTCGGCAGCCTTGAGTCGGTCAGCATGAGCAATTCGGCAAGTGCAGACATCGGATTCGGTCAGCTCTCAGAACAGGAAATACCGCTGAGCCATCGGCAATTCGGCAGCGGGCTGCTCACGCCAGACCTGGCCGTCGATTCGCACCGTGAAGGTGTCGGGGTCCACCTCGATTCGCGGTTGGGCGACGTTCAGCGGCATGTGCCTCTTGCCGATCGACCTGACGTCACCGACCGGCACCAGTCGCCGGTCAACGGCGATCCGATCAGCAAGCTTGTCCTCGATGGCCTGCGGCGCCACGAAGTGCACCGAGGTGGCTGCGGCGGTCCGCGCCGCAGCGCCGAACATCGGTCGCGGCAACACCGGCTGCGGCGTCGGGATGGAGGCGTTGGCATCCCCCATCGCTGCCCAGGCGATCATGCCGCCCTTGAGCACCGCGTGCGGACGCACGCCGAAGAAGGCGGGCTCCCAGAGCACCAGATCGGCGAGTTTGCCCACCTCGACCGAACCGATCTCACTATCCAGACCGTGCGCGACGGCAGGACAGATCGTGTACTTCGCGACATACCGGCGGACCCTGTTGTTGTCGGACTCTCTGGTTCCGGAGGGGTCGCCCTCCAGGGCGCCGAGTCGTTGCTTCATCACATGCGCGGTCTGCCAGGTTCGCAGCACCACCTCACCAATCCGGCCCATCGCCTGCGAATCGCTGCCGATCATCGAGATCGCACCCATGTCGTGGAGCAGATCCTCGGCCGCGATCGTCGACGGGCGGATGCGGCTCTCGGCGAAAGCCAGGTCCTCGGGGACGGTGGGGTTGAGGTGATGGCACACCATCAGCATGTCGAGATGCTCGTCGAGAGTGTTGACGGTGTGCGGACGGGTCGGGTTGGTGGAGCTGGGTAACACATGGGCCTCAGCTGCAACGGTGATGATGTCGGGAGCGTGTCCGCCGCCGGCCCCTTCGGTGTGATAAGCGTGAATCGAGCGGCCGGCGATGGCGGCCAGGGTGTCCGAGACGAAGCCGGCCTCGTTGAGCGTGTCGGAGTGCAACGCGACCTGAACACCGGCGGCGTCGGCCACGGTCAGACAGGCGTCGATCGCGGCCGGCGTAGAACCCCAGTCCTCGTGCAGCTTGAAACCCGCTGCACCGCTGCGTAATTGCTCCCACATGGCATCAGCGCTGACGGTGTTTCCCTTGCCGAGCAGCGCGATGTTCAGCGGCCAGGAGTCCAGGGCTTCGAGCATGCGGGCCAGATGCCAGCCGCCGGGCGTGACCGTGGTCGCCTTACTGCCCTCGGCCGGACCGGTTCCGCCGCCGATGATCGTGGTGGTGCCGGCCCCGAGTGCTTCGGTGAGGATCTGTGGGCAGATCAGATGAACGTGGCAGTCGATCGTGCCGGCGGTCAGTATCCTGCCGTTGCCGGAGATCACCTCCGTCGTCGGTCCCACCACAAGGTCAGGGTGCACACCGGTCATAGTCTCGGGATTGCCGGCTTTCCCGATTGCGCAGATGCGGCCATCACGAATTCCGATGTCCGCCTTGACGATGCCCCAGTAGTCGATGATGACTGCGCCGGTGATCACGGTGTCGGGCGCGCCGTCCGCCCGGCTGGCACGGCCCTGCCCCATCGACTCCCGCAGCACCTTCCCGCCGCCGAAGACCGCCTCATCCCCAGCCCGGCCAGGGCCGCCACAAAGATCCTGGGTGATCTCGATGATCAGGTCGGTATCGGCCAGCCTGATTCGATCACCGGCGGTAGGCCCGTAAAGGGACGCGTAACGGGCACGAGACAAAGCGGTCATCAGTCGTCCAGCCGCCCAGGAGCATCCACGGTAAGGCCGTGAATCTCACGGGTTCCGCCAAACTGAACCAGCCGAAGGCTTTGTCTCACTCCGGGTTCGAAGCGCACCGATGTGCCGGCAGGAATATCGAGTCGGTATCCATGGGCTGCCTTCCGGTCGAAGGACAGCGCGGCGTTTGATTGCGGCAGATGAAAATGGCTACCCACCTGAATCGGACGGTCACCGGTGTTGAGGATCTCCATTTCGATTCGGGTAGATCCCGGACTCAGCGGGATATCTTCGCCATCGAGGAGGTACTCACCAGGAATCACGTTGTCCTCCAGCTATGGGATCGGGTAGTGGACGGTGACCAGCTTGGTACCGTCCGGGAAAGTCGCCTCCGCCTGGACTTCGGGCAACATCTCGCGCACCCCGTCCATCACATCCTCGCGGGTGAGGACTTCGCGGCCACTCACCATGAGGTCGGCGACGGCTCGGCCGTCTCGGGCGCCCTCCAGAATGTGATCGGTGATGATCGCGACTGCTTCGGGATAGTTCAGGCGCAGTCCGCGGGCTTGCCGGCGCCGGGCGAGCTCGGCGGCGTAGGAAATCAACAGCCTTTCGGTCTCGTGCGGTGTCAGGTGCATCCCGACCGTCCCTAGATCGCCATCGCGGCGCGGACATCAGGCTCCGATGCGGCGCCCCCGGTTCCGGTGGAGGTGACCCGTCCGGATTCCAGAACGTAGTACACCTGCGCCGCGCTCAGGGCAAAGCCGATGTGCTGTTCGACCAGCAGCACGCCAAGACCGCCGCGGCGGGTCAAGGCAAGGATGGTGTTCTCGATCTCGGCGACCACCGACGGCTGGATGCCTTCGGTGGGCTCGTCGAGGATAAGCACCTTCGGCTCGGTGATCAGGGCGCGCGCAATCGCGAGTTGCTGACGCTGGCCACCGGACAACAGACCCGCTCGCCGGGGCAGCAATTCCTTGAGGGCGGGGAAGAGTTCGAGCTGTTCGTCGATCAGCCGCCGTCCGTTCCTTCGGCCGTCCGCGACCAGTTGCAGATTCTCCGCGGTGGTCAGCTGACCGAACGACTGCTGCCCCTGGGGAACATAGGCCAGCCCGCGGGCGACCCGCGCGCTGGGTCGAAATTTGGTCAGGTCTTCGCCATCGAGCAGCACCGCACCCGATGTGCAGGCGAGCAGGCCAACGGCGGCCCGCAGCAACGTGGTCTTGCCGGCGCCGTTATGACCCATCACGGCGGCCACCCCGTTGGACGGCACTTCCACGCTGACCCCGTGGATGACCTCGGAGCGCCCGTAGCCGGTCTTGACGTCGATCAGTTGAAGCATGGTTCACCGGCTTCCGGCACCGAGGGCGCTGCCGCGGTGCCCAGATAGACTTCCTGCACTTTCTGGTCTGCCTGAACATCGGCGACGGTGCCCTCGGCGATCACCTGACCGCGCGCCATCACCGTCACCGATGTCGCGAAGGCCCGCATGAACTCCATGTCGTGCTCGACGACGACTACCGTTCGGCTCCCACCGATGCGCCGTAGCAGGTTGCCGGTCTCTTCTCGTTCTTGCCGGGTCATGCCGGCCACCGGTTCGTCGAGCAGCAGAACATCGGCGTTCTGCACCAGCAGCATGCCGATCTCCAGCCACTGGCGCTGGCCGTGGGCCAGCGCACCGGCAGGCCGGCCGGCGCAGTGCGCGAGTCCGATGGTGTCGAGCACCTCCGCAATGCCCGGCGCCACACCCCGGCGCTGGCGCAGTAGCGTCCGCCAGCTTCTGCCGGCGCCGGCGGCGATGTCGAGGTTCTGCAGCACGGTCAGTTGCTCGAACACACTTGCCGTCTGGAAGGTGCGCCCGACACCGAGCCGGGCGATCTGGTGGACCTTCTTTCCAAGCAGTTCCACCCCGGACTTGTTCACCGAACCGGACCCTCGAACCAGTCCGGTGATCGCGTCGATGACGGTTGTCTTTCCGGCGCCGTTCGGGCCGATCAGGAACCGCAGATCACCCTGAAACAACGTCAGGTCAACGCCGTCGACAGCTTTGAATCCGTCGAAATCGACGGTGAGTCCCCGAACCTGGAGGTACTCGCTGTCCATTCCGGCGTTGCCGCCGGCCACCGGTTCGGTCATGGCGTCGCCCTCACTTTACGGATTTCGGGTGTCATGACGGCCCGCTGAGCACAGCGGCTTCTGCCGCTATGTCCGGCCGGCCCTGCGGCACGGCGTCTGTCACGTGACTTTGCGGTTCAACGGGTTTCGCGCGCCGGCGACGCATCAACACTCCCAGCCCGGCCAAGCCGGCTGGGAAGAATCCGACAACGACGATGAACAAGAGGCCCTGCGCGTAGATCCACTGCGATGGGAAGCGCTCGGAGAACAGCGTCTGCGCCCAGGCGACGCCGACCGCGCCGAGCACCGGCCCGAGCAGTGTTGCGCGACCACCGATCGCCACACCCACCAACATCGCAATCGACGGGAGGACGCCAACTTGGGACGGCGCGATGAAGCCGACGATCGGGGTGAACAAGGCACCGGCGACACTGGCGAACAGTGCTGCCACTGTGTATGCCAATACCTTGATGTTGGCGGGGTCGTAACCCAGGAACCGCACTCGCTCCTCGTTGTCGCGCACTGCCACCAGCAACTCACCGTAACGACAGCTCATCAACTGGCGGGCCACCGCGACGGCGACCAGCAGGGTTGCCGCGGCGATCAGATACAGCATCCGCCGGTTGACCGGATCGTTGAGCGCGTACCCGAAGAAACTGCGGAAGCTGGTCAGACCGTTGCTGCCCCCGAGACTGGTCTGACCGACTAACAGGATTGCCATCGCAGCCGCCAGTGCTTGGGACAGGATCGCGAAGTAGGCGCCTTTCACTCTGCGCTTGAACACTCCGAGTCCCAACGCCGCGGCGACTCCGGCCGGGCCCAACACGATCGCGGCCACCGTGAAGGCCGGCGACGCGAACGGCTGCCAGTACCAAGGCAATTCGGAAATACCGGCGATCTGCATGAAATCCGGCAGGCCGGAGCCGCGTTGCTGCGCATCGGCAATCTTCAGATGCATGCCCATCATGTAGCCGCCGAGGCCGAAGAACACCCCCTGTCCGAGCACCAGCATTCCGCCTCGACCCCAGGCCAGTCCGATCCCGACCGCGACGATAGCCAAGCACAGGAACTTCGCCAGCAGGCTCAGCCGGAAATCGGACAACAACAGCGGCATGACCCCGAAGAGAAGCGCTGCGGCCAGTCCGAACCCTGCCCAGGTCCGCCAGCCGCGGGAGATCACGCGAGACTCCTTGAGCGCACCGTGAACAGCCCCTGCGGACGCACCTGCAGGAACGTCACGATGAGCACGAAGACGATCACTTTCGCTATCGAGGCCGTGGTGCTGTACTCGATGAACGAGTTCATGAAGCCCAGCCCGAACGCCGCGATCACTGTGCCCTTGATCTGGCCGAGCCCGCCGACGACGACAACAAGAAAAGCGTCGATGAGATAGCTGGTTCCGATGGTCGGGCTGGTCGACCCGATGAGGGTCAGCGCGACACCGGCAACGGAGGCCAGGCCCGAGCCGATGAAGAATGTCGTGATGTCGGTGCGTCGGCTTGAGATGCCGCTGGTCTCGGCGAGATCGCGGTTCTGCACCACCGCCCTGATCCGGCGGCCCATCGAGCTGTACCGCAGCGCCGCGGCCAGCATCGCAACGCACACCACGGCAAGGATGAAGATGAAGATCCTGGCTTTAGGAACGACTGTCCCCAGGATTTCCACGCCGCCGGTCAGCCAGGCCGGTGCCACGACGTTGACCGCGGGGGCACCGAACAGGTCGCGGGCGATCTGCTGGAGGATCAGTCCGACACCGAAGGTCACCAGCAGCGTGTCCAATGGGCGGACGTACATGCGCTGGATGAGGCTGACCTCCAGCAGCACTCCCAGTAGGCCGCCCACCAGAAATCCCACGATCAGAGCAACAGGCAGCGCGGCCCCAGCGCTGGTGATCAGTTTCTGGACCACGTAGGCGGTGTAGCAGCCGGCCATGATGAATTCCCCGTGCGCCATATTGATGACGCCCATCTGGCCGAAGGTCAAAGCCAGTCCGAGTGCGGCAAGCAGCAAAATCGAACCGAGGCTCAAACCGGTGGCCAGTTGCCCTACCAGGGCCTCCATCCGCCGATCCCTCAGCCGGAAAGTCCAGCGGCCCAGGGGTATGTCTTCAGATACGGGTCCGGCTCGATCGGCCCGGGCGACTCCCAGACCGTATAGATCAGTCCGTCAGGACGGATCTCGCCGATGCGCGCCGTCTTGGTGATGTGGTTATTGGCGCCGTCGATGGTCACCAGACCTTCCGGTGCGTCGTAGGTCACCCCGCCCGCATTGTCCTGAATCGCTGTGACGTCGAATGACTTTGCCTTTTCCACGGTGTTCTTCCACAGGTGGACCGAAGCGTAGGCAGCCTCCATCGGGTCCGAGGTGGGCTTATTCTGGCCGTACTTCGCCTTGTAGGCGGCCACGAACGCCTTGTTCGCCGGGGAGTCGTTGGTCTGATAGTAGTTCCACGCGGTCAATTGACCTTCGACGTTCTGCACGCCGATACCGCCGATCTCCTCCTCGGCGATCGACACCGAGACCACCGGCATCTTCTGGGCGGTCAGTCCGGCGTTCTTGTACTCGCGGAAGAATGCCACGTTCGAGTCGCCGTTGAGGGTGTTGAAGACGGCATCGGCGCCCGCTGTCCGGACCTTGTTGACGATGGTGGAGAAATCCGTTGATCCCAGCGGGGTGTAGTCCTCGCCTTTGATCTCGATCCCGTTGGCGTCCGCGTATGCCTTGATGATGCGATTGGCGGTCTGTGGAAACACATAGTCGCTTCCCACCAGGTATAACGACGTTATGCCCTTCTCTTTGAGGTAATTCAGTGCCGGAACGATCTGTTGATTTGTGGTGGCTCCGGTGTAGAAAATGTTCTTGCTCGATTCCAGGCCCTCATACTGAACGGGGTAGTACAGCAGTGCGTCGTTGATTTCGAAAACTGGAAGCATCGCTTTGCGGCTCGATGAGGTCCAACCTCCGAATACTGCTGCTACGCAATCGTTTTTGATGAGCTTTTCGGCCTTCTCGGCGAATACGGTGGGCTCTGAGGCGCCATCCTCACCGATCAGTTCGATCTTCTTGTCGAGAACCCCTCCGCCGGCGTTGATTTCCTCGACCGCCAACGCGATGGCGTCACGCACGGTGACCTCTGAGATCGCCATGGTTCCCGACAGTGAGTTCAGCGATCCAACCTTGATCGAGGGCCCGCTCACATCGACGCATGAACGCGCCTCGGCTGTAGGGCTATTGGCTGCTTTGCTTCCACAACCGGAGAGAACCAGGCCGGTGGTGATGAGGATGGAGCCAACCGTCACAGCCTTCGTTTTGGCGGCGGAACTTTCGAGGAGCATTGAGCACCTTTCACTTTCGATGGCCGGCGCAGGCCGCGATCAACACTGACAAGCCAACAACCCCGCCGAAACGTCATGCGGGTCGAACGCTAGCGGCGTGAAGTGTCCGGGCGATTTCGCCTTGTAACGAGGAAATTAACGACGAGGCAGGTCGCCCCTGCCACCGCGAGCGCTGTTATCGCATTCGGGCGATGACCAGGCCGTCCCAACCCTTGAACCCAACGGTCTGGATTCCGGCCGCCTCCAACTTCGGGTTGCTGCCCACGAATTCGAGCATCTCCAGTACCCCGCGGGCCTGGTGGTCGTGCTCGGCGGGGGCCACGATGCGCCCGGCCCGCACCGCGTTGTCCACCACGATGACGGTTCCCGGGTGGCCGAGCCGCATCGCATGGCCGACGTAGGCCACGTTGTTCTCTTTGTCGGCGTCGATGAAGACCAGGTCGAAGCCGCCGGTCATTCCGCGCAGCGTGTCCAGTGCCGGCCCGACGCGGATATCCACCCGGTCGGCGACCCCGGCCCGCTTGAGGTTGCGGGCCGCGATATCGGCGTGGCTCGGGTCGCATTCCAGCGTCACGACGCTGCCCTCGGCGCCGACGCCGCGAGCCAGGCAGATGGTGCTGTAGCCGCCGAGGGTGCCGATCTCCAGGACCCGGCGCGCACCGCAGATCTTCACCAGTAGGTAGAGCAGACGGGCGCTCTGCGGGGACACCTCGATCGGCGGTAGGCCGGCCGCCTGGGAGTCGGCCAGGGCGGCGCGCAGCGTCGGGTCCGGCCCGAGCAGGACGTCGTCCAGCAGTGCGTCGACGGGAAGCCATTGGTCGGGACCGATGAGATCGTCCACGACCTCCAGGGTAGGCCCAGGAGTCAGCCCGGCTATCGCACACCCTCTTTGGCGTAGACCACCCGCAGCACCAGCCCGGCCTCCGGTCCCATCACCGCCGCGGCCAGGCC
>JAULZA010000130.1:0-5493 GCA_032117575.1 Mycolicibacterium sp.
CGATGAGACACCGCAAGGACCCCGACGCGATCAAAGCGCTGACCCCCGAGCAGATCCGGGTGACGCAGCGGGGCGGCACTGAGCCCGCGTTCACCGGTGAGTACTGGGACCACCACGAACCGGGCATTTACGTCGACGTCGTCTCCGGGGAGCCGTTGTTCGCCTCGACCGACAAGTTCGACAGCGGCACCGGCTGGCCGAGTTTCACCAAGCCGATCGGCAACGTCGTCACCAAACGGGACTTCAAGATGCTGTTTCCGCGCACCGAGGTGCGCTCGAAGCAGGCCGACAGTCATCTGGGGCATGTGTTCAAGGACGGCCCGAAAAACCATGGCGGGATGCGGTATTGCATCAACTCCGCGGCGCTGCGGTTCGTGCACCGCGAAGACCTCGAAGCGCAGGGCTACGGACAGTACGTGGGGATTTTCACCAAGGAGGAACGGATGAGTGAGTACAAGACGGCGGTCCTGGCCGGCGGCTGCTTCTGGGGGATGCAGGATCTGATCCGGCGTCAGCCCGGCGTGGTGTCGACGCGGGTGGGCTACACCGGCGGGCGTAACGCCAACGCCACCTACCGCAACCATCCCGGCCACGCCGAGGCCGTCGAGATCGTTTACGACCCTGCGCAAACCGACTACCGGGCGCTGCTGGAGTTCTTCTTCCAGATCCACGACCCGACGACCAAGGACCGCCAAGGCAACGACACCGGATCCAGCTACCGCTCGGCGATCTTCTACCTCGATGACGAGCAGAAGCAGGTCGCGGTGGACACCATCGCCGACGTCGACGCCTCCGGCCTGTGGCCGGGCACGGTGGTCACCGAGGTGGTTCCGGCGTCGGACTTCTGGGAGGCCGAACCGGAGCACCAGGACTACCTGCTGCGGATCCCGAATGGGTACACCTGTCACTACCCGCGGCCGGGGTGGAAGTTGCCGAAACGGGAAGCGGTCTAGCGCGGGAACAGTTCAGGATCCAAGCGCGCCTACTGCTGGGCGAGGCTCATATTCAAGCCGACTTGGCCGTTCTCGACCGACGCCACGGTGATAGTCACCCCGCGAGTCTCGCCGCGCATCGTCACCGCGCAGGTCACTGCGGCGCCGAGTTCGGGAGCCAGGTCGCCCGGGCAGTCCACCGCATCCGGCGGCGAGCCGGCTTGGGCCATCTGCGAGCTGATCATCTCTTGCAACTCCGCGGCGCTGACGGATGCTGAGGCGATCCCGGCACCGGCGCTGAGCGCAACGAGCGATCCGACGGCCAGCGCAAGGATTTTCCTCATCCCACAGAAACTACCTGCAACTGCGCGGGGCCGGCGAAATGCGCGCCACCGCCGTGATCGCCAGGATCCGCCCGTTATCTGGCCGACCACCACACCCCAAGCCCTTACCGCAGCAGACGGCTGGGTGGCTGACACTCTGGAGTACGGTGGCAACGACCCCGGCGCGCCCGCCGTGGTCGCCAGCGGGATCGAAGCCCTTCTAGGTGTTCGATAGCAAATTTCCGTTTGCGCATGGGGTAGATTCGGGCGGTCGCCGGACTTGAGGAGAATCGTGCGTAGCTGGATCACCCTCGTCGTTGCACTACTCATCGCAGCCACGGTCGGGTGCGGTAACGCCAACCAGACGCCCCAGGCCGAGACCTCGTCAGGGTCCTCTGCGCCCAGCGGTCCGCCCACCGCCGAGCAGGCCCGCGCCATCGCCAAGGAGGCCTATATCTACGGCTTCCCGATGGTGGACAACTACCGCATCCAGCACGCCTACTTCGTCGACCAGAAGAACGCCGAATACAAGGGTGCCTGGAACGAGGTGCACAACACCGCCCGCGTCTACACCCCGGCCGACAAGACCATCCAGACGCCGAACTCCGACACCCCCTACTCGATGCTGGGGGCGGATCTGCGGGCCGAGCCGCTGGTGCTGACCGTCCCCTCGATGGAGAAAGACCGCTACTTCTCGCTGCAGTTCATCGACGGCTACACCTACAACTTCGCCTACGTCGGCAGCCGAGCCACCGGCAACGGCGGCGGCACCTACCTGCTAGCCGGACCCGGGTGGAACGGCGAGAAGCCGGCCGGCGTCGACGAGGTGATCCGCGCCGATACCGATCTGGTGTTCGTGCTCTACCGGACACAGTTGTTCAATGCCGGCGATCTGGACAACGTCAAGAAGATCCAGGCCGGTTATCAGGCACAGCCGCTGTCGGCATTCCTCAAGCAACCCGCGCCGCCGGCGCCGCCGGCCATCGACTTCCCCGCGCCGCTGTCCCCGGATGAGCAGAAGACGTCGCCCAAGTTCTTCGAGCAACTCGGGTTTGCGCTGCAGCAGGCGCCGATCCTGCCGTCCGAGAAGGACATTCGCGCCCGCTTCGCCACCCTCGGTATCGGTGCGGACGGCGGTTTCGACGCCGCGAAGCTCAGCCCGGAGATGCGCACCGCCGTCGAGGCGGGGATGGCCGACGCGTGGGCGGAGTACACCACCTTCAAGAAAGACAACATGGACACCGGCAAGGTTGTCTCCGGTGACCTCTTCGGCACCAAGGAAGAACTCAAGGGCAACTATCTCTATCGGATGACTGGCGCGGTGCTCGGCATCTACGGCAACTCCCGTGACGAGGCCATGTACCCGACGTACTCGAACGATTCGGCCGGCGCGTCCCTGGACGGCAAGAACAGTTACACGTTGCGGTTCGCCCCGGGCCAGCTGCCGCCGGTCAACTCGTTCTGGTCGGTGACCATGTACGAATTGCCGAAGAGTCTGCTCGTCGAGAATCCGATCAACCGCTATCTGATCAACTCCCCGATGCTGCCCGACCTGGTCACCGATGCCGACGGGGGGATCACCGTCACGATAAGCCACACCAATCCCGGCCCGGCCAGGGAAGCCAACTGGCTACCCGCCCCGGCCGGACCGTTCACAGTGATCATGCGGTTGTACTGGCCGAAACCCGAAGCACTGAACGGCACCTGGCAGGCGCCCAAGCTGGTGAAGGAGTGATGGTGACGAAGTCACGGAACTACGCAGTGGCGTTGGTGGTGCTGCTGGTCGCGGCGCTGAGTGGATGCGCGGGCGGCGACAGGGGCGGCAATGAGGCCCGGGAGACGACGGCCGCCTCGGCGGCACCGAGCCTCGATCAGGTCCGTGCCATCGCCAAAGATGCCTACATTTACGGCTTCCCGATAGTCGACAGCGCCCGGGTGCTGTACTCGTACTTCATCGACAGCGCGAGCCCGGAATACAAGGGGCCGTGGAACCAGGTGCACAGTGTGGCAAGGGTTTACACCCCGGCTGACACCGCGGTTCAGACGCCCAACTCCGACACCCCGTACTCGGCGCTGGGTGCCGACCTGCGCACCGAGCCGCTGGTGCTGACCGTCCCACCGATCGACAAAGACCGCTACTACTCGCTGCAGTTCATCGACGGGTACACCCACGACTTCGCCTACGTCGGCAGCCGCACCACCGGTAACGACGGTGGTCTTTATCTGCTGGCCGGCCCGAGTTGGACCGGCGAGAAGCCCGAGGGCATCAAAGAGGTCATCAAGGCCGACACCGACTTCGTCCTGGTGCCCTACCGCACTCAGCTGTTCGGCCCGGACGACCTCGAGAACGTCAAGAAGATCCAGGCCGGCTACAAGGCCGAGCCGCTGTCGGTGTTCCTCAAGGAGAAGACCACCCCTGAGGCGCCGGCCGTGGAGTGGCCCAAACCGCTCAGCCCGGACGACCAGAAGACCTCGCTGCGATTCTTCGACCTGCTGGACTTCCAGCTCGGCTACGCCCCGATCCTGCCGGAGGAGCAGGAGGTCCGTGCCCGGTTCGCTGCCATTGGGCTCACCGGCGACGGAAAGTTCAAATCCGACAAGCTCGATCCCGCGACGCAGGAGGCGTTCAAAGCCGGGATGGCCGACGCCTGGGCCGAGTTCGACGCCTTCAAGAAGGACAAGATCGATACCGGTGAGGTGAAGTTCGGTCAGTTGTTCGGGACCAAGGAACAACTGAACGGCAACTACCTGTACCGGATGACCGGCGCGGTGATGGGGATTTACGCCAACACCGTTGAGGAGGCGATGTACCCGGTGTTGACCACTGATGCCGATGGCACCCTGCTCACCGGGGCTGACAAGTACACGCTGACCTTCCCGGCGGGGCAACTGCCGCCGGTCAACGCCTTCTGGTCGGTGACGATGTACAAGCTGCCCGAATCGCAGTTGGTGGACAACCCGATCAACCGATACGTGATCAACTCGCCGATGCTGCCCGACCTGGTCAAGAACCCCGACGGCAGCCTGACGATCAACATCCAGAACAGCCCGCCGCCGTCGGACCAGCAGGCCAACTGGCTACCTGCCCCGCCCGGACCGTTCCAGGTTTTCATGCGGCTGTACTGGCCCAAGCCCGAGGCGCTGGAAGGCAGCTGGCAGCCGCCCAAGGTGGTCAAGGTCGGCTGACCGCCCGCATCGCCTACCTTGACGCCGACCTTGCGGGTCTGAGCCGCGAGTGCTACACAAAAGCTACACTCGTAGCATGTCTGAGGTTGCCTCCCGCGAACTGCGCAACGACACCGCCGGCGTGCTGCGCCGGGCCGAGGCCGGGGAAGTCATCACGATCACCGTGAAAGGCCGGCCGGTCGCTCAGCTCACTGCGGCGCAGCCAGGCCGACGGCGCTGGCTGTCCGGAGCCGAACTGGCCCAGCGCCTGAGACGAGTGCAAGCCGATCCGGGATTGCGGCACGAACTCGCCGAACTGGCCGGCGACACCACCGACGACCTCGGACCGATTCAGTGACGCAGGCCGGCGTGCTGGACACCTCGGTGTTCATCGCCAGCGAGACGGGACGTCCACTCGACGAGTCGGCCATCCCCGACGAAGTCGCGACGACGGTCATCACGCTGGCGGAACTCAATGCGGGGGTTCTCGCCGCCGGGACCGCCGACATCCGCGCCCGACGGCTGGCCACCCTCGACGCCGTCGCGGACATGGTGGCGCTGCCGGTCGACGAGGACGCCGCGCGGGAGTGGGCGCGACTGCGGGTGCATCTCGCCGAGACCGGGCGCCGGATGGGGATCAACGATCTGTGGGTCGCCGCGATCGCGGCCGCGCGCGGGCTTCCGGTCATCACCCAGGACGATGATTTCGCGGCCCTCGACGGGGCATCGGGATTCAGGGTGATTCGGGTCTGAGAACCCGGAAACCGGCGATGGTAGCGTCGTACCATGTACGCAACCATTGATGCGGGGGGTCGGGTTGTGGTTCCCAAAGACGTTCGCGAGCGTCTCGGATTGCGGCCTGGAAGCCGGATTGCGTTGCGAGAGGTCGAGGGGCATCTCGAGATCTCGCCGGCGACCACCCCGGTACGACTGGAGGACCGCGAGGGCGCTCTCGTGGCGGTCGCCGACACCGACCTGCCTGTGCTTACCGCCGCGCAGGTCCGGGACGCGGTCGAAGCCACTCGCCGTTGACCGCACTCGATACCAGTCGAGTCCGTCCGACAGCCGCGGTC
>JAULZA010000131.1:0-2306 GCA_032117575.1 Mycolicibacterium sp.
CCGGGCGGCCGCCGGCTGCCGGCACGGCTCGGTGCGGATCGCCACCGAACAAGCGCTCACCTGGGCCGGGGCCTGCCTGCCCGGGGACGGCCTGGGTATCTCCGGGGAGGAGGTGGTGGTGGTCGACCCCGACCCGGTCGCGGCGGCAGGTCGTCTCATCGACCTGCTGCTCGGCTCGGGCGGGGAACTGGTCACCGTGCTGCTCGGCGCCGACGCCGATCCCGGCGGTGACGCCGTCACCGACAGGCTCGCCGCGCACGTACACCGCCACCACCCCGGCACCGACTTCAGCAGCTACCGCACCGGCCACCGCGGCGACGTCCTGCTCATCGGGGTCGAGTAGTGGTAGCGCTGGGTGACCGCCTCGATGCCGTGCTGGGCACCAAGGCCGCCGGGCGCCTTGCTGAGGTGTTCGACATGCAGACCGTCGACGATCTGCTGCGCCACTACCCCCGCAAGTACAGCCAAGGTATGACGGTGCGCGGGGAGGACGACGACCCGCCTGAAGAGGGTGAGCACATCACCTTCGTCGGTGAGATCGAGAAGGCCGACGTGCGCTGGACCAACCGCCAGCCCCGCCGCGAGTATCTCGTCATTACGCTGCGCAACCGCCGGCCGAAGGTCACCGCCACGTTCTTCAACGCGAAGTATCTGAAGAAGCAGTTGGTTGAGGGCACCAGGCTGATGCTCTCCGGGGAGGTGCGCTACTACAAGGGCACCATGCAGCTCACCCACCCGGATCATCTGGTGCTGAACTCACCGTCGGGCCGACTGGGCGGTACGAAGTCGCTGAAGATGATCGCCGAGACCGGTCGTGACGGCGCCGGTGAGTTCGACATGTCGGTCTTCGAGCGGGACTTCTTCCCGATCTATGCGGCCAGCGCGAAACTGCAGAGCTGGGACATCTACGCCTGCGTGCGCCAAGTGCTCAACGTCCTCGATCCGATCCCGGAGCCGCTACCGGAAAGCTTTGTGCAGCAATGGGATCTGGTCAGCGAAGACACCGCGCTGCGCGACATCCACAGTGCCGAGAAGGAGGCCGATCGGGAACTTGCACGCCAACGCCTCACCGTCGACGAGGCGGTCGGCCTGCAATGGGCGCTGGTGCAACGGCGCAACGGTGCCCTTGCCGACTCCGGGCCGCCGGCCCCGTTTCGCGACGACGGCCTGGCTGCGGAACTCGGTCAGCAGTTGCCGTTTGAACTGACCGCCGGCCAGCGCGAGGTCCTCGAGGTCATCAGTGCCGAACTGGCCGCCACCAAGCCGATGCACCGGCTACTGCAAGGTGAGGTCGGCTCCGGAAAGACGATCGTCTCGGTGCTCGCGATGCTGCAGATGGCCGATGCCGGATACCAGTGCGCGCTGCTGGCCCCCACCGAAGTTCTTGCCGCCCAACACGCCCGCTCCATCCGCGACGTGCTGGGTCCGCTGGCGATGGGCGGTCAGTTGGGCGGGGAGGAGCAGGCCACCCGGGTGGCGCTGCTGACCGGATCGATGTCGCCCGCCCAGAAACGGCAGGTGCGCGACGAGGTCGCCTCCGGCGCGGCCGGCATCGTGATCGGCACCCACGCACTGCTGCAGGACGCCGTCGAGTTCCACCGGCTGGGCATGGTGGTCGTCGACGAGCAGCACCGGTTCGGGGTCGAGCAGCGAGACAGCCTGCGCGCCAAAGCCCCTGAGGGTCTGACTCCGCATCTGCTGGTGATGACCGCCACCCCGATCCCGCGCACCGTCGCGCTGACCGTCTACGGCGACCTGGAGACCTCGACGCTGCGCGAACTGCCCCGCGGCCGCCAGCCCATCACCACCACCACGATCTTCGTCACAGAGAAGCCGCAGTGGCTGGCCCGGGCCTGGCAGCGGATCGGCGAAGAGGTCGCCGCCGGGCGGCAGGCCTATGTGGTGGCCTCCCGTATCGACGAGGACGACCAGACAGCCAAAGCAGAGCCGGCCGGTGGGAACCTCCCGCCGCCCATTCCCGTCGTCACTGTGTATGACCAACTGCGAAAGGGGCCGCTGGCGGGACTGCGGCTCGGGCTGATGCACGGCCGGTTGCCCGCCGAGGAAAAGGACGCGGTGATGGCCGCGTTCCGGGCCGGGGAAGTCGATGTGCTCGTCTGTACCACCGTCATTGAGGTGGGTGTGGACGTGCCCAACGCGACGGTGATGGTGGTGATGGACGCCGACCGGTTCGGCATCAGCCAGCTTCACCAACTCCGCGGCCGTATCGGCCGGGGCTCTCATCCGAGTCTGTGTCTGCTGGCCACCAACCTGCCCGAAGGCTCCAAGGCCGGCGAGCGGCTCAA
>JAULZA010000132.1:0-1908 GCA_032117575.1 Mycolicibacterium sp.
CGCCACCGACGTCGCCGTCCCTCGATAAGGGTTCATCGGAGGCCTTGTTAAGTTGCCCTCCGTGACGGCCCGGCCACTGAACGAACTCGTCGATGACGGTTGGGCGCAGGCGCTGGCCCCTGCGGCCGAGGGCATCGGCCGGGTTGGTGATTTCCTGCGGGAGGAACTGGCGGCCGGCCACCGCTACCTGCCCGCCGGGCCGAACGTATTGCGCGCCTTCAGTTTCCCGTTCGACGCGGTCCGTGTGCTGATCGTCGGCCAGGACCCCTACCCGACGCCGGGACATGCGGTGGGGCTGAGTTTCTCGGTGGCCCCCGATGTGCGGCCACTGCCGCGCAGCCTGGCCAACATCTTCACCGAGTACCGGGCAGACCTGGGTTATCCCGACCCGGCCAACGGCGACCTGTCGCCGTGGGCGCAGCGCGGCGTCATGTTGCTCAACCGGGTCCTCACCGTCCGGCCGGGCACTCCGGCGTCGCACCGGGGCAAGGGCTGGGAAGCGGTCACCGAATGCGCCATCCGGGCCCTAGTGGCCCGTGCGGAGCCGATGGTGGCGATTCTGTGGGGCCGCGACGCGGCGGCGCTCAAGCCGATGCTGGCCGGCGATCACTGCGTGGCCATCGAGTCGGCGCATCCGTCGCCACTGTCGGCGAGTCGGGGCTTTTTCGGTTCACGGCCGTTCAGTCGGGCCAACGAGTTGCTGACCGGGATGGGCGCCGAACCGGTGGACTGGCGGCTGCCCTGAGCGACGGTCTCAGCCGCGGACGACCTTGCCCGCCTTCAGGCAGGAGGTGCAGGCGTTGACGCGTTGCTTGTTGCCGCCGGGGCGGGTGACGGCGTGAACGGTCTGAATGTTCGGATTCCACCGGCGGTTGGTGCGGCGGTGTGAGTGCGACACAGCCTTGCCGAACCCGGGGCCTTTCCCGCAGATATCGCAGACGGCAGCCATGTCAGAACTCCTCAAGTCCTAGTAGGTGGGGTCGGGGCGGATCGGCGGTCTCGCGCGAGGCGCCACGACGGTGACCCGGTCCTTGAGGATACCGGCGCGGTGAACCGAACGCCAAAATGGGGCCGGTGCGCCCGGGGGTGCGCCCAGGGGTGCGCCCGGGGGTGCGCGCTGAGCCGGATCCGTCGCCGGTGCTGGATAGGCTGACGCGACGGCTGAGGATCGGAGGTGCGGATGGCCGAGCGGCGGCTGGATGCGACCGCCCTGCGGGAGTGGGCGCACACCTGCGTCGACGCCCTGATCCGGCACTCCGACGAGATCAACGGACTCAACGTGTTCCCGGTCGCCGATGCCGACACCGGGACAAACATGCTGTTCACCATGCGTGCCGGCTTGGTCGAAGCCGAACCCGCGGGCCAAACCGGTGATGTCGTCGCGGTGGCCGCGGCACTGGCGCGGGGGGCGCTGACCGGGGCGCGGGGCAACTCGGGGGTGATCCTGTCGCAGATCCTGTGCGCGCTGGCCGAGGTGACCGCCGCCGCTGCCGCAGACCGCGACATCGCCGACATCGACGTCGCCCTGCTGGGGGCGGCGCTGCGGCACGCGGTGGCCCTGGTGGTCGCCGCCATGGGCGGGCAGGTGGTCGACGGCACCGTGGTCTCGGTGCTGCAGGCCGCGGCCGGCGACGTCGAATGCAGCGCCGATGCGGGCGCCGGCCTGGCCGATGCCCTGGCCGCCGCCGCCGAGGTGGCGGCCGAGGCTCTCGAGCGCACCCCCGGCCAGCTGCCTGTGCTGGCCGACGCCGGGGTGGTGGATGCCGGAGGGCGGGGCCTGTTGGTGCTGCTGGACGCGTTCACCCACACCGTGTCCGGGCATGCCCCTGCCCGCCGCAACTATCTGCCGGCCCTTCCGCCGGCCCGCACCGACGTCACCGAGGCGCCGACCCCGCAGTTCGAGGTGAT
>JAULZA010000133.1:0-3916 GCA_032117575.1 Mycolicibacterium sp.
AGCAGGGCGATGTGCAGACCGCGGGTGAGGATCCATTCGCCGATACCGCCGTGCCAGAAGTCGTGCCACTTGTCCGCGAACGGGTTGGCTAGCAGTGCGGTAACTGCGATGTCAGTCTTCGTCATCTCGTCGATTGCGCCACCGGATTCCCGCTTCCAGGAACCCGTCGATGTCCCCATCCAGGACGGCCGCGGGATTGCCGACCTCGTACTCGGTTCGCAGATCCTTGACCATTTGGTAGGGGTGCAGAACGTAGGAGCGCATCTGGTTGCCCCACGAACTCCCGCCGTCGCCTTTGAGGGCGTCGAGTTCGGCGCGTTCTTCCTGCCGCTTTCGTTCGAGCAGTTTCGCTTGGAGCACCCGCATCGCAGACACCTTGTTCTGCAGCTGCGACTTCTCGTTCTGGCAGGTTACGACGATACCGGTGGGGATATGGGTGAGTCGAACCGCGGAATCGGTGGTGTTGACCGACTGGCCGCCCGGCCCGCTGGACCGGTAGACGTCCACCCGCAAGTCGGTTTCGGGGATCTCGATGTGATCGGTGGTCTCCACGACGGGCAGCACTTCGACCTCGGCGAAGGACGTCTGCCTGCGGCTTTGGTTGTCGAACGGGCTGATCCGCACCAATCGGTGCGTGCCCTGCTCCACCGAGAGGGTGCCGTAGGCGAACGGCGCGTGCACCACGAACGTGGCGCTCTTGATGCCCGCTTCCTCGGCGTAGGACGTGTCGAAGACCTCAACGGGATAGTCGTGTTGCTCAGCCCACCGGATGTACATCCGCATCAGCATCTCCGCCCAGTCGGCGGCGTCCACTCCGCCGGCACCGGACCGGATGTTGACCACGGCCTCGCGCTCGTCGTACTCCCCGGACAGCAGGGTGCGGACCTCCAGCGCCTCGATGTCGGCCTGCAGCGACGTCAGCTCGGCATCCGCGTCGGAGAGTGCCTCGGCGCCGGCTGCGCCTTCTTCCTCTGCGGCCATCTCGTAGAGCACCGGCAGGTCGTCGAGGCGGCTGCGCAGGCCCTCGACCCGGCGCAACTCTCCCTGGGCGTGGGACAACTCGCTGGTCACCTGCTGGGCTCGGGTCTGGTCGTCCCACAGCTTGGGATCGGAGGCGTCGTGCTCCAGCTTGACGATGCGCTCCTTGAGCGCGTCGATGTCGAGCACCCGCTCCACCGTCGTCAGGGTGGCGTCCAGCGCCGCGATCTCTGACTGCCGATCGGTGTCCACGTGGTCTCACGTTACCGGCGGCATCGGAACCGTAGATACCATCCCTGGATGCGTCCTTACTATGTCGCGATCGTCGGCGCCGGTCCCTCCGGCTATTTCGCGGCGGCCTCACTGCTCCGGTTCGCCGATGAGTCGGTGTCCTCCGGCGGTGCCGACGTCCAGATCGATATGCTCGAAATGCTCCCCACCCCTTGGGGTTTGGTGCGTTCGGGGGTGGCTCCCGACCATCCGAAGATCAAGTCGATCAGCCGCACCTTCGAGAAGACCGCCGCCGACACCCGGTTCCGGTTCTTCGGCAACATCGCCGTGGGGCGCGATATCTCGGCCGACGAACTGGCTCAGCGCTACGACGCGGTGGTGTACGCCGTGGGCACCCAGTCCGACCGGGCCCTGGGCATCCCCGGTGAGGACCTGCCGGGCAGCGTGGCCGCGGTGGACTTCGTCGGCTGGTACAACGCCCACCCGCACTTCGCCGAGATGACGCCCGACATCTCCAGCGGCCGCGCCGTGGTGATCGGCAACGGCAACGTCGCCATCGACGTGGCACGCATCCTGGTGACCGATCCCGACGTGCTGGCCACCACCGACATCGCCGACCACGCACTGGATCTGCTGCACCAGCGCGGGGTGGCCGAGGTGGTCATCGTCGGGCGCCGCGGGCCGCTGCAGGGCGCGTTCACCACCCTGGAACTGCGTGAGCTGGGCGAACTCGACGGCGTCGAGGTTCTGGTCGACCCAGCCGACCTCGAGGACATCACCGACGAGCAGGCCGCGGCGGCCGGCAAGACCGTCGCCGCCAACATCAAGGTGCTGCGCGACTACGCCGCCAAGGGCGTCGGCGACGGAGAAGGCAAGCGCCGCATCGTCTTCCGGTTCGCCAGCTCCCCCATCGAGATCGACGGCGACGGCCGGGTCGAGGCGATCGTGCTGGGCCGCAACGAGCTGGTCACCGATGAGCAGGGCTGGGTCTCCGCCCGCGACACCGGCGAGCGGGAGATCCTGACCGCGCAGCTGGTGGTCCGCGCGGTGGGTTACCGCGGCGTGGCCATCCCGGGGCTGCCCTTCGACGAGCGCGCCGGCACCATCCCGCACGAGCACGGCCGCATCGCCGACCGCGACAACGACTATGTGGTCGGGTGGATCAAGCGCGGACCGTCCGGGGTGATCGGCACCAACAAGAGCGACTCCCAGGACACCGTCAACACGCTGGTGGCAGACCTGACGAGCGCCCCGTTGCGCGATGTCGGCCCCGGTTACGCCGACGAGTTGGCCACCTGGCTGATAGAGCACCAGCCGGAGCTGATCACCGATGACCATTGGTTGGCCATCGACACCCACGAGCGTTCCGCCGGGGAGCCGCACGGCCGCCCGCGGGTCAAGGTGGCCAAGGTGGCCGATCTGCTGCGCATCGCGCGCGGCTGACTACCGCCGAGCGTGCGGCCTATGCATGCTTTCGGCCCCGATGGCCTGCACAGGCCGCACAGTCGTCAGGCGGGCGGCGGCGTTGGCGGCGTTGGCGGTGTTGCCGGCGCGAAGAACCAGTTGTCCGGATTCTTCGGCGAGTACGCCACCGGGATGAGCTGCCCCATCGTGGGCCAGTTCGCGGTGTCGACTGCCATCCGCTGGTAGACGACGTGCTCGTTGACGGTCGGGCCGGTGATCACGCCGGTGATCGTGACGAACTGTTCACCGTCGACGCCGGGGCGGGGACTGACGCCGGTCACCAGCAGGGTGCCCTGCGCCATCTCGCCGCGCGGGCCGCGTCGCCCCCGCATCCGTGGAACGAGGATCAGGGCCAGCGCCCCGAGGATCAGCAGCAGCACCGCGAATTCCATCACGTCGCCATGGTAGGACTGCAGCCATGACAGCCGAGGGTGTAGCCCAGGATCTGGAACTGGCGCTGACGCTGGCCGACCACGCCGACGCCATCACCTCCGCCCGGTTCGGCGCGCTGGACCTGCGGATCGAGCACAAGCCCGACCTGACGCCGGTGACCGACGCCGACGAGGCGGTGGAGGCCCGGCTGCGCGATGTGCTGGCCCGGCAGCGGCCCGCGGACACCATCTTCGGCGAGGAACAGGGCGGAACGCCGGCGCTCGTCGGCCGGCAGTGGGTGATCGACCCGATCGACGGCACCAAGAACTTCGTCCGCGGAGTTCCGGTGTGGGCCAGCCTGATTGCGCTCCTGCACAACGGCGTTCCCGTCGTCGGCGTGGTGAGCGCACCGGCGTTGAGCCGACGGTGGTGGGCCGGGCGCGGACTGGGCGCGCACACGTCGGTAGCCGGGGGCGCACCGCGCCGGATCTCGGTCAGCGGGGTGGCCGACCTGGGTTCTGCAAGTCTGTCGTTCTCCAGCCTGTCCGGCTGGGCCGACCGCGGTCTACGGGAGAAGTTCGTCGCCCTCACCGACTCCGTCTGGCGGGTGCGGGCCTACGGCGACTTCTTCTCCTACTGCCTGGTTGCCGAGGGCGCGGTCGACATCGCCGCCGAACCCGAGGTCGAGCTGTGGGATCTGGCACCACTGGACGTGCTGGTCCGCGAAGCCGGCGGAGCCTTCAGCAATCTCGACGGAGTTGCCGGGCCGCACGGCGGGAGCGCGGTGGCCAGCAACGGACTGCTGCAGACGGCGGTGCTCGACGCGCTGTGAGCTTGCTTACACAGGGGCCCTACCTTACTCCGGAGTAAG
>JAULZA010000134.1:0-1670 GCA_032117575.1 Mycolicibacterium sp.
AGGTCAGCCACCACGCCCATCTCGGGTGATAGCGGGGGAATGCGGCGATCAGCGCACCGGTGCTCCTCGCCCAGCGCAGCCCGTCGGAGGCGGACACCGCGAACAGTGACGACCCGTAGTTGTTCTTCGGCGGATAGCCGTGCCGACGGGTGTAGCGCGCGGCGGCGCGGGCGCCGCCGAGGTAGTGCCACAACCCGGTCTCGTGACCGCCGAACGGCCCCAGCCACACCGTGTAGGACAGGATCGCAAGACCGCCGGGGCGGGTGACCCGCAGCATCTCGGCGCCCAGTCGCCAGGGCCGCGACACATGCTCGGCGACGTTGGAGGACAGGCAGACGTCCACCGACGCATCGGCGAACGGCAACGCCAGCCCGGAGGCGCGCACGAACGAGCCGGGCCCGCCGCGCCCGAGGTGAGCGGCGTGCATCTCGGACGGGTCCGGCTCCACCCCGATGTAGTTCCACCCGGCGTCGATGAACGCGGTCGCGAAGTAGCCGGGCCCGCCACCCACGTCGAGCACCGTGGCACCGCCCGGGTGAATACCCGGATGAACACCGGGGTGAGCATCCTGATTGGTGCCGCTCCACAGGTCGGCGACCATGGCCTCGGTATCGGCGGCCAGCGGGCCGTAGAAGCGGGCCGGGTCGCTGCGTTCGTAGCGGAACCGGCCCAGTAACCAAACCGAACGGGCCAGCGTCGCACGCCTGGCGAACAGGTCGGTGACGGCCATCGGCCACACCCTAACTCCGATACGCTTGTGACGATGCCTGACCCGTCGTCCGCCCCCTCGTCCGCACCCTCGCAGCCCATTCGCTCGGTGCTGCTGCTGTGCTGGCGCGACACCGGTCATCCGCAGGGCGGCGGCAGTGAGACCTATCTGCAGCGGATCGGCTCGCTGCTGGCCGCCGCCGGGATCGACGTCACTTTGCGGACCGCCCGCTATCCCGGCGCGGCGCGGCGCGAGGTCCTCGATGGTGTCCACGTCAGCCGGGCCGGTGGGCGCCATACGGTCTACGTCCTGGCCGGCCTGGCCATGGTCGCCGCCCGGATCGGGCTGGGCCCGCTCCGCCACGTCCGCCCCGATGTGGTGATCGACAGCCAGAATGGGGTGCCCTTCCTGGCCCGCCTGGCCTTCGGCCGCCGGGTGGTCGTGCTGGTGCATCACTGCCACCGCGACCAGTGGCCGGTCGCCGGCGCCGTGCTCGGCCGGTTCGGCTGGTTCGTCGAATCGTGGTTGTCGCCGCGGCTGCACCGCCACAACCAGTACGTGACAGTCTCGCTGCCCTCGGCGCGCGACCTCGGCGCGCTCGGCGTCGACGGCGCACGCGTGGCCGTCGTCCGTAACGGCCTCGATCAAGCGCCGCCGGAGACGCTGACGCCTCAGCGTTCGCCCAATCCCAGGGTGGTGGTGCTCTCCCGGCTGGTGCCGCATAAGCAGATCGAGGACGCCCTCGACGCGACCGCTGTCATATGCGCCCGGGTCCCCGGTGTGCACCTGGACGTCGTGGGCGGAGGCTGGTGGCAGGAGCGCCTGGTAGCGCACGCGTGCCGGCTCGGCATCGCCCACGCGGTGACCTTCCACGGCCACGTCGATGAAGAAACCAAACATGCTGTGCTGCAACGCAGCTGGGTGCACGTTCTGCCATCCCGCAAGGAGGGCTGGGGGCTCG
>JAULZA010000135.1:0-5504 GCA_032117575.1 Mycolicibacterium sp.
TGCCGATCACCAAGGGATACCACCCCGGCGGCGAGCCGCGCGACACCGTGACCGTCGACGAACCCGATGGCGCCTTCGTTGTTGTGGCGGACGCCGCACCGGAGCTGACTCGTCGGGGCGCGTGGGCGCGTTGCATGCAGATGATCGGCGCAATGGACGCCGCCGTGGAATTCGCCGTGGCGCACACCCGGGAACGCCAGCAGTTCGGCCGCCCGCTCAGTGCCTTCCAGGCCGTTCAGCACACCCTGGCCGCGATGGCCGGCGAGGTCGAACGGGCCAGGGCCGCAGCCAATCTCGCCGTAGCGGCGGCGGCGGACTTCGGGTTCGACGACCCGCGCACCGACTACGCCGTCACGGTCGCCAAGGTCACCCTCGGCCAGGTGGTTCCGAGCGTGGTGACCGCAGCCCATCAACTGCATGGCGCGATCGGCGTGACGATCGAACACCGGCTCTGGCTGGCCACCATGCGCGCCCGCGGTTGGGTCGAGGAGTTCGGCGATACCGCGCACTACGCGCAGCGGATGGGCCGGCTGGCGCTGTCGGGAGCGGACCCGTGGGACGTGATTATCGGTGCCGCTATGGATGGTCATCACTGAGCATCCGTTCCGGGTGGTGGAAGGTGTTCACACCCCCGGCCACCGGCAGGTGCGGTGGCGGCAACCATTGCGTGCTGCCGTCCTGGTGTTTTCGGGTTGTCCAGCCACCGGGTTTGATCAGCCGATGGTGCGCGCCGCAGGCGAACGTGAGCCGGTCGATGTTGGTATGGCCGCCGCCGATCCATTCCTCGACGTGGTGGACCTCGCACACATAGCCGGGCATGTCGCAACCGGGTGCGGTGCAACCCCGGTCCTTCGCATGCAGCACGATCCGTTGATCGGCTGAGGCGATCCGCTTGGAGCGACCCAAATAAAGTGCCCGCTCGGTGTGCCTGTCAAAAACACACAGGTAGTGGTAGGCATGCGACGCCATCCTGATGACGTCCTGGATGGGCAGTGCGCAGCCGCCGGCGGTGACGGCTACCCCGGCCGCAGCATGCAGCTGCTCAAGGGTGGTCGACACGATGACGGTGACCGGTAATCCATTGTGCTGCCCGAGCTTCGGGTCACCGAGTCGGCTGCGCAGCAAGGCGGCCAGCGCGTCGTGCTGCCGCTGCCCGTGCCCGCGCACATCGCGGTCGATTACGTCCTGAGTGGGCTCAGAGGTGACCGCGGGCGTCTGGTCGTCGGGATTGCACATCCCCGGAGCGGCGAATTTGGCCAGCCACGCCTCCAGCATCGCCCGCAGTTCCGGCGTTGCGATCAGCTTGCCGACGCTCATGCCGTCGGTCCGCTGCATACCGCACCAGGTGAATCCGCGCTTGCGGGCGCGATCGGCATCGGAGAACTGGCCATCGGGGTTGAGCCGCAGCGCCAACTGCCCGGCGAGTTTGTCCAACTGGTCCGGTCGCAGCAGTGCGGCCTGTTCGACAAGAAACGCCTCGGCCTTGACCACCTCCGTCGGAGCCACATGCCCGGGCAACTCCCGTACGAAACCCTGGATGGTGCGCAGGTGATCAGGGTCGAGAACACCGCCGTGCCAGGCGGCCGCCGTGGCCGGCAACTCCGGCGGCAGCGGTTGCCCGGTCAACGTGGTGCGCGATTCCAGTTGAGCCGCGTCGCGGATGCGACGGCGAGCCTCGGCACGACTGATCCGCAATACATCCGAGATCGTCGCGGCCACCGGCGCCCCGAGCGCGTGCTCGTCCAACCCGTGAATCACCGAGTGCGACAGCGCCCGCTGCCGACGAATCGCAATCTCAAGCCGGTCCAGATACGCCAGCCGGTCCTGGACCGGGAGAGACGACCAGTCCGCGCCACCCAGAGCCTCGACCGCGTGGTCGATCGCCTCCAGCCCCTCGGCTATCGAACTCATGTTCGACAACCTACGCGGGAACTACGACAGGCTCCGACAACGGAACACCGAGCTGTGCATCAACGCCGAACTGTGGATAACCCTTACGTCCCAGTCCAATTCGGCGCCCGCTTCTCGGCGAACGCCACCGCGCCCTCGCGGGCGTCCTTGGACCCGAACACCGGCATGATGATCGTCATCTGCTCGCGCCACTGGTCCTCGGGGCTCCAGCCGCGGGACTCGACGATGACCCGCTTGGTCGCCGCCACGGCCAATGGCCCGTTGGCGGTGATCCGCTCGGCCAGTTCCAGCGCCGCCTCCAACGCCTGGCCCGGCTCGGCCAGCACGTTGACCAACCCCAGTTCGTGGGCACGCGCGGCTGGCAAGGGGTCGCCGGTCAGCGCCAGCTCCATCGCGATCGCGTACGGGATGCGCTGAGGCAGCCGCAGCAGACCGCCGCCAGCGGCCACCAGACCGCGCTTGACCTCCGGGATGCCGAACGCCGAATTCGACGCCGCCACAATCAGATCCGTCGCGAGCGCCAGTTCCGTGCCGCCGGCCAGCGCATAGCCCTCGACCGCGGCGATCAGTGGCTTGACCGGCGGCCGCTCGGTGAACCCCAGCCCGCGCCCCTTCACCGCGACGTTCTCCCCACGGGCGAACGCCTTGAGATCCATCCCCGCACAGAAGGTCCCGCCGGCGCCGGTCAGCACACCCACCGACAAAGCGGGGTCCTCGTCGAGTTGGTCCATCGCCGCGGCCAGAGCGTGGCTCGCCGCCGCGTTGATGGAGTTCTTGGCCTCCGGCCGGTTGATCGTGATGATCAGGATCCGCCCACGCTGCTCGGTCAGGACTGTTGGTTCCTCGCGCTCGCTCATGGGGGGATCGTAACCACCGACGGCATAATGACGGGCATGCCCGCCGAGGACATCCACCCAGAGTTGCGCCGGCTGGCCCGTGTACTTCCACGGCAGTTGGTCTACCGCTGGTCCATCCCGGTGCTGCGCAAACTCAGTATCCGCCGGCCGAACAACGGCGCCGGCGTCGAACTCCTCGCCGTGCCGTCGGGTCCGCGGATGCGGCTGTACCGGCCGGCCCGGGTGGCCGGTGACGTTCCGGCGCTGCTGTGGATTCACGGCGGCGGCTACGTGGTGGGCAGCGCCGCCGACGACGACGACCTCTGCCGCGCACTGACCCGCAAGCTGGGTGTCGTGGTGGCCGCGGTGGACTACCGGCTGGCGCCCGAGCATCCGTACCCGGCTGGGCTGGCGGACTGTTACAGCGCGCTGCGCTGGCTGGCCCGGCTGCCGGGCGTGGACCCCGGCCGGGTGGCGATCGGCGGGGCCAGCGCCGGCGGCGGCCTGGCCGCGTCGCTGGCATTCCTGGCCCGCGACCGCGGTGAGGTCCGGCCGGTGGCGCAGGTGCTCTCCTACCCCATGCTGGATGACCGCACCGTCGACGTGTCGCTGGAGGACAAGGGCTTCCGGGTGTGGAACACCGCCAGCAACAGGGTCGGCTGGACCTGCTACCTGGGCGACGCCGACCGGGCCGCCGCGGTCCCGGCCCGGCGCGACGACCTCGCCGGACTGCCGCCGGCCTGGATCGGGGTGGGCACGCTGGACCTCTTCCACACCGAGGACCTGCTCTACGCCCGCCGGCTCAGCGATGCCGGGGTGCTGTGCGAGGTGCACGAAGCGCCCGGGGCGTTCCACGGCTTCGACCGGGTCGCGCCGAAAGCCTCCGTCTCGCGCACCTACCTGGACAGCATGTGCGCCAGCCTGCGGCGCGCGATGACTATGGTCGGGTGATGGCCATCTCCACCGGGTCCACCGGCTCCACCGCACTGACCCGCGAACAGGACGATCTGCGCGGCGCCGTCGCCGACCTGTTGGCCAAACGGTCACCGGAGTCCGAGGTGCGCCGGCTGATGACCGACGACGCCGGCTACGACAACGGGCTGTGGGCCGAGATGGCGGCGATGGGGCTGCTCGGACTGGTGATTCCCGACGAGTTCGGCGGATCTGGCGCGGGGGCAGCCGAACTGGCCGTGGTCAGCGAGCAGCTGGGCCGGGCGCTGCTGTGCGCGCCGTTCCTGTCGACCGCCGTCCTGACGCCGTATCTGCTGCTGGCCCTCGACGATCGGACCGAGTGCGCCGAGGTGCTGCCCCGGATCGCCGCCGGACACCTGATCGCCACCGTGGCGTTCGCCGAGGCGGGCTCGGCGCGCCCGCCGCAGCATCCGGACACCACCGCGACCCCAGACGGACCCGGCTGGACACTCACCGGGGAAAAGACCTTCGTCCTGGACGCCATCGCCGCCGAACGGTTCTATGTGCTGGCCGAATCCGGCTCGGGGCCAGGTGTTTTCGCCGTGGACCGCGGCGCCCCTGGTCTGGCGATCGCATCGCTGGAGACGGTGGACCGGACCCGCAAGCAGGGCCGGCTCACCTTCACCGGCACTCCGGCGCGGAGGATCGGCAGCGACGGCGCGGCCGCGATGCACACCGCCCTGGACCAGGCCGCTATCGCCCTGCTGGCCGAGCAGGCCGGCGGCGCGTTGCACGTGACCCAATTGGCTGCCGACTATGCCCGTACCCGCTATCAGTTCGGGCGGGCGATCGGCAGCTTCCAGGCCGTCAAGCACATGTGCGTCGACATGCTGCTCGACGCGCAGTCCGCACTCTCGGCGGCGCGGCACGTCGCCGCGTCGTTCGACGCGGGCGAACCTGACCGGTTGGTGGATCTGGCGCTGGCACAGGCGTTCTGCTCGGACGCCTTCGTGTCCACCGCCGCCGACGCCATCCAGGTGCACGGCGGTATCGGCTTCACCTGGGAACACCCGGCCCACCTCTACCTGCGGCGGGCGCGCACCGACGCCCAGATCTTCGGTGACCCGGCCTGGCACCGGGAACGTTACGTCCAGCTGCGAGAGCACTTCCCAGGCGAGGAGACGTCATGACCGACGACGAGGTGCGCGCCGAGGTCCGGCAGTGGCTGGCCGACAACTGGGACCCGAAAGTCAAACGCGCGGAATGGGGCCGACGGGTGGTCGACGCCGGCTGGGCGGTGCCCAGCTGGGAGCCGCAGTGGTGGGGACGCGGGCTGACCGACACCCAATCACGCATGGTGGCAGCCGAATTCGCCGCCGTCGGCGCCCGCGGCGCCGGCCAGGACCGCTCCGATCTGCTTGCCTGCACTCTGCACGACGTGGGCACCGACGAGCAGAAGCGCCGGCTGATCCCCCCGTCCATCCGCAATGAGACCAAGTGGTGCCTGCTCTACAGCGAGCCTGGCGCCGGCTCGGATCTGGCCGGCTTGCGGACCCGCGCCGAACGCGACGGTGACGACTGGGTGGTCAACGGGCAGAAGGTCTGGACCTCGTTCGCCACGATCGCCGACTACGGCCTGCTGGTGGCGCGCACCGACTGGGATGTGCCCAAACACAAGGGCATCAGCTTCTTCATCTTCCCGATGCGCCAGCCCGGCGTCGAGATCCGGCCGATCCACCAGATCACCGGTGAATCGGAGTTCAACGAGGTGTTCATCACCGACGCGCGGGTGCCGCACGCCAACCTGGTGGGCGAGCCCGGCGGCGGTTGGGCGGTGCTGCAGCT
>JAULZA010000136.1:0-12640 GCA_032117575.1 Mycolicibacterium sp.
AGACCACACCAGCATGGTCAGCCCGGTGTCACGCAGGACCGGGATCAGGTCCCTGCCGCAGGAGCCGCGTCGCACCGGACCGGCGGCCTTCACTGCCAGCGGCACAGCGAGTGCGCCCAACGCACACCATGGAGTGGCGCGCATCAGCACCAGGGTTATCAGCCCGGCGAGCCCCAGCAGCGACAGGTAGAACACCCGAGTGCGGGCGTCCCCGAGGCGCACCGCCAGCGTCATCTTCCCGGCCACCCGGTCGGTGGGAATATCGCGAAGGTTGTTGGCCACCAGCACTGCCGACGACATCGCCCCGACCGCCACTGCCGCCGCGACACCTACCCAGTCGACACGCAGCGCCTGGGTGAACTGCGTTCCGAGCACCGCCACCAAGCCGAAGAAGACGAACACCGCGACCTCGCCGAAACCCGCGTAGCCGTACGGTCGTGAGCCGCCGGTGTAGAGCCACGCCCCGGCGATGCACAGCGCGCCCACGGCGATCAGCCATGGCGCGCTGACCACCGCGAGTGCGACACCCGCCAAGGCTGCTACGCCGAGACTCACCATCGCCGCTGTCAGCACGGCGCGAGGGGAGGCCAGCCGTGCGCCGACCAGACGCAGCGGACCGGCTCGCTCGTCGTCGGTGCCGCGAATGCCGTCGGAATAGTCGTTGGCGTAGTTCACCCCGACGATCAACGCCAGCGAAACCGCCAGCGCAAGAATCGCTTTCCACCACACGCCTGAGTCCAGCCAGGCGGCCGCCCCGGTGCCGGCGATCACTGGGGCGACGGCGTTGGGCAGGGTGCGGGGCCGCGCTCCCTCAATCCATTGCGTCAGGGTGGCCATCGGGGCTAGAGCCCGCCTACAAGGTTCAGCATCATCGCGATGATGAAGGTACCGAACAGGTAGGACACCATGCCATGCGACAACACCGTCATGCGAAGCTGCCGGTTGCTCAACCCGTTATCAGGCACCGAGTAGCACATGCCGATCGTTAAAGCGACGTAAGCGAAGTCCAGATAGGTCGGTGGATCGCCGTCGAAGCCCATTCCGGGCCGTTGCGGGTCCGACGCGGTGTAGTACAGCCTGGCGTAGCGCAGCATGTAGACGGTGTGAATCACGAACCAGGATCCGAAGACACTGAGAATGCCGACCACCCCGGCGACCAGATCCGGCTTATCCCCGGATGTGGCGTAGAGCAGGTAACCGACCCCCGCCACACTGGTCAGACTCGCCGCCGCCACCATCACATGTGAGACGTGGCGGGTTCCGTCCCGCTCGTAATGCAGCGCGTGCTGACGGGTCGCGGGCGCGTCCATGTGCCAGATCACAGCCCACGTCCACCCCAGGAATATCACCGAAGCGGTGATCCAGCTGGCCGCCGGCGCATAGTGCGATAGGCCGTTCGACGCCGTCAGCAGAGCCATGCCGAGCCCGGCCAGCAGGGCGGCTCCCACCCGGAACGCAACCGGCCCCCGGGTACCGATGACGTCGCGCAGCATCACAGGCCAAAGTCAATCACCCCCGGGGCCCGGGGATACTGGTCTGCGTGAAGACAGAGATTTGTGAGCAGTACGGCATCGAGTTCCCGCTGTTCGCCTTCAGCCACTGCCGCGACGTCGTCGCCGCAGTCACCAATGCCGGCGGGTTCGGCGTGCTCGGCGGGGTGGCCTTCCGGCCCGATCAGCTCGAACAGGAGCTGACCTGGATCGACGAGCATGTCAACGGCAAGCCGTACGGTGTGGACATCATCGTGCCGGCCAAGTACGAGGGCAAGGGTGAGAACCTGACCCGCGACCAACTCGCCGAGCGGATCCCGGCGGAGTACCGCGACTTCATCAACGAACTACTACAGACCCACGACATCGACGTCGAAGAGCTGCGGGTCGGCTCCTCGGCGCTGGGCGGCGACACCGGCAAGGGCCTGCTCGACGTCGCACTAAACCACCCGATCAAGATGATGGCCAACGCCCTCGGCGTGCCGCCGGACTACATGATCCAGGCCGGTAAGGAGCGGGGTATCCCGGTCGCCGCACTGGTGGGCGCCAAGGAGCACGCGATCAAGCAGGTGCAGGCGGGGGTGGACCTGATCGTGGTGCAGGGCACCGAGGCGGGCGGGCACTGCGGTGAGGTGACGACCCTGGTGCTCATCCCCGAGGTGCTCGACGCCATCGCCGAGATCCCCGGTGGCAGGGATGTTCCGGTGCTCGCCGCCGGCGGTATCGTCACCGGCCGGCAGATGGCCGCCTGTGTGGCAATGGGTGCTGCCGGGGCCTGGACCGGATCGGTGTGGCTGATCACCGAGGAGGCTGAGACCGCGCCGTACACCAAGCAGAAGATGCTGGAGGCGTCCTCCCGCGACACCGTCCGCTCGGCCGGCCGCACCGGCAAGCCCTCGCGACAGCTGAGGTCGGACTGGACCGACGCTTGGGCGCCGAACCCCAAGGGCCGCCAGCCGTTGCCGCTGCCGCTACAGGCGATGATCGCCGAACCGGCGCTGCGCCGGATCGACAAGCTGGCTGCCAGCGGCCACCCTGGTGCGCAAGCCCTTTCGACCTACTGGGTCGGCCAGGGGGTTGGCTTGATGAACAAGATCAAGCCTGCCCGCGAGGTGGTTCTGGAGTTCATCGAGGACTACGTCAACGCGGCCGAGCGGCTGTTCCGCACCCTCGACGACTAGTGTCGAAGCCTCGCCCGATCCCGGTCACCGTGATCGGCGGCTACCTCGGCTCCGGTAAGACGACGCTGCTCAACCAGCTGCTCAGCCAGACCGTCGGCCGGCGGATCGCCGTGTTGGTCAACGACTTCGGTGATATCGGTATCGACGGCGACCTGATCGCGGCCGCCGACGGCGACACCATCACCTTGACCAACGGTTGCGTCTGCTGCCGAATCGGCAGCGACCTGATGACGGCACTGTGGTCGGTCCGCGATCGTCTGAGTCCGCCGGAGCACCTGATCATCGAAGCCAGCGGTATCGCCGACCCCGCGCCGATCGCCCACCACGCCCTGACACCGGGATTCGATCTCGACGGCATCGTCGTTCTGCTCGACGCCGAGACGGTGCGCCGCCGGGAACGCCACCCCGTTCTGGGTCGAACCATCCGCCGTCAGTTGGCCGCCGCGGATGTGTTGGTGCTCAACAAGATCGACCTGGTCTCCGCCGATCAGCTGGCCGAACTCGACGGCTGGCTGGAACGGTCGGCACCCGGCGTGCCGGTGTTGCATGCCCGCGATGGGCAGGTTCCGCTTCCGGCGCTGACGGGTTTTGCCCACTCGGCGTTGCCCGAACCGGAACCGCCCGACCACGACAACGACTACGTGACGGCAAGTGTGACGTTTGACGAACCCGTCAGCCGGGCCGAGCTCGAACAGCTTCTCGATCACCTTCCACCCGGTGTTCTGCGTGTCAAAGGCATTGTGCAGCTCGATGATTCGCCAGACGAGCGCACCGTTGTCCATCGGGTAACCAGCCGCCGTAGCATCACCACCGAAGGGCCCTGGCGGGCCGGCGAGGTTGGCCGGCTGGTGGTGATCGCGCTGGCCGGAACTCCTCTGGACGCGATGGTCAGCCGCTAGATTGAGACGCCGTGAACACAATTTTTACGGCACGCAAGGTCATCACGATGAACCCTGCCAACCCCGAGGCGCAGGCGGTCGCCGTGCGGGATGGTCGAATCCTCTGCGCCGGCACGCTCGAAGAGTGTCAGGCATGGGGTGAAGCCACCGTTGACGACCGTTTCGCCGACCACGTCCTGATTCCGGGCTTCGTCGAAGCGCACGGCCACACCATGGACAGCGCCAGCGAGCTCGCGCCGTATGTCGGGTACTACCCCTATCCGTTGTCCGACGGCACCCGCACGGCGGCGATCCGCAGCTACGAGGATCTGATTGCGCGCCTGGCGGAGGAGGACGCCAAACTCCCTGAGGGAGAACCATTGGTGGCCAATGGCTTTGACCCCATCTACTTTCCGGATCTGCCGCGGCTGTCCAAGCGTGAGCTGGACAAGGTGTCGACCACCCGGCCGGTGCTCGTCCGGCACGCCAGCGGACATCTGGCTACCGTGAACACCGCACTCCTGGACGCCGAAGGGATCACCAAGGACAGTCCGACCCCTGGTGTGGGTAAGGATGCCGACGGTGAGCCGAACGGCGAATTGCAGGAAGCGCCGGCGATGATGCTGGCCAAGTCCGCGTTCGAGAAGATGTTCGCCGCGACCCTCGGGCCGCAGCCGATCAGGATTCATGCGGCGATGTGCCGCAACGCGGGTGTGACCACCTCCACCGAACTGGTCGGGGCGCTGTTGATCCAGCCGGACCAGGTGAAGGTGTGGCAGGAGACCGTCAACGACGCGGCCTTTCCGGTCCGGATGGTGCTCTACAACCTGCCGGCGATGCCCGGCCAATCCACTGACTACGACGCCGTCGCCGACGCTGCGGTCACGCTACGCGAGATCGAAACCGACAAACTGCGTGCGCCCGGCATCAAGCTGGTGGCCGACGGCTCCATCCAGGGCTGGACTGCGGTGGTGATGGAACCCGGTTACTTCACCGGACAGGACCACGGGCTGCTGATGTTCTCCCCGGAAGACCTGCAGGCCGCCGTCTCGGCGTTCCACGCCCGCAAGCTCAACGTGCACTGCCACTGCAATGGCAACGGGGCGGGGGAGGTGTTCATCGATGCCGTCGAGGAGGTGCTGCGGACTGACGCCTGGCTGGATCACCGGCATGTGCTGCAGCACTCCCAGATGACCACCGCCGCCCAGTACCGGCGGATGGGGCGGCTGGGCATCTGCGCCAACATCTTCACCAACCACATCTGGTACTGGGGCGACCAGCATTACGAATTCACCATGGGCCCGGAGCGCACCCGGGGGATGTGGGCCTGCCGGACCGCGCTGGAAAACAAGGTGCCGCTGTCATTCCACACCGATTCCGGCGTTACCCCGGTGGGCCACCTGATGACCATGTGGTGCGCGGTGAACCGAGTCACGCCCAGCGGTCGGGTGCTCGGCGACTACGAGAAGATCACCCCGTACGAGGCTCTGCACGCCGCCACCATCGGCGGTGCGTTCCAGCTGCACATGGACCATGAGATCGGCTCCATCGAGGCCGGAAAGTTCGCCGACTTCGCGGTGCTGGCGGAGTCACCGCTGGATGTCGACCCGATGGACATCCGCGATATCGAGGTATGGGGAACGGTGTTGGGCGGTGCGGTGTTTCAGGCGGCTTCCGGCTGACGCCGCCCGACACCGTGGTGGCCTGAGTCTCGGTCTATGGCGATCTGAAGCGGTGGTCTCTGTCAGCACCCGGATTACCGCCAACCCGACGACGCTATGGACAACCTTTCCGGACTGAACGTAGCGCCTTTTTCGCCGGTTTTCGCTCGGGCCTGCCCGTGACCTGTGGCTTGGAAGATCACTCGTCGGGATATCTGCACGGCATGGTCGGCGAAACGCTCGTAATAGCGGCTCAGCAGCGTCACATCGACCGCTGCGGTCGTACCGTGTGTCCACTCGCGGTCAACCATGACGGTGAACAAATGACGATGCAGGTCGTCCATTGCATCGTCTGCTTCGCGGATGTAACGAGCCCGGCCGAGGTCGTGGGAAACGATCACCTGGCGGGCGTTGTCGCCCAATTCCACAGCAATGCGACCCATTTCGGCGAAATAGCCGTGCGTCTCCTCTGGCACCGCACACTGCGGATGACGGCGCCGCGCGGCTTCGGCTATGTGGATTGCCAGCTTACCCATGCGTTCCAGGTCCGCCACGATCTGGATTGAGCTGACGACTTCTCGCAGATCACGCCCCATCGGTGCATGCAACGCCATCAGCGTGAGACTGGCTTCCTCGGCTCTGACGCCGGCGGATCTTATGTTCTCGTGTTCGCCGATCACGTGCTGCGCCGAATGCAGATCGCCTCGAAGCAGAGCATGCGTGGCGCGTTCCATCGCGACCCCCGCCATTTGGCACATGTCGGCCAAGTGGCCGGTAAGAGCGACGAGTTGAGCGCCGTACGCGGACCGCACCCTGTGAACCATAGGGATTGCAGGATACGAATCGACGGAGACGAAGTGAACGTGCCGTGAATGTTCCTCCGCAGCAACGGTAAATGGTCAAAGCCATGGCGATGGCTGCCTCGACAACGCCGGACAGCATGTCGTCGTCGGCGACGATCTGATCGGCCGCTTGGGCTTGGCCGGAAAAATAGGCGGTGCAAACCACGTCAGGGTGAAGTCGGGTTAATTCGCAGTGTGGGAGTCCAGATCGACGCCCTTAGTCGGCCGCCAGTGGCAGCCGCACTTCGAAGCGGGCGCCCCGATTGAGGTTGTGCACCGACAGCGAACCCCGGTGCGCGCGGACCAAGCCGGCGGCGATCGCCAATCCAAGCCCCGAGCCGCTGGGCAGGGACGAATCCGACCGCGGCACGCGGTCATTGGAACCGCGATAGGCGACGTCGAACACCCGGGGCAGGTCGGCGGCGTCGATACCGACGCCGGTGTCGTCCACCCGCGCCCACGCGCCTTCCCGGTCGGCGCCCACCGACAGTTTCACCCTTCCCCCGGCCGGGGTGTGCGCGATCGCATTGGCCACCAGGTTGGACAGCACCCGCACCAGCGCGCGGTCACTGCCGATCACCCGGACCGCCTTGGCGGGCAACTCGGCCTCCAGGGTCACCCCGGCTCGCTCCGCGGCGATCCCATGCGCGGACATCACGTCGTCGACCACCTCGTCGAGGGCCACCCGGTCGTACGGCGCGTTGACCGCCCCGGCATTGATCTTGGCCATCTCGAAGAGGTCGTCCACCATCTCCTGAAGCCGGATGCTTTCGTGCTCGATGCGCTTGGCCTGGTCACGAACCTCGTCCTGGCTGACAATCCCGTCGGCGATCGCCTCGGCCAGCGCACGGATGCCGGCCAGTGGGGTGCGAAGGTCGTGACTGACGAACGCCACCAGCTGCCGCCGGGACTGCTCGGCCGCTGCCTCGGCATCCTGAATCTCCTGCTCCCACACAGTTTGCCGGGCCTGATAGCGAGCCATCATGACCGCCGACGGCAGGGTCACCACCGCCACGATCACCAGCACCACGGCGATCGCCTCGAAGTTCGGTTCGGTCATGAACCGGCTGGACCAGAACACCCCCGCGAAGGTCGCCAGAGTGGGAATCAGCACCAGCGCGACCATGCTCACCGTCACCGACCAGCCTCGGGCAACCCGGATGATCAGACCGCCGATCATCACCACCGGCAGCGACGATCCCAGCGCGACCAGCGCGACCCGGACCAGTTCAGCCATCGCCGCGATCGCCGCTGCCGGCTTCTCCCCGCCAGAGATAGCCGCGGCCCCAGACCGTCTGGACGCGGTGGTGATCGCCGAGTTTGGAGCGCAATCGCTTGACGTGGACCGTCACCGTCGACAAGTCGCCGAAGTCCCAGTTCCACACTCGCTTCAGCAGTTCCTCGCGGGAGAAGACCGTGTCGGTGTGAGTCAGGAAGAACAGCAGCAGGTCAAATTCCCGGTTCGTCAGACCGACCGCCTCGCCGGTCACCGTTACCAACCGGGACGCTGTCGACACTGTCAGCGCGCCCACGGTGATCTCCAGCGGGACCGTCGACGGGGCGGCCGGGGCGCGCCGAAGCACCGAACGTACCCGCAGTGCCAACTCGCGGGGGCTGAACGGTTTGGTCAGGTAGTCGTCGGCGCCCGCCTCCAGACCGGCGATCCGGTCGTCCTCCTCGCCGAGCGCGGTCAGCAGAATGACCGGCACGGTGTAGTCGCCGCCGTGGCGCAGCGTGCGGCACAGCGACAGGCCGTTCGGGCCGGGCATCATGACATCGAGCACCGCCACGTCGATCCGCTCGGTGCCCAGTACCCGCAGGGCCTCGTTGCCGTCGCCGGCCACCCTGACCTCAAGTCCGTCGCGCTCGAGGTACCGCCGGACGATGTCGCGCACCACGGCGTCGTCGTCGGCGATCAGAACCCGGGCACTCATAGATCCGAGCCTAACGGCGGCGACTGGAAAACCGCTCTGTCGTCACGCATTCGTCACTGCGAACGGCACGCGCGCAGCGCTCAACCGAACTGCGCGCGCAGCGCGGCGCGGTCCAGCTTTCCGATGCCGCGACGGGGTAGCGCGTCGACCAGGTGCACCTCGCGCGGCGCGGCGGTGACGTCCAGCGTCTGGCTCACCCACTCCCGCAGTTCCGCCACGGTCACCGGGCGGCTGGCCACCACGGCGGCGGCCACCCGCTGGCCGAGCAGATCGTCGGGAAGGGCGAAGACCGCGCAATCGAGCACCGCCGGATGACGGCTCAGCACCGCCTCCACCGGACCGGGCAGGACGGTCAGTCCACCGGTGCTGATGCCCTCGTCGGCGCGTCCCAGCACCGTGAGCCGACCGGACTCGTCGAAGAAGCCCACATCGTCGGTGTGAAACCAGCCCGTCTCACCGAACGGATCAGGCCCGGTCGCCGGCGGATTGCGGTAGCCGCGGGCCATAGTGGCACCCCCGATGACGACGCGGCCCTCTCCGCTCGGTCCGGCATCGTCGATCCGCACCTCCACCCCGTCCAGCGGCACTCCGTCGTACACACAGCCGCCCGCGGTTTCGCTGGACCCGTAGCTACGGACCACGGTGATCCCGGCCTCCGCGGCGGCCTCCACGACCGGGCGCGGTGCCGGGCCGCCACCGAGCAGCACGGCGTCGAATCCGGCCAGGGCATCGGTAGCCCCCGGGTCACGCAAGGCTTTCGCCAGCTGATTGGCCACCAGCGAGGCGTAACGCCGCCCGGAGCCGAGCGCCTCTGCGGCCCTCGGCAACTCCGCGGGGTCGAAGCCTTGCCGGATGTCCAGCTCCACCGGGACGGTGCCGGCCAGCGCGCTGCGCACCAGAACCTGCACACCGGCGATGTGGTGGGCCGGCAGCGCCAGCAACCAGCGGCCCGGTCCACCGAGCCGGTCGTGGGTCGCCGACGCGCTGGCGATCAGAGCAGCCGCTGTCAGCATCGCCCCTTTCGGCGTACCGGTGGTCCCAGAGGTGGTGACCACCAGCGCGATGTCGTCGTCGATCTCATCACCGACCCGCAGCGCGGTCGTCAGCAGTTCGCTCTCCCGCAGATCACCGGCCGGAACCGGCACCATCGGTGCGTCGCGGCCATCGAGGACTCCCTCCAGCGCGGCCAGCATGGACAACGCCGATGGGCCGGCCGGGACCACCAGTAGACGCAAAACCGCCATCAGATCGCCTTCCTCGCAAATTTCGGCCCAGTGAAACCAAACTACGACCTTCCGGAATTGAACAGCAGATGAACAAATCCGAGAATTTCGATTAATTGGTCAAACGGAGCTTCTGCCCTGCACAATTACTCAATGACTGGGGAGATGGTCATCCTTGTGCTCTTGATCGCGACAGCACTGGCGTTTGACTTCACAAACGGGTTCCACGACACCGGCAACGCCATGGCAACGTCGATCGCCACTGGCGCGCTGAAGCCCAAATCGGCGGTGACGCTGGCCGGCATCCTGAATCTGGTCGGCGCCTTCCTGTCCGTCGAAGTGGCGGCAACCGTCACCAAGGACGTGTTGAAGATCCAGGACACCAAGACCGGCGACTTGCTGCCCAACGTCGACACGAATCTGGGCTTGATGATCATCTTTGCCGGCCTCATCGGTGGCATCCTCTGGAACCTGCTGACGTGGCTTTTCGGTATCCCGTCGAGTTCCTCGCACGCCCTGTTCGGTGGTCTGGTCGGGGCGGGCCTGGCGGCGCTGGGTGTCGCGGGCGTCAACTGGTCGGGCATTACGCAGAAGATCCTCATCCCAGCTCTCGCGGCGCCGGTCATCGCTTGTCTCGTGGCTGCCTGTGGTACGTGGATGGTGTTCGCCATCACTCGCCACATCCGACATCGCAGACGTGACGAGGGATTCCGCTGGGGCCAGATTGCGACTGCATCTCTGGTCGCCCTTTCGCACGGAACTAACGACGCGCAGAAGACGATGGGCGTGATCGCGCTCGCCTTGATCACGACCGGCCATCTGACCGGCAACGTCAAAGAAGACGGGCTTCCGCTCTGGATCATCGCCAGCTGTGCGATCGCCATCGGCCTGGGCACCTACCTCGGCGGTTGGCGAGTTATCCGCACCCTCGGTAAAGGCTTGGTCGAAATCGCGCCGCCCCAAGGGCTGGCGGCCGAAGCGTCGTCCGCGGCGATCATCCTCAGCTCGAGCGCAGCCGGCATGGCGTTGTCGACCACCCACGTGGCAACGGGATCCATCTTGGGCAGCGGCGTCGGTAAGTCCGGTGCGCAGGTGCGCTGGGGCGTCGCCGGTCGCATGGTTGTGGCGTGGTTGATCACCCTGCCGATGGCGGGTCTGGCCGGTGCGTTGACCTTCTGGATCGGTCACGGTATCGGGTCGGTGTCATCAGATCTGATGGGCAGCATCGTGATCTTTGCGATGTTGGTTGCTCTGTCGGCCTACATGTGGTGGCGGGCGCAGCATCACAAGGTCGACTCGTCGAATGTCAACGCCGATTGGGACGCTTCGACCAACTCCGTGATCCCGGCCGAATTGCGGGAAGCGAAGCAGCCCAAGAAGACCATCGCGTAATCGGAGGCAGCTGATGCAATACCTGGAGAACATGTTCCGCGTACTCGTCGTGGGCCTCGTCCTCGGTGCGGGCCTGCCTGCCCTGTTCGCCGTCGGGCTGAGGGTTTACTCCGCGGGGGCGGGCGGCGTCGACGAGGAGGGCGTCCTCCATCAACCGCACCCGATTCTCAAGCCGGTTGGTCTGCTCATCTTCTTGGTCGTCGCGGTCGTGATCATCGCGGCGGTGCTATGGGTAACCCGAAGCACTGTCATCCACCACTTCGGAGTGGATCTGTTTCCGTTCGTGCCTAAGAAGAAGTAGCAGGGTTTTCGATCCGGCGAGCTGTGGTGGTTTCTTTCCGGCCACAGCTCGCCGGATCAATCAGCTAGATCGCCGCCTTCAGCGCGGCAATAACGGCAACGTGGTCAGTCGGCGGAACACCGTTTGGGCAGTCCGCGCGCAGCCACGAGACAAAGCGATTGATTACCCGGCTCATCTGGCACCTCCCATTTAGCCATCTGCCCACCTGCTTTGCCCGGCGGGCTAATCAGCCAACGGCAAGCATACCCTTGGTAAACGGAAGATGAACAACCGAACGGGGTGGGGTCGATCAGTTCTGGGCTAAAAGGCCAGGTGACGGTCTTATGTGAAACCAAATCGCAACTTTCGTCTAACCCGCGTGCCGCGGCGCGGTGGCTACTCAGCCGGCAGGGGGCCCGGGGCGTATCCGCCGTAGCCGCCCTGGGCGGGCTGGCTTTTAGCCGATCGGAGCCGCTCGGCGCAGCGGATGCTGCTCGGGTACCTGCACGAAGATCAGCGTGATCCCGTCGGGGTCGGTGACGTGCATCTCGTGCAGCGTCCACGGTTCCTGACGGGCTTCCCGGGCGATTGCCACCCCGCGTGACCGAAGGTCGTCTTGCGTGGCATAGACGTCGCGGACCTGAAGCCACAGCGCGCCGGCGAAACCCTCGGGCGCATCGGCGGGCCTGCCGTGACCGGCCAGCTCAAGCAGCGTTTGCCCAGCGAAAAACACTGTGCCGCCTGGATATTCGCGGGCGATGGCTAATCCCAGCGAGTCGCGGTAGAACGCCAGCGACACCTGGTAGTCCGCCGGGCGCAGCAACATCCGGCTCGAAAGAATCTCCATTTAGGACTGTCTACCTCAGTTGGGCTGCATGCGCTGGCGCTTGAGTACGGCGTTGAGCGCCCCGGGGGCGACGACGTCGAGCGCGCGGGCGCTCACCCCGAACCGCGGTGCGATGCGCACCGGCCGGTGCCGGGCGGCGTCGATCATCCATTGCCCGGCTTCCTGAGGAGTCAGCGCAGGCATCCGGTCGTAGGCCTTGGTCGGCGCGATCATCGGAGTGGCCACCAGCGGGTAGTAGAGGGTGGTCGAGTGCACGCCGTGCCGCGACCACTCGGTCTCTATCACCCGGCTCACCGTGCTCAGCGCCGACTTGGACGCGTTGTAGACGCTGAACAGGGGAGGGGCTTCGCTCAATACGCCCCAGGTGGCGACATTGATGATGTGGCCGTCGCGCCGCTCGATCATGCCGGGTGCCAGACCGCGGATCAGCCGCAGCGGTGAATAGTAGTTCAGCAGCATGGTCCGCTCGACGTCGTGCCAGCGGTCCAACGACTCGGCCAGCGGCCGGCGGATGGACCGGCCGGCGTTGTTGACCAGGATGTCGACCCCACCGAAGCGCTGCTCGACGACCGCGGCCAGTTCGTCGACGGCGTCCAGGTCGGACAGGTCGCACGGAATGGCGGCGGCGGTCCCGCCGTTGCCGGCAATCCGCTGGGTCAGTTCGTCGAGCAACTCGGCGCGCCGGGCGACGACGATCACCTCCGCACCCGCTGCGGCGAAAAGCTCGGCACCGGCCTCGCCTATACCTGACGACGCACCGGTGATCACGACCCGTTTGCCGCGCAGCGGGATCCTGGTCGGGCTGGGCACCCGCCACGGCGGCCGCATACCCGTTAGTGCGATCGCTTCGGTGAGCCGTCGGCGCAGGGGATTCACGGGTGCCGAGTCTATGCGGCGTGGCTAACGCGGCTT
>JAULZA010000137.1:0-1276 GCA_032117575.1 Mycolicibacterium sp.
TGGCCGGACCTAACCGTCACCCTCGCCGAGCAAGTCGGGGCGGCGCTCCCGGGTGCGTTCCATCGCCTGCTCACGGCGCCATGCTGCGACCCGGCCGTGATCGCCGGAGAGCAGCACCTCGGGCACGGCAAGCCCGCGCCATACCGGCGGGCGGGTGTAGCTGGGTCCTTCCAGCCGACCCATGTTGTCCGGCGAATGGGAATCGTCTTTGGGCGACAACGGATTTCCCATCACGTCCGGCATCAGCCGCACGACCGCCTCGATCATCACCAGAGCAGCCGCCTCGCCGCCTGCCAGCACGTAATCGCCGATCGAGACCTCCTCCACGCGTATCCGGGTGGCGGCGTCCTCGACGACGCGCTGGTCGATACCTTCGTAGCGACCGCAGGCGAACACCAGATGACTCTCGGCCGCCCAGTGCTGCGCCAGCGACTGGGTGAACGGCCGGCCGGCCGGGGTGGGCACCACCAGCAGGGTGTCGGCGGTGCAGATCTCGTCGAGGGCCTCCCCCCAGACCGGGGCCTTCATCACCATCCCGGGCCCACCCCCGTAGGGCGAGTCGTCGACCGAGTGATGCACGTCGTGGGTCCACCGGCGCAGATCGTGAACGGCGAAGCCGATGAGCCCGGACTCGATTGCCTTGCCCGGCAACGACTGCCGGACCGGTTCGAGATAGTCCGGAAAGATCGTGATGACATCAATGTGCACCGCTGCGCACTCCTACTCCAGATCCAGCAGACCCTCGGGCGGGTCGATCTCCACCACGTGATCGGCCAGTGATACCGAGGTGACGATGGCCGCGACGAATGGGACGAGCAGTTCGGCGCCGGATTCGCCTCGGACAGAGAGTAATTCGCCACCTGGGGTGTGCAGCACCTCCGTCACCGTTCCAAGCCGGCGGCCGTCGACGGTGCGCACCTGCAGTCCTTCGAGTTGGTGGTCATAGAACTCGTCGGGATCCGATATCGGCGGCAGATCGGCGGAGTCGACGACGAAGAGCCCGCCGCGCAGCGCGTCGGCACCGTTGCGGTCGGCGACACCGGCAAGGCGCACCAACAGTCGCGCGCCGTGCGGGCGCACGGACTCGATGACGGCCTCGCGCTCGGTCCCGGCGCGCGGATTCTTCAGCCGCAGTCTGTGACCGGTGACGAACCGTGCCTCGGGATCATCTGTGCGCACATCGACGACCACCTCGCCGGTGATGCCGTGCGCCTTGGCGATCCGTCCGACCACCAGTTCCATTGGGGGGCTACTGATCGGTGTCCACGACGTCGAC
>JAULZA010000137.1:1286-7868 GCA_032117575.1 Mycolicibacterium sp.
CACGGCCGATCACCTTGCCCAGGTCGTCGGGGTGCACATGCACCTCCACGGTGCGGCCGCGCCGGTTGGTCACCATGTCGACCCGGACGTCATCGGGGTTATCGACGATCCCGCGGACCAGATGCTCCACGGCGTCGACGACGGCGGTGCTCATTCTTGCGCTGACTCGGCGGTCTCGGCGGCGGGTTCCGCCTCCGGCGCGGTCTCGGCGGCGGGTTCCGCGGGTTCCGCCTCCGGCGCGGTCTCGGCGGCGGGTTCCGCCTCCGGCGCGGTCTCGGCGGCGGGCTCGGCGGGAGCCTCCGCTACCGGCTCGGCAGCAGCCTCCTCAGGCTTTTCGGCCGCCTCGGCTTTTTTGGCCGGAGCCTTCTTCTTCTTGAGCGCGGTGGCCTCGCCGGTGGGCGCGCCGTCGGCGGCGGCTAGAGCGGCGTTGAAGAGATCGAGCTTGCTGGGCTTGGGCTCCCTGACCTTCAGCGTGCCCTCGGTACCGGGCAGGCCCTTGAACTTCTGCCAGTCGCCGGTGATCTTGAGCAGTTTGAGCACGGGCTCGGTGGGCTGGGCGCCGACCGACAGCCAGTACTGCGCGCGCTCGGAGTCGATCTCGATCAGGCTCGGCTCTTCTTTGGGGTGGTAGCGGCCGATGACCTCGATGGAACGGCCGTCGCGGCGGTTGCGGGCATCGGCGATGGCGATGCGGTACTGGGGATTGCGGATCTTGCCAAGGCGGGTGAGCTTGATCTTGACAGCCATGAATGAACTACTCCTATGCGTCTCACGCTGCAATTCAGCGATCACCGGCGGGATGCCGGAATCCGGTTTTGCCTCGCGTGGCCAGCGGTGATTGTGCCAGATTCGGTCTGCCGGGCGTTAATCGCCGGTCAGAGCATCTTGTCCATGCACTTGGTCTCCACCCGTCGGGTCATCCGCCACCCCGCCGGGGTGCGGACGAACTCGTCGTCGTACCAGAGCGCACAGAACATGATCCGGCCGTCATCGCTGAGCTTCATCGGGTTGAAGCACATGGTCCGGCCGGCGGCGGTGTCCCCGGACAGCCGGATGTCGAAGTTGCCGACCAGGTGGTAGTAGGCCGGGAAATTCGGCAGCACCTCGGCCAACCACGCCTTGACCTCGCCGAACTGCCCGTCCACCCCGCCCATCGCCCGGTAGTCGATATAAGCGTCGGGGGTGAAGATCGCGTCGAGGTCATCGAAGCGCTTCTGATCGATGGCGGTGGCGTAGTCCACCACCAGCTGCTGAATTTCCATCCGGTCCGAGATCTCCGCCAAGTCCATGATCTCCAGATTGAACACGGCCGCCGAGCCCCTGGCCAACGGTTAGGGTGTTTCGCCATGGGCAGGCTCCTGGCCGTTGTGGCCGCATCCCTCACCGTCATCACCACCTCGGCCGTCGCTGTCAGCGCACCGGCGGGGGCCGAGCCGAACATCCAGCCGGTCGGCTCGATAGAGATCCCCGATGGTCCCGCGCAGGCGTGGATCGTCGCCGACATCGACAGCGGCACCGTGCTGGCGGGCCGGGAGATGTACGGGGCGAGGCCGCCGGCCAGCACCATCAAGGTTCTGCTGGCGCTGACCGCTCTCGACGAGCTCAATCTGGATTCGACGGTGGTGGCCAGCCCGGCCGCCGCGAACGCCGAATGCAACTGCGCCGGCCTCACCGCCGGACGCACCTACACCGCCCGGCAACTGCTGGAGGCGACGCTGCTGGTCTCCGGCAACGACGCCGCCCATGCCCTGGCCGACATGCTCGGCGGCTACGACATCGCGGTGGACAAGATGAACGCCAAGGCGTTCGCGGTCGGCGCGACCGACACCCACGCCACCAGCCCGTCCGGGCTCGACGGACCCGACGGTGCGGGCTGGACCACACCCCGCGACCTGGCCGTCATCTTCCGCGCGGCGATGGCCAACCCGGTGTTCGCCCAGATCACCGCCCAGCCGACGGCGGTGTTCCCGGCCGAGACCGGCGAGCGCGTTCTGGTCAACCAGGACGAACTGCTGGTCCGCTACCCGGGCGCGATCGGCGGTAAGACGGGGTTCACCAATGCCGCCCGCAAGACCTTCGTCGGCGCGGCGCAGCGAGACGGCCGCAGGCTGGTCATCGCGATGATGTACGGCCTGGTCCGCGACGGTGGCCCCACCTACTGGGATCAGGCCGCCATGCTGCTGGACTGGGGATTCGCGCAGAATCCCTCGGCGGGTATCGCCGCCCTCTGAGCCCGTTCGGGCCCAAACACGTGAGCCGACCGGCTGGTACCGTCGAGGTATCACCGGAAGGAGAAAACGTGAAACGAACAGCATCATTAGGTCTCGGCGCCTGCGCGGCCCTGCTGATGGCCGCGGGCGCACTGTCTCCCGCCGCCCACGCTGAGACCGTCGACTTCGGGCAACCGACCGACATCGACGTCGTCGACATCGAAATCGAACAGCACTGGACGGTCAGCGACCTTCAGCCCAGCGCTGACGCACTGCCGTATCAGCCCGCCGGCGCACTGTGGGAAGCCACCACAGCGGTCACCCTCGATCATGGCGGCGTGCCGATGATCTCAGGCTTCTCGGCGCGGTCAGCCGCCGACAGCTACCCGGTTCTGTGGGCAGTCGCCAGCCCGCTCGGCATCCCCCCGACCGCCCTACCTCCCGGCGGGACGGCGTCGGGCAAGATCTACTTCGACGTGACCGGAGCAGCGCCTACCAGCGTCGTTTACACGCTGGAGGGCGCCGACGCCGCCGCATGGGGGCAGAGCCCGCCGGCGTAGCCGACTAGCGGTTGAAGCCCGGCTCCGCGACGATCGCCTCGGTCAGCGGCTGGCTCTCGTTGGGGATCGGGTTGGGGGTGGCGACGATGGCCGGATCGTTCTCCACCGGAGCCTCCGCGGCGGGCGCGGGCATGTAGCTTTCCCGCCCGGGCACCGGCGGTGCCTCCTTGACGCTGGCGGGTTCCAGCGGGAGATCGCCGGGAATCCAGGCCAGGATGTCGCGGATGCCGTCGTTCCACACGACGCTGTTGGGTACCGGACCCACGATGTCGAAGAAGAGCATGTCCATGTTCGACGCACCCTGGATGGCCGGGTAGTACTCGCCGGACTGGGCGCGGGCGCCGAAGCGCTCGATCATCGGGTTGGTGTTGGTGCCGAACCCGTCGACCACCACGCGGGCCTCGTACAGGGTGCCGTTGTGCGGCACGGGCGCGGTGCTGGGATCGAGATTGAACACGGTGTAGCCGATGTAGGGCAGGCTGTTGGGGCCGTTGAGCCGCTCCTGCTCACCGAAGGTCTTGATGTTGTCTGCTGCCGATGCCGGTGCGATGGTGGCGGCACTCATCCCGACGGTCACCGCTGCCGCCGCGAACACCGCGGCCAGTTTGCTGATTCTCACGCGTCGTTCCCCTTTGTCGAAGTTCCGTCATCTTGGCAGGTCTTGTGGACAGCCTACGACGGCCACAGGCCCGAAACCAATCAGCAACCGCACCGAACCCGCATCGCCGCATAGCCCCGTTAGCCTCGGCAAATATGTCTGCGCTCGCGCTGGTCCGCCGCGCTGCGGTCCTTGCCGCCGCCGCCGTCCTCGCCCTGACCGTCCCGGTCGCGCCCGCAGCGGCCGAACCGAATCCCCAGGCGGCCGTCGCGGTACCGAAGGGGCCGGCCCCGGCATGGCTGGTGGCCGACATGATCAGCGGCCGGATCCTCGGCGGCAACGAGGCCTACTCCCAGCTCGCCCCGGCCAGCACGATCAAGGCGTTGCTGGCGCTGGTGGTCCTCGACCAACTCAACCCGGCCGCCGCGGCGCGCGCCAACTCCACGCACACCGACGTGGAGTGTTCGTGTGTCGGACTGGTGCCCGGGCAGGTCTACACCACCCGCCAACTGCTCGACGCACTGATGCTGGTGTCGGGTAACGACGCCGCCAACATGCTCGCCGACATGCTCGGCGGCTACCAGGTGGCCGTGCAGAAGATGAATATGAAGGCCTATCAGGTCGGTGCGCGCACCACCCGGGCCGGCTCCCCGTCGGGCCTCGACGGCCCGGGCTGGGAGTCGATCACCACACCGCACGACCTGGCGGTGATCTACCGGGCCGCACTGAACTACCCGATGTTCGTCCAGATCATCCACCAGCGGGCGGCGCAGTTCCCCAACGGCGCGGGCGGATTCAAACAGATCGCCAACCAGGACCCGCTGCTGCAGGACTATCCAGGATTCATCGGCGGCAAGACCGGATACACCAACCTCGCCCGGGAAACTTACGTCGCGATGGCGCAACGCAACGGCAAGCGACTGGTGGCGGTGATGATGTACGGCAGCGACGATCTGTGGAATCAGGGCCGCGCTCTGCTGGACTGGGGTTTCAGCCAGCCCTAGCGCTGCGTCGCGGACGCGGTGTCAATAGATTCGGTGTCAATAGATTCGGCCGCGCAGGATCACCCGGTCGGGCCGGGACAGCACCCGCGGCCCGGTGCGCGGATCGTCGGCGAAACAGAGCAGATCCGCCGGCGCCCCATCCGCCAGGGCCGGCCGGCCCAGCCAGGCCCGGGCGTCCCAGCATGCCGCGCCCAGTGCCGCGGTGGGGCTCATGCCGATTCCGGTGAGCGCCTGCACTTCGGCGGCGATCTGCCCGTGCTGCATGAGCCCGCCGGCATCACTGCCGGCGTAGATCGGCACCCCAGCCTCGCGCGCCGCGGCGATGCGGCTGCGGGACTGCGCGTAGAGGTCTCTCATGTGCGCGGCATACGTCGGGTACTTGTCTGCCGCTGAGGCGAAGTCGGGGAAGTTCTCGATGTTGATCAGGGTGGGCACCAGAGCGGTGCCGCGCTGCGCCATCATCGCGACGGTGTCGTCGGTCAGGCCGGTTCCGTGTTCGATGCAGTCGATACCCGCGGCGATCAGGCCTGCCAATGCGTCCTCGCCGAAGACATGGGCGGTGACCCGCGCTCCTTCGGCGTGCGCGGCGGCGATGGCGGCGGCGAGCACCTCATCGGACCACAGCGGGGCTAGGTCACCCACCGTCCGGTCGATCCAGTCACCGACGAGCTTGACCCAGCCGTCACCGCGGCGGGCCTGCTCGGCCAAGGCGTCAGGCAGCTGCCACTCATCCTCGAGTTCGATCGCATAGCCCTGCATATAGCGCTTCGGGCGAGCGAGATGCCTTCCCGCCCTGATGATCTGGGGCAGATCATGATGGCTGTCCAGGCTGCGGGTGTCGGTCGGCGCTCCGCAATCACGCAACAACAGTGCCCCGGCGTCACGGTCGACGACGGCCTGGCTGATGGCTTCGTCGAGTTCGACCGCACCGTGCGGGCCGAGTCCGACGTGGCAGTGCGCGTCGACCAGACCGGGGATGATCCAGCCGCCGTCAAAGACGGTGTCGGCGCCGGCAACCGGTTCGCTGCGCAGAACTCCGTCGGCGATCCACCACTGCACCGGCTCGTCGTCCGGCAGGCTGCGACCCCGGACGTGCAGGGCGCCCACCGGAGCCGCAGCGGCGGCGACATCAGCCACCGGAGCCGCCGGGGCGGCGACATCAGCCACCGGAGCCGCCGGGGCGGCGACATCAGCCACCGGAGCCGCCGGGGCGGCGACATCAGCCACCGGAGCCGCCGGGGCGGCGACATCAGCCACCGGAGCCGCCGGGGCGGCGACATCACGCACCGGGCTAGTTCTTGCCGGGGAACTTCAGCTTGGACAGATCGAAATCGGCCAGGGCGGGTGGTAATTCGTTGAGGCCCTCGGGCATCTGGGACAGGTCCGGGAATCCGCCCGGCATGCCACCGAGCAGCGGATTGGTCGCCTTCGGCGGCGTGGGACCGCGACCCTTCTTACCCTTCTTCTTGTTGTTCTTCGCGCTGCGCTTGGACGACCGCCGCGCGAACGGCATGCCCATCGCACCGGCCATCTGCGACATCATCTTGCGCGCCTCGAAGAACCGGTCGACGAGTTGGTTGACGTCGGAGACGTTCACACCGGAGCCGTTGGCGATCCGCAACCGGCGCGACGCGTTGATGATCTTGGGATCGGCGCGTTCCTCGGGCGTCATGCCGCGGATGATCGCCTGCAACCGGTCCAGGTGGGAGTCGTCGACGGCGGCGAGCGCGTCCTTCATCCCCGCCGCGCCGGGCAGCATTCCCAGCAGGTTGCCGATCGGGCCCATCTTGCGGATGGCCAGCATCTGCTCGAGGAAGTCCTCCAGCGTCAGTTCACCGGAGCTGATCTTGGCGGCGGCGTCTTCGGCCTGCTGGGCATCGAAGACCTGCTCGGCCTGCTCGATGAGGCTCAGCACATCGCCCATGCCGAGGATCCGGCCGGCCATCCGGTCGGGGTGGAAGACGTCGAAGTCGTCCAGCTTCTCGCCGGTGGACGCGAACAGGATCGGCACGCCGGTGACCTCGCGGACCGACAGCGCCGCGCCACCGCGGGCGTCGCCGTCGAGCTTGGTCAGCACCACGCCGGTGAAGCCGACACCGGCCCCGAATGCCTCGGCGGTGGCCACCGCGTCCTGGCCGATCATCGCGTCGAGCACGAACAGCGTCTCGTCGGGGGTCACCGCGTCGCGGATCGCGGCCGCCTGGGCCATC
>JAULZA010000138.1:0-11068 GCA_032117575.1 Mycolicibacterium sp.
CTTTCTGGCAGGCCGCGAACAGCTGCATCGCGCCCATCACGTTGAGCTCTTTAAGGGTGGCCCGGCCACCGGATCGCGGAGCGTAGGACGCGGCGGCCGCGTGCACCACCGTGTCGACGTCGCTGTTGCGAATCACCTTCGCGATGAACGGATTGCGGATATCGGCGCGGACGAACTCCGCGCGACCCATCCGGCGCTGCAGATCCTTGCTGGGTGCGATCGCGTCGACCGCGATCACTGTGTTGATCAACGGGTTCTGCACCAGCCTGGCGGTGAGGTAACCACCGAGGAAACGGCACGCGCCGGTGACCAGCACCACTTTCGGGTAGTGCGGGAGGTCGGTGCCGGGTCGGCCGGATTCCATGCGCTAAAGCCTAACGAGGATCGCCCCAGCCGGCACAGCAAGGCCGCACGCGGTGCAGAGGCTGGGGCAGCCTGGGCTACTTACCGAGTTTTCTGCGCTGGACCCGGGTACGCCGGAGCAGCTTGCGATGCTTCTTCTTGGACATGCGCTTACGCCGCTTCTTAATGACTGAACCCATGAACTCCGCTACCTAAAGTACCAATGCCCGATGCCGGGCGGCCTGTGTCGGGGTTACCTTACCCAAGTGGCTGGGGTGAGCGTTAGCCGGCTCTCTCGCGCTGCGTGCGCTCACCCGCGCCCCGAACCTTAACCGGCGTCGAAGTACGACGTCTCCAGCAGATCGTGGACGGCTTTGGCGTGCACCCGGAACGAGCGGCCCACCCGGACGGCGGGCAGTTCACCGTTATGCACCAACCGGTAGACCGTCATCTTGCTGACCCGCATCAGGGATGCCACCTCGGCGACGGTGAGGAACTGAGTTCTGGTGACCGGTTGCGCATCAGCCGCACCGGCGTCGCGCGCCGACTTGCCGCCGGCGGAGTCCCGCCCAGAGGGCCCGTTCATAGAGGTCATCGCAACCCATTCCGTCAGGCATGGGCAGTTCCAGCGGCTTCCCCACCGCTGGCACCGACCCAATGCGTTACGAGGAGAATAGCGTGGCCAATGGGGTTACTGCGACGGGTGTTTGTTAATCCGCCAGAGATTTCTCAAACTACTCCGCTGTAATTCCCAGCTGCTCAGACCGGGTTTTCGCACTCTCTACCGCAGCGGCAACGGCAGCCCGCAGCCCGCAGCGCTCCAGTTCCCGCAGGCCAGCAGCGGTAGTGCCGCCCGGTGAGGTCACCATGGCGCGCAGCTCGACCGTCGCGGTGTCCGGGCGCCCCGACTGCTCGGACCGCGCCGCATGGACGCGATCGACCAACATGGCCGCCGAACCTGCCATCGTCTGCACGGCCAGATCGGTGGCCACCGCGCGGCTCAGCCCGGCTGCCACGCCGGCGTCGACCAGAGCCTCCACGAACAGGAAGAAGTAGGCCGGACCTGACCCAGACACCGCGGTCACAGCATCGATCTGGGTTTCCGGGACGGTGAGCACCGAACCGACGGACGTGAAGAGCTCGGCTGCCTGCGACAGCTGCTCGGCGGTGGCAAACCGGCCCGCGGCCAGTGCGCTGACTCCCTGCCCCAGCAGCGCCGGGGTGTTGGGCATAACCCGGATCACCGGTGAACCCGCGGTCAGTCGTGACTCGTAGAAACTCGTCGTCACCCCGGCGACGACGCTGATGAGGACCTGCTCCGCCCTGGTGGCGTCGGCCGCGGCCGTCACCGCCGCGATCTCGGCGGCCACTGATTCCACGTCACTGGGTTTGATGGCCAGAACGAGGAAGTCCGCGGTCTCCGCCGCATCGGCCAGCGGGGCAACCCGGACCGAGTAAGTCCGCGTGAGGTATTCGGCGCGGCCGGCCGACTTCTCGGCGACCACCAAATCCCTGGCGGGACGCCCGGAGTTGAGCAGGCCGGCGAGTAACGCCTCACCCATGTTGCCGCCACCGATGATCGCAATCCTGGCCATAGCGCGAAACCCTACCCAGCAGGGACCAGGGCTAGCTGGCGGGTTTGCACGACGATTCGCCCGGTGCTGTCCACGACGGTGTGATCTTCGTCGAACCAGTCCTGCCCGATCTGGGTGGCGGTACACATCACCCTGAGCCAGCCGTCTGCCGGCAGCGCCCGCAAGTACGCCGTCAATTGCACCGTCGGTGCCCAGCCGCGCCGGCCCACCGCGTAGGGAACGGGCAGCGAGATGTCGCCGCACATCAGCGCGAAGAGTTCGTCGACCGCCCCGTCGCGGGGCCGCACCCAGATCCGGAACATCGGCGCCTCACCCGTCGCCAATTCCTCGACCATCAGCGGCCGGATGTCGCAGCCGCGGGCCAGGTGGTTGATGTCGGCCGCCGGCTGGCCGGGGCCGATCGACAGTGCCTCGGCGGGCGGTTCCACCGTCATCAGCTCGGTCACGCCGGAATCGGCGAACAGCGGCTGCCTCTGGTGCTCGGGTTCGCCGAGCGTCACCACCGCGTGCACGCATATCTTGCCCCCGGAAGTCTTTCCCCGGTCACCCTGGATCAGCTCGACGTCGACCAGCCCGACCCGGCGTCCGCGCTTGCGCACCGTGGCGATCAGGCGCACCTCACCGGGATCTGGCGCGGACAAGAAGTTGGCCGACACCGCCACCGGGTGGGCGGTGCTGCCGTAGGCCTCACGAGCGGCCTTGGCGCACAACGCCACCATCACACCGCCGTGCACCTTCGGTCCGATGGTCCAGTGCTCGTTGAGGAATCCCGCAAATTCGCCCGCGCATCCGTCGACTTGATGCAACGCCATCGCGTCGGAGAACCGCGGGATCGTCTCCGGAATCATTGGAAGCCTCTCTCAGCGCAGAAGATTGGTGCGCGCGAACTCTAGCGACTCGGTCAGCAAGGCGTCGCGTTCGGCTTTGGTGCGCGCACTCGAGGTAGTGACCTCTAGAACGACGTGTCCGCTGAAGTCGCTTCCGGCCAGCATCTGGCAGATCTCCTGGGCCGGCTGAGTGCCGCGGCCGGGAACGAGGTGTTCGTCGGTGGAGGCGCCGGTGCCGTCGCACAGATGCAGGTGCACCAGGCCGTCACCCATCCGGCGAGCCATGTCCAAAGCGTCGGTGCCCGCGGTGGCGGAGTGCGACAGGTCCAGCGTGTAGTGCGCGTGGTTGCCGTCCAGCGGATCATAGGAGGGCGCGAAGGCCGAGACCGCCGCCCCGGGCCGGCCGCCTCGCTTGCGCATCCGCTCGATCGAGGGCTGCCGGGAGCCAAAGAACCTGTCGGCGCGGAACGGGAACATATTTTCCACGGCGACCATGACGTCGCTGCGGTCCTCCAGCCAGGCGATCTGGTCGCTGAAACCGTCGGCGTAGCGGCGCTGCCAGCGGAACGGCGGGTGCACCACCACCGTCTGTGCGCCCAGCCGCTCGGCAGCCTGCACACTGCGGTTGAGCTTGGGGATCGGGTCGGAGCCCCACACCCGCTGGGAGATCAGCAGACAGGGCGCGTGGACCGACAGCACCGGGACGCCATAGCGCCGGGACATCTGGGAGATCGCGCCGATGTCCTGGCTGACCGTCTCGGCCCACACCATCAGTTCGACGCCGTCGTAACCCAGTTCGGCGGCGGCCTCGAACGCGGCTTCGGTCTTCAGTGGATAGACCGATGCCGTCGATAAGCCGACCTTGATCGCTGGGCGCACAGGGTCAGGTGGATTGCAGGGCGAGCGGGCCCAGGGTTACCAACAGGCCGACGGCCACGGCGGTCAGAGTGCTCACAATGTCCTCGGTTTTGCGAACGACCCGAACCCCGGCGGCCAGGGCGAGCACCACAATGACCGTAAGCACCAGGGCGACAAGGTTATTCCAGCGCCACAACTGATCGAAGGCGATGAAAAGTCCGGCGCCGAACACCACGGCCAGCAAGGATTGAACGACGGCCACCAGGCTGTTCCACACGCCTCCTGCCACACCTCTCGACTGGCTGCTTGCCGCCGGGACGGCTGCTGCCGCCACCACCCCGGCGTGCTCGACCCTGTGGGTCTCACCGCCGTGGTCGTCGTCGTCGTTGTAGTCGTAGTCGTCGTTGTAGTCGTAGTCGTAGTCATCGGATTCGCTGACCAGTCCACGGCGGGCCAGGTCGTCGGCGATCGTTCCGCCGGAGAACAGCGTCCCGCTGGAGGCCTGCAGGTAGGAACGCAACTCGTCGCTGTGCTCGTCGACAAGCCCGTCCAGATCCACCGATTCATCCACCGGGTCGTAGGTCATCTGCTCGGCGCCGGAGGAACGTCGCTGCGGGCGGGGGTCGTAACTGCGTTCGAGGCCGGTCCGGGCGCGCTGCGGCAGCGGGTCGCTGGACTTCGGCGGTGCCGGACGGGCCGACTCCGGCTCCTCCACGACGGCGACCGGGGCGACGAATGTTGTCGCGGCCGGCTCGGCGTAGGTGACGGCCTCCTCATCGGTGACCGGCTCCTCGTAAGCCACCGACGCCTCATAGGTGGCCGACTCCTCGTAAGTCACCGACGCCTCATAGGTGACCGGCTCCTCATCGGTGGCCGACTCCTCATAGGTGACCGCCTCCGCATAGGTTGCCGACTCCTCGTAAGTCACCGACGCCTCATAGGTGACCGGCTCCTCATCGGTGACCGGCTCCTCGTAAGCCACCGGCTCCTCATCGGTGGCCGGCTCCTCGTAGGTGGCCGACTCCTCATAGGTGGCCGGCTCCTCGTAAGCCACCGACTCCTCGTAGGTGACCGGCTCCTCATAGGTAACCGGCTCCTCATAGGTGACCGGCTCCCCATACGTCACCGGCTCGGCGTAGCTGACGGCCTCCTCGTAGGTGACCGGCTCCTCGTAGGTGACCGAGTCCTCATAGGTAACCGCCTCGGCGTAGACGACGTCGGCCTGCGGACTCTGCTCCTCGTAGCCGGTTTCGTACGCCGTTTCCTCGTACGGTGCGGCCTCGTACGGGGCGGCCTGATACGCCGTCACCTCTTCGGTGACGACCGGAATCTCCCCAGTACGGACGATCGGGATCTCTCCGGTCAGTTCAGCGACGGTCACCCCGTCGCGGCGCTTGCGGCGGCGGTGTCCCCCGACCGGCGGCGAACCGATTGTTCCGTTACGGGCCAGCAACTCGGCCACCGAGACCGGCCGCGTGTCCTCTGACTCTCTCATCGTTTCTCGCCTCTCAGTCGGTCCGCGCTGCCTGCACTAGCGCGGTCCCGTCAGCCTCACTGTCCAACCGGCGCAGGATGATGCCCTCCCGTAGCGCCCACGGGCAGATCTGCACCGATTCCAGGGACAGGGCTCGCATGGTTGCCTCCGCCACCAGAGCCCCGGCGACGATCTGCGGCGCCCGTTCGATGCTGACCCCTTCCAGCTCGGCACGGTCTGCAGTGGTCATCCTAGAGATGAACGCTATGAGCTGCCGGAGGCCGTTGGCGGTAAGGACTCGCTTGATCCTCGGACCCGCAGCCGACGGCGCCGCACCGGTCAGCCGGGCCAGGGACCGGAAGGTTTTGGAGGTTCCCACCGCCAGGTCCGGCTTTCCCGCCTCGGCCATCGCCTGTGCAGCGTCGGCGAGCTCGGCGTCCAGCCAGTCCCGCAGCACCGCCACCCGCCGGCGTCCGGGTGGATCGTCTTGGAGCCACTCCCGCGTCAGCCGGCCCGCACCCAGCGGAAGCGACATCGCGCAGTCGGGCATCTCGTCGATCCCGGTGGACAGCTCCAGAGAGCCGCCGCCGATGTCCAGGTCGGTGATCCGCCCCTTGCTCCACCCGTACCAGCGGCGCACCGCCAGGAATGTCAGCCTCGACTCATCGACCCCGGAGAGCACCTGTAAATCGACATCGGTCTCGGCGCGAACCCGAGCCAGTACGTCATCGGAGTTGGTCGCGTCGCGCACCGCGGAGGTGGCGAACGCCATCAGGTCACCACACCCGGAGCTGCGGGCGATCTTGGCGAACTCGTCGACGGTGGTGATCAGCTTCTCCGCACCCTTCCGGGTGAGCTTGCCCGAGTCGTCGATCGCCTCGGCAAGCCGCAGCGGCTCCTTGGTCGAGCTCATCGGGGTTGGATGACCGCCGCGGTGAGCGTCGACCACCAGTAGATGAACAGTGTTGCTGCCAACATCGAGCACGCCCAGTCGCACGTGCTCCAACCTAGCGCCCAGCGTCGTCTACCGTTGCACTCCGTGAGACGTAGGCATCCCGGCGAGGTCGATCCGGACTTCCCGCGCGAGTGGGTGGAGTTCTACGACCCAGCCAACCCCGAACATCTGATCGCCGCCGATCTGACCTGGCTGCTGTCGAGGTGGACATGTGTGTTCGGCACCGCCGCCTGCCAGGGAACCGTCAAAGACCGGCCCGACGACGGGTGCTGCTCGCATGGGGCATTCCTCTCCGACGACGACGACATCGCCAACCTCGACGACGCCGTGTCGAAGCTGACCGACGCCGACTGGCAGTTCCGGGAGAAGGGACTCGGCTCCAAGGGTTATCTGGAATTGGACGAGTACGAGGACAAGCCGAGCCTACGGACCCGCAAGTACAAGGGCGCGTGCATCTTCCTGAACCGGCCCGGCTTCCCGGGCGGCATCGGCTGCGCGCTGCACAGCAAGGCGCTCAAGCTCGGCGTCGAACCGCTGACCATGAAACCTGAAGTGTGCTGGCAGCTTCCGATCCGGCGCACCCAGGAGTGGGTGACCAGACCGGACGGGAGCGAGATCCTCAAGACCACGGTCACCGAGTACGACCGCCGCGGCTGGGGCGAGGGCGGCGAAGATCTGCACTGGTACTGCACCGGAGACCCGGCGGCACACGTGGGGAAGAAAGCAGTGTGGGAGACCTATGCGCCGGAGCTGACTGAGCTGCTCGGCGCCGAGGCCTACGCGGAGTTGGCGGGTTTATGCAAGCGGCGCAGCGGCTTTCCGCTGATCGCGGTGCACCCGGCGACCCAAGAACGCGGACGCCGTCGCTCGCGCGCCTCGCCCAGTAACTAGCCCTCCAGCTTGTAGCCCAAACCGCGCACCGTCACGATCAGACTGGGGTTGGCCGGGTCCTGCTCCACCTTGGAGCGCAACCTCTTGACGTGTACGTCGAGGGTCTTTGTGTCTCCGACGTAATCCGAACCCCACACCCGATCGATCAGTTGACCGCGAGTAAGCACCCGGCCCTTGTTGCGCATCAGATATTCCAGCAGTTCGAATTCCTTGAGCGGCAACGAGATCTGCCCATCGCCAACGCTGACGATATGACGTTCGATATCCATCCGAACGGGACCGGCTTCCAGGACCGTGTCGCCAGTGTCCTCGCCCTCGATCCCGCGGCGCAGCACTGCACGGATCCGGGCGATCAACTCCCGTGCCGAATACGGCTTGGTCACATAGTCGTCCGCGCCGAGCTCAAGGCCGACCACCTTGTCGATCTCGCTGTCGCGTGCGGTCACCATGATCACCGGAATGCTGGAGCGCAGCCGTAACTGCTTGCACACATCGGTGCCGCTCATGCCCGGCAGCATCAGATCCAGCAGCACAATGTCCGGCCGAGCGCGGTCGAATTCCGCCAGGGCGGAGGGGCCGTCGGTGACCACCGTGGTCTCGAAACCCTCTTTGCGAAGCAGATACGCCAGCGGGTCTGCCAGCGACTCCTCGTCTTCGACGATCAGCACCCGAGTCACTGCGCCTCCTGTATTTCGATGTGCTTGTCGTCCGTTCCCTCATACGCCGGCACGGACAGCGTGAATGTCGAACCCGTTCCCGGCCGGCTCCACAGTCGGATGTCGCCGTTGTGGTTGGCGGCCACGTGCTTGACGATGGCCAGGCCGAGCCCCGTCCCGCCGGTGGCCCGGGAGCGCGCCTTGTCTACTCGGAAGAAGCGCTCGAACACCCGCTCCTGGTCGGCTCGCGCGATGCCGATACCCCGGTCGGTTACCGCGATCTCGACTTTGCCCTCGTGCAGTCGACGGCTGATCGACACCGTCGAGCCGTTGGGCGAGTAGGCAATGGCATTGGAGATGAGGTTTGCGATCGCGGTGACCAGCAGGCCCTCGTCTCCGAGGACCTGAAAACCGGTCGGATCGTCGGTGGTGATCGCGATGCTGGCCTTCTCCGCCACCACCCGGTAACGGGATATGGCTTCCTGCACGACGGTGTCCACGTCGACGGCGACCAGATCGGGCAACCGCTCGGCGCCCTGCAGGCGCGACAATTCGATCAATTCGCCGACCATGTTCGCCAGCCGCTGGGACTCGGTGTAGATCTTTCCGCCGAAGCGCTGGACGGTCTCGGGGTCGTCGGTGGACTCCAGCAGCGCCTCGGAGAGAACGGCCATGGCCGCGACGGGCGTCTTGAGTTCGTGGCTCACGTTGGCGACGAAGTCACGCCGGCTAGCCTCCATCCGGGCCTGCTCGGACTGGTCATCGAGGTAGATCACCGCCAGTCGGGGGGAATCGGCGTTGAGCAGTCGGATCTTGGCGTGCACCGCCAGACCTGCGCGCCGGCCGGCGAGACCTCGCGGGGCGGCCAGGTCCACCTCGGCTTCAACGCCGCTTTCCAGGGTGCTCGCCGCGGCGGCCCATAACCGCTCATCGAGCGCGCCATTGCGCATCATGCCCATCTCGGTGACCCGACGGTTGCTCACCCGCACCGTTCCGGCGGAGTCGACCACCAGCACGCCGACCGGCGCGGTGGAGACCGCGCGCTGCAACAGCTCGGACACCGACATGGACCTCGATGCGGCCGCCGCGCGACGCCGCGCGGCCAGCCGCGGCATCAGGCTGACACCCGACCCGAGCGCCACACCCGCGAGACCCCCAAGCGCCGCCGCGCTAACACTCACGCCATGAGCGTACGCACGCTCTGACGCCGCGCCGAATTTCGGTTGCCTGCCGAACCACCGTTCAACAGACGTTTACCGGACGTTCTACTTGGAGCCCTGGCTGGCCACCGCCGCCGCTCCGGCGGCCGCCGCCTCCGGGTCGAGGTAGGTGCCGCCGACCACGTGCGGCTTCAGGTCGCCGTCGAGGTCATAGCGCAGCGGGATTCCGGTCGGGATGTTGAGATTGACCACCGCCTCGTCGGACATGCCGTCGAGGTACTTCACCAGTGCCCGAAGCGAATTGCCATGCGCGGCGATCAGCACCGTCTTACCGGAGCGCAGATCCGGGACGATGGCGCTCTCGAAGTAGGGGACGAAGCGGGCGACCACGTCGGCGAGGCACTCGGTGAGCGGGCCGCCGCCGATGTCGGCGTACCGCGCATCGGTGTCCTGGCTGAACTCGCTGCCGCGCTCGATCGGCGGCGGCGGGGTGTCGTAGCTGCGCCGCCAGGCCATGAACTGCTCTTCGCCGTACTTCTCTTTGGTCGCGGCCTTGTCGAGTCCCTGCAACGCGCCGTAATGACGTTCGTTGAGTCGCCAGTCGCGGTGCACCGGAATCCAATGCCGGTTGGCCTTGTCCAGCGCGATGTTGGCGGTGTTGATCGCGCGGCGTTGCAGTGACGTGTAGAGAACGTCGGGCAACCGGTCGAGCTCGCCGATCAGCTCACCGGCGCGGGCCGCCTCACGGCGTCCCTTGTCGGTGAGATCGATGTCCACCCAGCCGGTGAACAAATTTTTCTCGTTCCACTGGCTTTCGCCGTGGCGGAGAAGGATCAGAGTGCAATCACCGTCAGCCATAGCCGGAAGTCTCTCACGAGAGGGCTCACTGTTTGTCGTGTTCGCCCTGGCTTTTATCGCGGCCGTTTTCAGGGCCTTTCTCGGGGCCTTTCTCGGGGCCTTTCCCGGGGCCGTCCGGGTCGTCGGCGACGAGGTGCTCGAAGGCTTTGAGGTTCTTCAGCGACTCTCCGCGCGCTACCCGCCACGCCCATTCCTTCCGGATCGAGGTGGCGAACCCGAGTTCGAGCAGTGTGTTGAAGTCGTTGTTGACCGCCTCGACAACCTGGCCCAGCACCCGGTCGATCTCGTCGGCGTTGATGACGTCCAACGCGATCCGCCCGATGAGATAGATGTCGCCGATGTTGTCCAGCGTGTACGCCACCCCGTAGAGCCGACGATTCCGCTTGAGGATGAACCGGTACACGCCCTCGTGGTTCTCGTCCGGCCGACGGCAGACGAACGCCTCCACCCGCACGGAATGCTCACCGATGCTGAGCAGGGTGTTGGTGGTCAGCTTGCGCTCGCCGGGAAGCTCCACGATCACGCCGGGCAGCCCGCCGTGCGCGCCGTCGTAGCGGGTGTAGTTGAGGCCATGCTCGGTGAGGGTCTCTTCGATCTGCTGGCGAACCCGCATCCCGACTTGCCGAGGGTCGTTATCGCTCACGCTCGCACTCCCCTTCTGATCGTCCAGCGCCGCCCAGGTCGGCGGGCAGTCAAGTCTCGTACCGACCGGTGCGTGCGCCGGTAGTCGGCGATGGCGTGGGCGTAGCTGGCCAGCAGCGCGTCGACGGTGTGGTCCCACGAGAACAGCGCGGCATGCTCGACGGCGCCGCGGCGCAGCGCCACGAGGTCCGAGTCGAGCAGGCTGGTGATGGCCTCAGCCCATCGCTGCGGATCGTGCGAGTCGACGAGCCTGCCGCTGCGGCCGTCGGCAACCGCGATAGGTAGGCCGCCCACCGCGGCCGCCACCACCGGCGTTCCGCAGGCCTGCGCCTCCACCGCGACCAGACCGAACGACTCCGAGTAGCTGGGGACGGCCACCAGGTCGGCGGCGCGGTAGACGTTGACCAGCTGGTCACGCGACTGCGGCGGCAGGAACGTCACCCGGTCGGCGATGCCAAGTTCGTCGGCCAGCCGTATCAGGCTGTCCGGGGCAGCCAGACCGGTGCCCGATGCCCCGCCCGCGATCAGCACGCGGACCGGACCGGCGCCGCGGACTGGAATCAGTGCTGCTGCGCGCAGCAGCACGTCGGGAGCCTTCAGCGGCTGGATCCGGCCGACGAACGCGACGACGGGCTGGCCGGGAGTCAGTCCGAGTGCCGCCCGGGCGGCAGCCCGGTCGCCCAGGGTGAAGGTCCGCAGATCGACTCCGGGATGCACCACGTCGATCCGGCCGAGGTCGGCGTGGTGCAGCGAAACTAGCTGGTGCGCTTCGTCTTCGGTATTGACGATCAGGCGGTCGGCCTCTTCGAC
>JAULZA010000139.1:0-26233 GCA_032117575.1 Mycolicibacterium sp.
AGGTTTTCGACATCGGCGTGCTCGGTCCAGAGCTCACCGGTGTCGATGCCGGCCAGCGGCCAGCCGGCAGCGGCAAGTTGGGCGGCCACCCGCTTGACGTCCTGCGGCCCGGCGGCGTGATGTGCCACGCCTTCGATGAACTTCGCGATTTCGTCGTAGTCGATCAAATGCCCAGCCGGCGCACCGGCCTCCTCCGCAGCGATCTTCCGCACGATTTCCTTGACCTCATCCTCGGTCAACGGCGTCGATCGCAGCAGCGCGAGGAGCGGAACCCGGTCCGGGCCCGGAACCCCTTCCGGATAGCCGGCACGAAGCCATTCGAGCACCGCATGAATGCGAGATTGAGAGGGCACCCCCTGAGTCTGCCCGCAACCGAACCGCGGGACCACGACCTGATGAAGATGTTCACGACCCATTCACCGCACATCAAGCAACCACACAGGGCTCCACCACCACCACCGCGTTGCACACCTCGGCCAGCCCGGGAAACACCTTGTTCACAGCGCCTGAAGGGCAGGTGAATAGTCCGTGTTTTCTCCGAATTGGGTTGGCGGACTTGGTTGCCACACTCGCACAATGACCCAGGTGAGTACCGAGTTGATCATTCTCGTGCTGTTGATCGCCACCGCGCTGGCGTTCGACTTCACCAACGGGTTCCATGACACGGGCAACGCGATGGCGACGTCGATCGCAACCGGCGCCCTCAAGCCCAAAGTCGCCGTCTTGCTGGCCGGAATCCTCAATCTGGTCGGCGCGTTCCTGTCCGTCGAGGTGGCCATCACCGTGACCACGTCGGTGCTCAAGGTCCAAGACTCCACGACCGGGCGGCTACTGCCGGATATCGACGCGTCGATGGGGTTGACGATCATTTTCGCCGGCCTTATCGGGGGCATCCTGTGGAACCTGCTGACGTGGTTGTTCGGCATCCCGTCGAGTTCCTCGCACGCGCTGTTCGGCGGGCTGATCGGCGCCGGGCTGGCCGCTCTCGGCTTCAGCGGCGTCAACTGGCCCGGCGTCACCCAGAAGGTGCTCATCCCCGCTGTGGCTGCGCCGGTGATCGCCGGCATCGTCGCCGCCTGCGGCACCTGGCTGGTCTACCGGATCACGCGCAAAGTGCTGCACCGTCGTCGGGAGGCGGGCTTCCGCTGGGGGCAGATCGCCACCGCGTCGCTAGTCGCCCTTGCCCACGGCACCAACGACGCTCAGAAGACCATGGGAGTGATCGCCCTCGCGTTGATCACCACCGGGCACCTCACCGGCGACGTCAAGAACGACGGCCTGCCGATCTGGATCATCGCCAGCTGCGCGCTGGCCATCGCACTGGGCACCTACCTCGGTGGCTGGCGGGTCATCCGCACCCTCGGTAAAGGCCTGGTCGAGATCGAGTCACCTCAGGGGCTGGCCGCCGAAGCGTCCTCGGCGGCCATCATCCTCAGCTCCAGCGCGGCCGGCATGGCGCTGTCCACCACCCATGTTGCGACCGGCTCGATCCTGGGCAGCGGCGTCGGCAAGCCGGGTGCGCAAGTGCGCTGGGCGGTCGCCGGCCGGATGGCGGTCGCATGGCTGGTCACCCTGCCGGCCGCCGCCCTCGTCGGGGCGCTGTCGTACTGGCTGTCCCACCTCATCAAGAACATCACCGATTCGCAGCTGGCCGGCGACGGCGTGATCTTCCTGATCCTGGTCGGGCTGTCCTTGTACATGTGGTGGCGCGCCCAGCAGCAGAAGGTCGACCACAGCAACGTCAACGCCGACTGGGATGACACGACGAATTCCGTTGTCCCCGCCGAGGTCCGCGCCGCCGCCACTACCAACACCGCAATCAAGAAGACGGCTGCCGTCTAACGGCGGAAAGGAACACCGATGCACTATCTGGAGTCCATGTTCACGGTTCTTGTGGTCGGGCTCGCTCTTGGCGCCGGCCTACCCGCGCTCTTCGCCGGCGGCCTGCTGGCCTACTCCCACGGCGCGGGCGGAGAAGAAGCCGACCACCTCGTCCACAAGCCAAACCCGCCGCTGAAATACCTCGGCATCCTGCTGTTCCTCTTCGTCGGTTTCGTGATCGTCACCGCCGTCGCATGGATCACCCGGTCGACGATCATCCATCACTTCGGTGTCGACCTGTTCCCGATGTTCCCCAGGAAGTGAGGGCCTGATGAACCGGGCCAAATCGGCGTCGTCGAGCAAGGTCCAATCCGTCCTGGACTGGATCCACAAGGGATATCCGGAGGGCATCCCGTACACGGACTACTACCCGCTGCTCGCACTGCTCGCGCGCACCCTCGACGAGGACGCGGTTGTCACAGCGACCTGGGCCATCCTCAAAGAAAGCCATCCCGAGAGCCCCGTCACGGAGCAGCAGATCCGACAGGCCGTCCAGGCTGTCATCGCCAAGGAACCCAACATCAACGAGATCAACCAAGTAGCCGCACGACTGGCGCTGGTGGGCTGGCCGTTAGCCGACCACGGCTAGGTCTGCTCGACGGCCTCCGCCACCCCCGTCGTAGACGTTGTCGCCCGCCCCGCAGCCACGCCTGGCGGCGTTGCCTAGCCTATTCGGCTGGCAAGCATTCCCTTCGCCAGTTCGGCCCCCTTGCGGCTGTCGGCCTGCGCCTTGCGGAACAGTTCGACCACCTCCTGGTCGCCGCCGCGCTCGGCATCGGCGATGTAAGTTTCCAGCCGCAGCGCGTTCTCCAGGCAGTGCTCCAGGAACCAGATCAGGTCGTAGTCCTTGTCCTTGGTCCCGGTGATCTGGCCGGCTTCAGATGTGGTGCTCACGTCGATAACCCTCCTCGTACGTCGTAAGTGCCCCTCGGGTACCCAGCTGCCGATCAGGCGAAACGGTCTGGTCAGAGGGGTCTTTCAGCTCCGAAGCGTGCTGAAACATCTGGCGCCCCTGAGCCGGACGACGTAGGTTCTGGACATGATTCATGCCCTGGACGCCAAATTGGACCGTTATTCCGCCTCAGCCCTCGGCGTCTTCCGGATTGCCGTCGGCGTGCTGTTCGCCCTGCATGGCACCGCGAAGCTGTTCGGCTGGCCGGCCACCAAGAGTGGTGCGGTGCCGTTCGGAACCTGGCCGTACTGGTACGCGGGCGTCATCGAGATTTCGGTGGGTCTGCTGTTGGCATTCGGTGTGTTCAGCCGCATCGCAGCGCTGATCGGTGCCGGGACAATGGCGTACGCCTACTTCACCGTGCACCAGCCGACCGGGGTGCTGCCGATCCAGAACGGCGGTGAACTCGCCGTTCTCTTCGGTCTGGCGTTTCTGCTGATCGCCTTCGCCGGCGCCGGGGCCTTCGCAATCGGTGCTGCCCGTCGGCGTTGATCAGGTCGGTCCGACCCGGCTGGTGCAGGCGAACGGTTCATCGCGCCAGTAGGCATCGTGCTGCTGGTCGTAGACGATCGGATAACTGGTGGCCGGATCGCACAGCTTGTCGATCTGCGCCTTGTCGGCCGAGCTGATGGTGAACCAGTACTGGTTGGTGTCGGCGGCGACCTTCTCGCACTTGTAAAAGAAGCCCTTCATCCCCGGGCCGAAGACGTCGCTGCGGAAGTCGCCGGCCAGCTTCTTGTTCAGATTGATGTTGTCGCAGTCGGCCTTCATGCCCTCGACACTGCTGGTCTTTGCATCCTCGCTGACGTAGCCCTTGGCGGTATGTGTTCCCGACGCCGTCCAACTCTGAGCCGGCAGCCCGATCTGCTCGGCGACGACGTCCAGCAGCGGCCGGTCCGACGTCGCCGGTTGTCCTGCGCCGCTTGCGCATCCGGCGACCGCACAACCAAGAACGACACTCGCCAGCAGCAACGATGCGACGCGTGCTCCGGTGCCAGGCGATGACGTCACGAAAGCCCTCCCGTCCAGGCCACCGCCGACCGGTTGCCTGTTGGCACCATAGACGTCCTCGGCAGATCCTCGCTGCGAGAGGCGATTCGTTGAGTGTGCGTCGTTGCCAGCACACACGACGTTCTCGTATCCAAAGTTCAGCTCGCGGGCTGGCTACCGTTCGAAGTGGCTAGAAATTATGATGAATGCCAGTCGTGCGAAATCGCTTGCGGTACATGTTCGGTGAGACACCGAGCGCGCGACGGAAGATGCGTCGCATGGTGTCCGCCGATCCGAAACCGGCCCGTCGCGCGACCGCTTCCTGGCCGTGGTCGCCGGTCGCAAGCAGCACCTTCGCCGCTTCCAGTCGCGCCCGCTCGACGAACCGCGCCGGGGTCATCCCGACCTGAACTCGAAACATGCGTACCAGGTGCCGCTCGCTGACTGCGGCTCGATCGGCCATGGCCGCGATCGAGTGGTCGGCGCCGGGATCGGCGATCACCGCGTCGAGAATGTCGCGCAGCCCGCTCGTCACTGGCCGCTCCGCTTCGGTCCACACGCTGAACTGGGCCTGACCACCGGGCCGCTGAAGGAACACCACCATCCACCGGGCCACTCGCCGGGCCACGTCCGGGCCGTAGTCGCTCTCCACCAGGGCGAGCCCGAGGTCGATGCCCGCGGTGATGCCCGCACCGGTGATGAACGGCCCGTCTTCCACGAACAGCGCATCCGGTACGACCTCGATCTCGGGGTAGGTGCGCGCCAGCTCCTGGCAGTGCGCCCAATGCGTGGTTGCGCGCCGCCCGTCGAGCAACCCGAGCGCGGCCAGCACAAACGCGCCGGTACACACCGAGGCCACCCGGCGCGCCCGCGGCGCCAGTTCGCCCACCATTTCCAACGCCGCCACGACGACGTCCGGCGTCTGCTCCTCCGGGATGTCGTGCTCACCGGGCGTGAAGTAAAAGTCGGGCGGCACCCCACCCGGCACGATCAACGTGTCGAACCGGTCAGGTACCTCCGCAAGAGGCATGTCGACGTTCAGCGAGACGAACGACGTCGTAGCGACGGACGCACCGGTCGGCGAGGCCAAAATCACGCGGTATTGGGCACCGAAATCGTTTGCGCGGGCGAATATCTCGAGCGGCGCGGCGACGTCCTGCAGCGTCACCTTGTCGTACAACGCGAACACGACGGTTTTGGGTGCTCTCGGCTCCTTCGTCTTCGCTGGGCGGCGCTCGGCGGCCTTGTACAGCCGCTGCGGTCTGATTTCGTTGGACACCTGTGGCTGGTCCTTCCCTGACCAAGGTCAGGTCAACGTAGCGTTGGTCTGCGCCGACGGCAATGCGAGCGGGGCTGAGGTCCGGATTTGCATGTTTCGTGTCCGGACCTGACGGTCATAGCAATCCGGTGGTAACGCCAGCGAAACCTGCTGCCCTGAAGCTCATTTCATGGATTCACGATCAGCCCTGACGCTGAGCATCGGCGTACTCGGCGGAATTGCAGTCGCCTTCACGGCGGGAGTTGTCACGGTGCCCATCTGGGTGGTGTTCCTGGCTTGGGCGTCGTTCTTCTTCGTCGGCGGCGGCGTCGCCGGCTGGGTCAAATCGGTCTCGTCGAACCTCGTCGGCGTGGTGATCGCGACAGCCAGCCTGTACGCCGCCCACCTGATGGGCGGCAGCCTGCTGGTCACCGCCATCGCAGTCGGCGTCGGTAGCGCGCTCATGGTGCAGGCGTCGTGGGTGCCTCTGCTGGGAACCACCCCAGCCGTCGTCGTCGGCTTCGCGTCCACGGTGTCGACAGTCGCCGGACGAGGCCACGACGTCACCGTCACCACCATCTCGCACCCGGGCCTCGTGGCCGCCGTGGCCTGCGTGCTCGGCGCGTCCTTCGGGTTGCTCTCCGAGTACTTGGCCACCGTCGTGACCAAGCCGTCTACGACAAACACCGCAATCCCGTCGACCGAAGGAAGCCCGGCATGAAACTGCAGCACTATCTCGGCGGCCTGGAGGGCCTACCGGAGCCACTGACCCTGGAAAGACGCGTCTTCGTTGAGGATTGGGAGAAGCGAATCTTTGGCATCCACGTCGCGATGATGGGTCTGTCGAACCACCTCGGCTCGGCGCTGCCGGAGTATCCCATCGACGAGGTGCCGACGGCGTTCACCGACGAGTGGACGTGGGCCGACTTGCGCACCGGCGCCGAGGCGATGAACCCCTTCGACTACTTCAAGCTCCGCTACTACGAGAAGTGGTTGGGCGGCATCACCCAGTTCTTCGTCGACAAGGGTTACCTGACCGAGGAGGAAATCGCCGCCCGGGTCGAAGAACCGGCACCGGCGGACGCTCCTGAATACGCGCATGCGGTGGACGATCAGGTGATCGCCTATCTGCGGCTGGGTGACAGCCCGCGCCGCGACGTCGCGCACCCGAAGTTCCCGGTCGGCTCGACGGTGCGCATCACCAACGTGCCGGCCGACTCGCACAGCCGGCTGCCTGGCTACTTGCGCGGCCGCACCGGCACCGTGGAACGCGTCTTCGAGGGCGACTACGCCTACTTCACCCACACCGGCGACGGCATCGGCGACCCGATGCCGATTTACATCGTCGAATTCGACCCGGCCAAGATCTGGGGCCCACGCGCCGAGGACGGCCCGCTGACGCTGTACGCCGAGCTGTTCGAAGCCTATTTGGCACCCATCGAGGAGGAATCATGACCGACCAGTTTGCGTACCCGCCCGACCGCGAGGAGGCCAGCGCCAAGAAGGTAGCCGCCTTGGAGGCCCTGCTCATCGAGAAGGGCGTCATCACTGCCCAAACCGTGGACAAGGTACTCGCGTACTTCGAGACCGAGATGACGCCGCTCAACGGTAAGAAGATCGTCGTAAAGGCCTGGACTGATCCGGAATTCGCAGCGAAGGTCCTCGTCGACACCCCGGCGGCGGTCGCCGAGCTGGACCTTCCCGACGGCATGGCCGGCGCCGAGGGAGAGCACCTGCAGGCGGTGGCCAATACGTCCGGCGTGCACAACCTGGTGATCTGCACCCTGTGCTCCTGCTTCCCGTGGCCGGTGCTCGGCCTGCCGCCGTACTGGTACAAGGATCCCGTTTTCCGATCCCGCGCCGCCCGCGAACCGCGCAAGGTGCTCGCCGAAGTCGGGCTCCACCTGCCCGCCGACACCGAGATCAAGGTTTGGGATTCCAGCGGTCACTCTCGATGGTTCGTCATCCCCGAACGCCCCTCTGGTACCGAGGATTTCACCGACGAGATGCTGATGGATCTGGTGACCACCGAGGCGATGATCGGGGTCGCGTTGGCAGGCCCGGCATCATGAAGCTGCACGAGACCTGCACCACCGACCAGGCGGCCCCGCAGTTCGACCACGAGTGGCAGCGCAGGGCCTTCGGCCTGGCCCTCGCGCTGTCGGAGTTCCGGCACTACCCCTGGAGTGAGTTTCAGGAGGGCCTGATTGCGACGATCAGCGAGTGGGAAACCATGCCCGAATCTCAACGCGGGCAGTGGGAGTACTACGACCACTGGGTCGCAACACTCGACAAGCTCGTTGACCGCCACGAACTGCTGACCGCCCCGGTACTCACCGACGCCAGTAACCACGCCGTTGCCCACGACCACGATCACGACCACTAGAACCGAGAGGACTTTCCAATGACCCAAGCCATTCCCGCGCTCGGTGGGCCCCGCGTCAAACTGAGGGCGGCTGCCGCGGCCCTTGAGGTGCCGGTGCGGCTGGCCGTGCTGACGCTGCTCGCCCTGAGCGTGTACTACTTCATCGGCTACGACCAGGCTGCGGCGTCGGTCTTCGGTTCCGACACCCACGTCCATGAATTCGTGGACGACGCCCGTCACGTGCTCGGTTTCCCATGCCACTGAGGGGTGAATCACATTCTGCCGCAGAATATATCGTTCCCGGTACGGTTGCCGGAGTCGTGGCCTACGCCTTCAGCCGGATAATGATCGAGCCCCGGATCGACGCTGCAGTGGACTACGAACGCGCCCGCGACCAGGTCGCAGCCCAACTCGCCAACGGAAGTCACGCCCACGGCCACGAGTTGGCCTCCCGCGCCGTGCAAGAGAACGTCGGTACCGCAGTGGGAGTCATCGCGTTCGGCATCGCGATGGGTGTGCTGTTCGCCGTCGTCCAGACCGTGACTCGTGCTGCGCTGGAGCGGCGGGGCTTCCGCCCCAACTCCACCGGCCTGGCATTGTTGCTCAGCGCGGGTATGTTCGTGGCGATCGTGTTGGCGCCCGGCCTGAAGTACCCGGCGAATCCGCCCACGGTCGGGCTGCCGGACACCATTGGCGCGCGAAGTTCGGCGTTCCTGACGATGACGGTGGTATCGATCGTGGCCGCGGGCCTGGCGCTAGCGGCCGTGCTGGCCTGGTCGCGCCAGTGGGGAGTCTGGCGGAGCACTGCAATCGCGGCCGGCGGCTACACCGTCGTGATCCTGATCGCGATGGGATTGCTGCCCAGCTTCCATGAGGTGCCCGGTGCGCTGACCGGCCCCGACGGGTTGGTGCTCGACGGTTTCCCCGCAGAGGTGCTTGCCGAGTTCCGGGTCTACTCAATGACCAACCAAGGGTTGATGTGGCTGGTGATCGGCGCAACCTCGGCGACCCTAGCGGCGCGATGGATGTCTACGACCGGGCGGGCGGTCGCGTCTCCGAGCTGATCCCAACGGCTTAGCCAGTCGGCCCAAGTCGGCCCACGCCGTCGCGATGCGGGCAGACTTGAAGCCATGCACTCGATGCTGATGTCGCGACGCGATCTGGACTTCCTCCTGCACGACTGGCTGCGCGTCGACGAACTGACCAAGCGCGAGCGTTTCGCCGAACACTCCCGCGACACCTTCGACGCAGTACTGGACCTGTGCGAGCAGTTGGCCACCCGCTACTTCGCCAACCACAACAAGAAGGCCGACGCTCACGAGCCGACGTTCGACGGCCGGCGGGTGAGCGTGATCCCGGAGATCAAAGAAGCTCTCGACGCAGTGGCCCAGGCCGACCTGATCGCCATGACGATGGAGCACCGGCTCGGCGGCGCGCAGCTGCCGGCCACCGTGGCCCAAGCCGCGTTCGGCATGTTCGCCGCGGCCAACATCAGCACCTCGGGCTATCTGATGCTGACCATGGCCAATGCCAACCTGCTGGCGAAGTTCGGCACCGACGAGCAGATCGAGACGTTCGTGGCACCGATGCTCGCCGGCCGGTTCTCCGGCACCATGGCACTCTCGGAAACCCAGGCCGGCTCCTCGCTGGCCGACATCACCACCCGCGCCGAACCGCGGACCGACGGCAGCTACCGGCTGTTCGGCTCCAAGATGTGGATCTCCGGCGCCGAGCATGAGATGACCGACAACATCGTCAATCTCGTGCTGGCCAAGATCCCCGGCGGCCCGCCCGGCACCAAAGGCATCTCGCTGTTCATCGTGCCCAAGTTCCTGGTGAATCCCGACGGCTCCATCGGGGAGCGCAACGACGTGGCGCTGGCCGGGCTGAACCACAAGATGGGGCAGCGCGGCATCACCAACACCGTGCTCAACTTCGGCGACGGCACCCACCAGCCGGGCGGCGAGCCGGGCGCCGTCGGTTACCTGGTCGGCGAGCCGCACCGCGGCATCGCCTACATGTTCACCATGATGAACGAGGCCCGGCTGGGCGTCGGGATGGGCGCGGTGGCCCTGGGCTACACCGGCTACCTGAAATCCGTCGAGTACGCCCGGCAACGGCCCCAGGGCCGGCCGATCACCTCCAAAGATGCTGCCGCGCCGCAGATCCCGATCATCGACCACGCCGACGTCAAACGCATGCTGCTGGCGCAGAAATCCTACGTCGAGGGCGGGCTGGCGTTACTGCTGTACTGCGCGCACCTCGTCGATCTGCAGCACAGCGCCGAATCCGACGCCCAGTCCGATCACGAGCGCGAAAGAGCCACCCGGCTGCTGGACATCCTCACCCCGATCGCCAAAAGCTGGCCGTCGCAGTGGTGTCTGGAGGCCAACAGCCTGGCCATCCAGGTGCACGGCGGCTACGGCTACAGCCGCGAGTACGACGTTGAGCAGCACTACCGGGACAACCGGCTCAACCCGATCCACGAGGGCACGCACGGAATCCAGAGCCTGGACCTGTTGGGGCGCAAAGTCGTTGCCGGCGGCGGCGCCAATCTGCTCGCCCTCGGCGAGGCCATCGGCCAGACGATCCGGACCGCACAGCAGATGGGCGGCGACGCCGCCGAGCTGGCGCAGCGGTTGGACGCAGCCTGGCAGCGCCTGGCCGCCGTCACCGCCGCGATGTTCGGCTCTGGCGACATCGAGGCCGCGCTGGCCAACAGTGTGGTGTACCTGGAGGCCCTCGGCCACATCGTGGTGGCGTGGATATGGCTGGAACAGGTGCTCGCCGCGCACGGCCACACCGGGGACTTCTACGACGGCAAGCGCCACGCCGCCCGGTACTTCTTCCGATACGAGTTGCCGAAAACCGCGGCGCAACTTGACCTGCTGGAGTCGCTGGACCGCACCACGCTGGAGATGCGGGACTCCTGGTTCTAACGTCGCCTAAGAGTTGACCCGTTCCTTAGTTCGGTCTATTACCGCGTCTGACGTACGAAACCACCCGCGCCTGCGAATAATCCCGGTCATGGACGAGCACTCCGAGGGGCCGGCAGTGCCCACCATCCCCCCGCAGAAACAGATGACCGGAATGCTGGGCCATCCGGTGGCGGAGAACCCGATCGACCGGATGTTCGACGCGGTGTACCAGCACTACGGCCTGCACTGGCAGTTCTGGAAGAGCGACATCGCCTCTCCGGAGGACCTGGCGCTGGTGGTGCCGGCGCTGCGGCCGCTGGGTTACCGGGGCTTCGGCATCACCGTGCCGTGGAAAGTGGCGGTGATCCCCTTGCTCGACGACGTGGACGACGACGTTCGCGCCATCGGCGCAGCCAACTACGCCACCGTCGAACACGGCCGGGTGGTGGGTCACAACAACGACGGCAAGGGTGTGGTGCAGGCCATCCGGAAAGTCGTCGACCTGACCGGTCAGCGGGTGGTGATGCTGGGGGCCGGCGGTGCCGGACGGGCGATGGCCGTGGAGCTCGCCTGGGCCGGAGCGGCGCATCTGACCCTGGTGACCCGGCGCGAGGAGCAGGGCCGGGAAGTGGCCGACACCGTCACGCGGGTGTCGGGCGTGCCCGCGCAGTGGCAGGCCTGGCGGGCAGCGGTGGAAGTACCGCCGGGAACCACCCTGCTGATGAACGCGACCCATTTGGGCTGCGCCCCCGATCTCGAGGCCGTGCCGGTGGCGTGGGACACCATCGATCCGGGCTGCGTCGCGGTGGACGTGATCACCAACCCGCGGATCACGCCGTTCCTCGCCGCGGCGCGGGAGCGGGGCTGCCCGGTGGTCGACGGGGTGGAGATGCTGGTGCAACTGGCCATGCAGATCTTCCAGCGCTGGACCGGGCTGACCCCGCAGGAGGCGGTGTTCCAGCGGGCGGTGGCCGACGCCCTCGGTGAGACCGTCTGATCGGCGCCCACGGTCGGTCGGGTCAGGCCGTGACGACGGCCGGGATGGTGCCCCGCGCGGCGTCGGAGGCCTGCCCGGGGGTGCCGCGGTCGCGTGTGGCGCCAATGCTTTCCGGTCTCTGACAATCACACCGGCAAAACCCGCAGCCCTATGCCGCAACGGGGACCGCGAGTAGCTTGGCCCCATGTCCCCCACCCCGATCGGCGCCCGGATGGGCGTCGGTCTGGCCGCTGCGGCGGTATCGCTCGGCGTCACCCAGGCGGTTGCGGCGTTCTTCTCCCCCGCCGCCGACGCCCGCACCGCGGTGGGCACCTCGGTGATCAACCTGGCCCCCGGACCGGTGAAGGAATGGGCCATCCAGACATTCGGCACCGCGAACAAGACGTTCCTGACGATCATGGTGGTGGTTGCCCTCGGTGCCATCCTGGCGGTCGCCGCGATCTGGGAGCGGTCCCGAATTCCCCTGGGCAGCCTGGCTATTACCGCTGCCGCCGCTGCGGGCGCACTGGCCGTACTGGCCCAGCCCGGCGCCGGTCCGGCCGACCTGATCCCCACGGTGATCGGCGCCGCCTGCGGGATCGGCGCGATGCGACTGCTCACCCGTCCGGCCTCGGAGCCCGCATCCGAGGGCGCCGATCCGGGCCGGCGGCGCTCGCTGCTGACCCTGGGCCTACTCGGCGCCGGCGCCCTCGGCGGGGTGGCCGGCAACATCCTGACCCGTCAGCGGCGCTCCGTCGCCGGTGACCGCGAATCGTTCAGCCTGCCCGCCGCCACCGACCCGGCGCCACCGATACCGCCGGCGGTGCAGCCCCCGGCCGACGGCCTGCCCACCTTCGTCACCGACAACGCCGACTTCTACCGCATCGACACCGCGCTGAGCGTCCCGCAGATCAGCCGGACCGACTGGACGCTGCGTATCCACGGCATGGTCGACCAGGAGGTCGTCTACACCTTCGACGACCTCAAGCAGTTCGACGTGGTCGAGCGGGCCGTCACGCTGGCCTGCGTGTCCAACCCGGTCGGCGGGAACCTGATCTCCAACGCGGTGTGGACCGGCTACCGGGTGCGTGACCTGCTGGCGCGCAGTGGGATTCGCGCGGAAGCCGACATGGTGATGTCCACATCGCACGACGGCTTCACCGCGGGAACGCCGGTCGAGGCGTTGACCGACGACCGGGATGCGTTGCTCGCGATCGGCATGAACGGCGTCCCGTTGCCCGTCGAGCACGGCTACCCGGCCCGGCTGGTGGTGCCCGGCCTGTACGGCTTCGTCTCGGCCACCAAGTGGGTGGTCGACCTCGAACTCACCCGCTTCGACCGCGCCGAGGCCTACTGGACCAAACTCGGCTGGTCGGCAAAGGCGCCGATCAAGACGCAATCGCGCATCGACGTACCGCGCAACGGCGCCCGCGTCGCCGCGGGATGGTTGACCATCGGCGGGGTGGCCTGGGCCCAGGCCCGCGGGATCAAAGCCGTCGAGGTGCGCATCGATGACGGTCCCTGGCGCCCGGCCCGGCTCGGCGCGGGCTACTCCAATGACACCTGGCGGCTGTGGACCTTCGAGTGGAAGACCACGCCCGGCCGGCACAGCGTCACGGCGCGGGCCACCGACAACACCGGTGCGGTGCAGACCGAACAGCCCGCGCCGCCCGCGCCGGACGGGGCCACCGGCTGGCCGACGATCTCAGTCGAGGTGAAGTAGCTCCTGCTGCCGGGGCTTCGGCATCACAGTGCCGGCATCACAGTGCCGTGGAAGGTGACTTGCCGAGGCTCGCGATCCAGCGCAGCCCGTTGATGCCCGGCGCGAACGCATAGAGGCCCCCGCGGGTGGTCACGAACCGCGGGATGCCCGTTACCTTGCGACGGATCGGCTTGTCGGGAATGGTGAACGTCTGCGGGTCATCGGTCTGGCCGACGAGCGGGTCTTTTTCTTCGGTGGCGTTGATGAAGACCCCGTCCTGCAGCCACTGCGTCTTGATGAACTCATACTGGCGATGCAGATTCGAGCCGATCAGGATGAACACGATCCCGCGCTCCGCGCCGTCGTCCTCCAGCACACCCTCGGGCAGCATCGGGCCGTAGGTGGCGCCGCGCCGCAGGATGCGGTGGATGTTCGCGGCGACGCGCTCGTGCTCAAGGCTGTCGCGGGGGTAGGCGCGCCGCATGTGGGACCCCATCGGGCAGGCGAAGCCCTTCGGGTCCTGCTCGAGGTACCGGAAATCGTTGTTGCGCTGGAAGTCCGCACCCAGTTCCGGGTCGTCGGCCTGCGGACACAGCACCAACGGAGCGCCGGAGCGCCACCGGCCCACCATCTTGGCGGCGAGCAGTTCCTCCTGCTCGGGGGTTTCGCTCTGTTCGGAGAGGAACCGGCGAAAGCCTGCCACGTCGGTATGCAGTTTCCGGAACGCGATGATGCTGCCGTTGCGGCCGAATTCATCCGGCGACGGCCCGACGGAAATGCCGCCCATCTCATTCGGGTAGCCGAACAGGAACTCTCCCGGCCGGATGGCGGGCCCCTGCCCCGGAAATTCCTCCATGCCCAGACCGTCGATGAGCGGCTGTCCGATGCCGTCGCGGTAGCCGAAGTGGGTGCGCCCGGTCGGCAACTGCTGCAGGTCCAGCCGGTAGATCAGGCGTACTTTCTGGAGTCCGTCGAGCAGGTGCTGGGCCGCATCCATCGCGGCGTCGAGTTGCTCCTTGCTCGAGGCCATCGCCATCAGGGCGATGTGCGCCTCGCCGGAGGCGAAGGGAGACTCCCACTGATCGGGCGCGCTCGGGCCACGGTCACCAAGGATGTGGGCGCGCGCCGCCATGCCCTCCTGGAACTGCGGTTCGAAGCTGTCCAGCGTCTCCTCCGGCACGCCCAGCGCCCGCAGCCCGGCGAAGGTGAACCCGATGCCGATCATCGGCTTGTCGCTGCCTGCCCCGTCCTGCGCGTTGGGAACATAGGGGATCAGCCGCTCGACCAGAGTGCGGCCCGCCTCGGCGTCGAGCACCTCGAGAATGAGATAGCAGGCGACATAGTGCGGCGGCCGCGGCCGGACGACACCGGCCTGGATATTGGGAAGGTCGAGGCCGTACTCCGCGCCGGTCATCGTTTGAGCTCCCGCGATGATCAGCGCGCGCTGGAGTGTCGCGCAGCCTCGGCGGCGGCGTTCTTCCAGCCAGCGCCGCGGTTGACCGCCGAGACCTCGTACACGCCGCGACGGGCATTGAGCACCGGATCATCGGAGATGTCGATGCCGTCGGTCGTGCGGGTGGGGTCGTGAAGCATGATCGGGTCGCCGATCTCCTCCAGGGACGTCAGTCGCTGCAGGGCGAGGTGACCGAGCAGCACCTGCGGGCGGTCCTCGGGGAAAGCGGTCGTCGGATCGTCGAGCACGTCGCCGTCGCCGGCAAGGATGAGCCGCAGTTCGTAGCGGACCGGCCCGGTTGCGAGGCGCTCCTCGAAGTCGGTGAACAGGTAATCGGTTGGCTGGGCCTTCAGATCGGCGACGCTCTGGCTGGAGACGCCCGCCTCCGGGACCCAGCGATACCGGGCGGCGGTGCGGTGGCCCTCGGCATTCTCGAACCAGAACGTGTGGATCGCGTTGAAGACCGTCTCGGCCAGGCTCTTCGGAGCCGGCGAGCCGGCAAGTTCGGCCATCGAGGCGGCCACCTTAGGAAACTCGGCGAAGTAGGCCTCGGCGGCGGCCTTGTCCGGTTGCCCCGTTGCCGGGTCCGGGGTCTGGGTCCGCAGCAGACCGAGCAGCACATCGGGCGATGGCAGGGGAAACGACGGCAGGCTAAGTCCGAGCAGGTCGGTCACCGTGCCGTCCGGCAGCGAGAACTTGGTGGCCATGCCGGTGATCGGGCCGAAGCCCGCTGTCGGGTCGCTGGCGGAGGCCGAGAAGCGCACGGTCACCGGGGTGCTGGCGCCCGGCTGGAAATGGACTGCCCGCGTGTAGGCCGCACCGTCGGCAGATGCGGTAAAGACGCCCCGGTAGATGCGCCCGAGCGCGTGGACGGCGCGGAATCCGGGATGAAATCCCTGTGCCGAGTGGATGGCCCCGACGAGGTCGTGGGCGCGATGGTATTGACCGTGTGTCATTGGCCGTCTTCCTCAATAGAGGCAGGGCCCCGCCGTTCGGCAGGCCCCGCCGGCTGCCTACTGGCTGGCTTCCAGCATCTGCTGCCAGCCGGTGTTGAGCTTCTCGAGGCGATCGATTTCCTTGACCGTGAGGTTGGGGTACTCGCAATACCAGGCGTCGCAGGTCAACTGGTTTGCCTTGAGAAAGGCCTTGACGCCGGCGAGATCCTGCTTCATGCCGCCTTCCGGGTAGCCCTCGAACCACTGGAAGAAACCGTCGATCGAATCCGCGCCGAAGACCGCGAAGTCGTCGATGTAGGCGTCCCACGAACCGTCGTAGGTGGTGCCGAACATCATCCGGGTGTCGTCGTCGAAGATGACGAACCGGACATCGTGGATGGTGCGCAGGTTTTCGAGGCCGCCGCCGCGGAAGTTCGACCACATATCCCGCAGGGCCTTCGCGCCGCCGGGCTTGAGGGTGCCGATGAAGGTCATCTCGCCGATGTTGCCGAGCTTGCGGCCGGGACCGTCGTCGCGGCCCTGAGGGTCGGCGGTCCCGATGCCACGCTGTCGTTCAATCATGTGCTGTTCCATTTCCGATTGCCCGACAGCGGGGCTGCCCGGTCGAACTCAACTGGTCAGCCAGGCGACTCACCACGGCGTCAAAGTACCCCGAATTGGAAACAGTTTCAGCGGTTGACCGAAACTCCCCGTGTCTGCGGGTTTCCCGGCATTTTTGCTGGTCGCCGTTTTCAGGAGCTATTGCGCACCAGGGAGGGTTGGCCGACTCCGATGGTGATCCGCGGCGAGGCGGCCGGGTCCAACCACGTCAGCACCGACTTCATCTCCTCGCGGCCGATCGCGACGCATCCCCAGGTGGGGCTGCCGTCGGTGACGTGCAGGAAGATTCCGGACACCTTCCCGGGAATGCGTCGCGGGTTGACGGCGATGTTGACCGCGTAGTCGTAGACCGGCCCGGAGTCATAGAGGTTCTCGGTGATCGCCGACGGGTTGGTGGCGGAACGGACGTGCGTGTTGTACGTGGGTGAGCTGGCGTCCTCGTCCCACCAGTCCTGGTTGGTGGCCTGGAAGTACGGCATCTTGGTGCCGGGGTTGGGCTCCCGGCCGAAAGCCTGGTCGAAGGTGAAGGTTCCCTCCGGCGTGCGGTGAATGCCATCGCCGGGTTCACCGACCCCCAACGAACCCACCTTGGCCTTCGTCGGGCCCAGCACTACCTTCCACTCCTGGCCGACCTTCTGGAACGCGGTCAGTGTCCCGGTGGTTTCAGTCGCGGCGGGTACGCCGACGACGATCCACTGCGACGACTGGGCGGCGGGAGCCGGGGCCGGCTCGGCGACCGCGGGGCCGGCACCGGCCACCGAGGACAGCGCCACACAGGACAGCGCCATACCGGCCGCGAGCGTTTTCGTAAGCACGGCCAACCGTAACGACCAGTCGGCAGTGCCCCGGGGCCGCGAAACGGGTTCGCCGCCGAAATGGGAGCCAACCGAGACCGGGCTCAGCGGCCGGGGTCAGCTCTCCTTGACCTGCGAATACCAGATCCGGTCGGCGACGGAGACGATGTCGTCGGAGATCGCCGAGACGCGCCGGTAGAACTCGCGCCGGCCCGTTATCTCGGCGATGTCGCTGAGCTGGAGCAGATCACCGGCGGCTTGCCGGTACACCCGCTCCAGGTTGCGCTGCGACTTCACTGCGGCGTCGGCCGCTTGGGTGGCCGACACCGGGGACTTGCCGACCCGGACACCCAGCGCGGCGAAAGCGGTGCGGATGTGGTCGACACCCTCGGCGAGCAGCACCGCCATGTCGGCGGTGGCCTGGTCCGGCGGGACGCCCATGACCTCGGACTCACGCACGGTGTTCTTGGCGCCGTTGATGACCTTGTCGAGATCGCGGGACAGCTGGAACAGATCCTCGGGTTGCAGCGGGGTGGTGAACGCCTCGCTGACCGCGGCGACCAGGCTGCGGCGAATGTCGTCGCACTGATGCTCGGCGACGCGGACATCCTCGGCACGCGCGGTGTTCCCACAGGCCCACTCCGCGAATGCCGCCATGCCCTCGGCCGAGATGTCGGCTTGGCGCCGAAGCATGCCGATCACGTCGGGTGTCTCCGGGAGAAACCAGCGGGTCGACGGACTCATAGCGCTCTCCAGATCACTAGGGCCATGATCGCCAGCAGTGCGGCGGCGGGAATGGTGGTCAGCCAGGCGATGCCCATTTCCCGGACGATCTCCCAGCGCACGTGCTTCCACCGGCGCCGGCCACCGCCGACACCGACCACCGACGACGCCACCACCTGGGTGGTGCTCACCGGGGCGCCCAGCAGCGACGCGCCCAGGATCACCGACGCCGACGACGCCTGGCTGGCAAACGAATCCAACGGGGTCAGGCTGAAGATCCGATGTCCGATGGTCTTGACGATTCGCCAGCCACCCAGGGCGGTGCCCATGGTGAGCGCAAGGCCGGTGAGCACCTTGGCCCACAACGGGACGCTCATCGTGCTCGTATGCCCGGAGGCGAGCAGCAACACGGCGATGACGCCCATCGACTTCTGCGCGTCATTGCCGCCGTGACTGAACGAAAGTCCCGCGGCGGCAATCCATCCGCCGCCGCGCACCGGTGCGATCCAACGCGTCGTCCAGCGGCGTGACACCAGCCGCAAGAAGCGCAGCAGCACGAAGGCGACGGCGAAACCCAGTGGCGGGGAGATGAACAGGGCGACGAGCACGCCGATCACGCCGGTGGGGTGCCAGCCGTGAAATCCGCCCCACTGCACCGATTCCAGGCCGCCGGAGCCGGAGATGACGCCATCGGCCACGGCGGCTCCGACCAGCCCGCCGACCAACGCGTGCCCGGAAGACGACGGGATTCCCAGCCACCAGGTCAGCAGGTTCCACACCGTCGCCCCGGCCAGGCCGGCCCCGACCACCGCCACCATCTGCCCTTGGGGCACGGTGACGATCTTGCCGATGGTGTCGGCGACGGCGGTTCCCAGGAGCAGCGCGCCGGCCATGTTGCACACCGCGGACAGGGCGACGGCCTGACCCGGCGTGGCGCCGCGGGTGGCCACCAGGGTGGCGATCGCGTTGGAGGCGTCGTGAAATCCGTTGGTCAGGGCGAAGGCGACAGCGAAGCCGATCGCCACAACGAGCCCGACCTCCACTGCACCTCCCGAGGACCAGGCATCACCCTAAGTGAAAGCCCGGTGTACCCGTTCAGGCAGTGGGCTCGAGGCGGACGCTGGTCAGATCGAGCAGCTTGACCAGCCGGGTGACCACCGGCGAACTTCCCCGCATGACGATCTGGCGCGCGTCGCGCCGAGCGTAGCGATCCAGGGTGAGCAACTGCCGGTGGCCGATGAACTCCACCGCGTCGATGTCGATCACCACGTCGTCACCGCCGGGCCCCGGCCCCACGTCACCGCCAACAACCGGCCAGATGCGCTGCAGCACAGTGCTGAACGTCTCGGCACTGGCAGAGTCGATCTCCCCGCCGAGCGCGAAATCGGCGGCCGACTCGGCGTAGAGGTGAAACGTCGGCGAGTCGGGGCCCATCAGTGGGTGCAGGCAGACCATTTCACCGGCTCCCTCGGCCAGGCGGCTGGTGTCGTAGGCGCATAACGCGGTGATCGGCGCGTCCGCCATCCGCTGGTCGATGAGGAACTCCAGCCGGGCGAAGGAGTCGCGTTGTTCGGGCCGGGCGTTGAGCTCGGTGGGATCGCCGACGATGCGGACTCCGCTGTAGCCCGCCGCGAGCGCGTCTTCGACGTCGGACGCGCACAGGTCCAGCGCGGTGTCGGGGTCGACGACATCGCTGAGGGCGGCGACGCCGTAGAACTCCTCCGCCGGCGTGACCGTCACCGTGCTGGTGTCGCCGGGCATCATGTCCAACTCGCCCCGCAACTGTTCCCGGGTGCCGGCTCCCACATATCGCAGCCGCTGATTGTGGGCGAGCCCGTCGGCGAGATAACCGGCTGCATGCCGGAGGAAGTCGGCGCGGTCGCGATAGGCCCAGCCGAGATGGCCGAACGGAACCAATCCGGTCGCGGTGTCAACGACGCCATGTCGATGTGTCATGTCAGCTGCTCCTGAGCTGGGTTCAATGAGAGGAAAACCTGGATGGTGGTGCCGTTATGACTGGTGTGCATCCGAACGAGATCGGCGAGCGCATTGACCAGCAACAATCCGCGGCCACCCAGCGAATGCGGCGACGCCATCCGTCGCCCCGCCAGCGGATCGTCGAGGTGGCCACCGTCGCGCACTTCGCAGATGAGGTGGCCGTCTCGCTTCCAGAGCGCCAGCCGGCAGTCCCCGCCGGTGTACTTCAGGCTGTTGGTGGCCAGTTCGGTGACAATCAGGTTCAGATCGCCGATGCGGTCCCCGGGCAGCCCGAGCACACCGGCGCAGTTGGCGGCGAACGTCCGCGCGGCACCCAGATCGGTCAGTTGCGTACACCGCAATACCGTCGCGGAGCGGTCCGAGACCAAAACTGTGTTGCTGTCGTCGAAGGCGTCTCGCCAGGTGTACTCCCGGCTGTGCACCAGCGCCGCGCCCTGGCGGATCAGCGGGTGGGTGCGCCGGGCGTCGGCGATCACCTGGGCCGGCAGATTGGCGGCGTCGTAGGGGCACAGCGTGACCAACTGGTCATCGGCGAACGCGACATTGAACAGCGCTTCGTTCTGGACGCAGGCGGGGTACTCGTCCGCACTGCGCCCCGGCCACACCGGCTCGGCGACGCTGCGGACCTGCCGACCGGGGGGGAGGGCACGCAACGCGGCGGCGAACATGGCGAAGGTGCGCGCCGGATTCCGGCCGATCTCAGTCATGTCGGACCACTGCACCGTTTCCGCGGCATCGCCCAAGGCGTCGCGGAGCAAGGTCAGGTTGGCGGTCGGGACGGCGATCTGAACCGCGTCGTCGTTGGCCACCCCGTCGAGGATGAACGGCACGACGGTGTCCAGGTATTCGTCGTCGCCGCGATAGAACGCCGCGTAGTGGGTCAGGCCCTGAGAAGGGCCGCCAAAAACTGCGCCGGAAACGGCGCCAGAATCGGAGCCTGGATCAGCGGTGGAACCGGCCGCTTCGCGCATTCCACCCCTCCCCGGACTCACAGCGATGCACGTGCGTAAGACGCTACGCGCAGTTTCGGGACTTTGTTAGCGGCACCTCGTCGAATCAGTTTCGGTGTGTAGGTTTTCGATCTGTGGGTCAGGCGCCGCTGTTCACCATCCCCCCGCCCGCACCGGCGAATTCGCGGGGGCCGGCGTGGCCGCTGTGGGCCGTTTACGCGGTGGGCGTGATCGGCGGGGCGGTGATTCTGGCCGGCGCGATCGGCGGATCGGCCGCGCAAGTCCCGGCGGTGGCCGCGGTCAGCGTGCTGGCCTTCATGGCGTTCGCGGCTGCCTGCGTATGGCTGCTGAGCCGGATTCCGTACTTCGACCCGGTGCGACGCGAGACCGTGGTGCTCGCCGTGCTGTGGGGCGGCGTCGCGGCCGCCGGGTGGGCCCTGCTGGGCAATGTGACGGTCTACGACTACACCGCCGCCAACGGTGACACGTCGTCGTGGTCGCTGGTGGCGCCGTTCATTGAGGAGCCCCTGAAAGACCTGGGCGTTCTGCTGGTGCTGGTGCTGGCCACCCGGCAGCCGCGCACCGCCTTGGACGGATTGGTAGCCGGATCGTTCGTCGGCCTCGGCTTCGAGACCACCGAAAACGTGGTCAATTCCCTCACCCACGCACTGACTGCCGACGACCGGTGGGCGTCGCTGACTTCCGATGTGGTGCATGAGGTGCTGCGCCGCAGTTGGACCGGCCACATCGTCATCACCGGGATCGCCGGTTTCGGCATCGCCTACGCGATGACGCAACGACACAGCCGGTGGCGCTGGGTCGTGGGCGCGGGGCTGGTGGTGCTGGCGCTGGCCGGCCATCTGCTGTGGAACTCCCACCGGTTCGGGATCTTCTACGTGCTGGGCCAGTTCGGCATGCTGGGCCTGTATCTGTGGCTGATTCGGGTCGGCCGGGCCCAGGAGTCGCGGTTGTACGTTCCCTACCTGGCCCACGCGCCGGCCCTGGTCGATCCGGCGCTGGCGGACTCGATGCACACCGCGGCGGCCCGCAAGGCCTACCGGCGCGCCCACGCCGGGACCTGCAGCCGACGGGATCAGCGGGCGGTCGCGCGGCTGGCCGCCGCGATCGGCAACGGCGACGCGGGCGCCGCGCACGCCGCCGCGCGGCAGCTGCCGGCGGCCGAGTCAACCGGCATACGGCCCGGCTAGCAGCACTTCTTGGTCGCCACCTGGCCGGTCAGGACCTGGTGTTCGGTGGGGTCGACGGCCTTGACGGCGTCGACGTAGGCGTCGATGTCGATCTTCTTGCCGCCGAGCCAGGTGCCGAGCACCTTGACCTTCTCGACGATCTGGTCCGGCGCCACGGTGTAGATATCGGCGGACAGTTCCACCAGGTCGGCGTACTTGCCGACGGCCAGCGAGCCGATCTCGTGGTCGCGCTTGAGTTGATAGGCGCCGTTGATGGTGATGGCCTTGAGCGCGTCGTCCAGCGTCACCGCCTGGTTGGCGCCGTGGACGTTGCCGTTGATCGTCCGGCGGGTCACCGTCTGCTGCACGTTGAGCAGCTGGTTGGGCGGGGTCACTGAACCGTCGTTGTGGTAGCTCGGCGTCACCCCGGCCTCGAAGGCGTCGCGGACGCGCTGCCACTGCGCGCCGTACTCGGACTCGAACATGACCCCGTCGAGCAGGTCGCCCCAGTAGATGTATTGGAAGGGGCTCATCGAGCAGGTGACGCCGAGGGCGGCGGCCCGCTCGAACTGGTCGCGGCGGGCAGCGCCGAGATGCTCCACCCGCCAGCGGTGGTCCGACCCGAGCAGGTTGTGCTTGGCCAGCGCGCGGGCGTAGGCGTCCAGCACGACGTCGAACCCGACGTCGCCGTTGCAGTGGAACGCCATCTGATAGCCGGCCGGGACGAGTTGGTCGAGCACCGCATCGAGTTGCGCGCGGGTGTAGTTCATTTGGGGCTCGCCGCGCGGGCCCGTCTCGATCTCGGCCGTGCGGGTGGTCGGATTGTCCAGGTACTCAAACGAAATCGCCACGTTGCCCAGCCACGGTGAGCCGTCGGCCCACAGCTTGATGCCCACCTTGCGCACGAGGTCGGGGTTCGGGAAGACCACGTCGTCGGCGGCGTCGGACTCGATCGACATGTGGTAGACGTGCAGCCGCAACGGGCAGCCCGGGACCGAGGCCAGCGCGGTGTACCCCTGGAACTGGCCGGAGTTGTAGGTGTGCTCCGACGTCGCGGTGACGCCGTTCTGCGCCATCAGCTTGTAGAACAGCGCCCCGGAGTGCAGCGGATGCGGGATGGCTTTGGGTAGCACGGCGCCGGCCACGATCATCAGCGCGCCGGATTCGAAGGCGGTGCCGTTACTGGTCACCCCGTCGGCCTCGCGCCCGAAACTGCCGCCCACCGGATCGGCCGGCGCTTTGCCGTCGGCCCAGCCCATCAAGGCGATCGTTGCGCTGTTGAAGTAGATGCCGTGTCCGGAGTTGTCGATGACGACCACCGGCCGGGACGGGAAGATCGTGTCCAGGACGTCTCGGGTGGGCAACGGCGCCTGTTGCAGCAGCCGGTCGACGCCGTTGAACACCAGCGCCTGATCGGCCGGATGGTCCTTGTCGGCCCGAGCGAAGATCGCCGTGACGTCGTCCCAGGTCTTGACGCCGACGTTCGGCGAGACCCAGTAGGCCGGCTCCTGGGTGGCCATGCCGGACAGCAGCGGGTGGCTGTGCGGTTCGACGAAGCCGGGCATCAGCACGGTGCTGCCCAGGTCGGTGACGGCCACCCCGGGCGCGGCGGCCTGCACCTCGGCTACCGATCCGATGGCGGTGATCCGGCCGGTGGCCGAATCGAATGCCAGAGCGCGGGCGCGCGGGCGAGCGTCGTCCATGGTGATGATGGTGGAGGCGGTGAGAATCGTGTCGGCGGCCATGCGACCCGTTCTTACCGCATCCCGGTGGTTTCGCCTACAACCTGCTACCAGCACGCAAGTGACGCCGCCGCTGTTTACCGCGCGGGGCGGCATCCGGGGAATCTTTGCCTTCCCTTTGGGTACTCGGTTTATCCTTCAGACAGATTCCTACCTCGGCAATCGCATGTGAAGGAGGGGGATCAGGGAAAGGTGCACGTGACAGCAAATGCCCCGGCACGGCGAGGGGCATCGTGGCAAAGCTAAAGAAGGCCGGTTCCGAACGGGCACCGGATTGGCTGCCGCGTATTCAACCCGGGCGCTACGCCGACGGCAAACCCCTGCACCGCATCCGCTACATCCAGTGCAAAGTCAGTCTCAAGCCCGATCGGTTGACCTCGCGCGAAGCGCTCTTCGAACTCGGCGAGCTGGTCAAGCGTCCCGCCAAGGACAACGGGATCGAATTCAGCGCGGGTTCCTACCGGCGCCGGCCGCATGGCATCCGCGAGGTGCAGTTCCTCGACACCGCCGACTTCCGGCTCTACAACAACGCCTTCATCCTGCGCAGGCGGGTGCGCTATCACGACGGCTTCCCGGAGGGCGACCCGGAGATCGTGTTCAAGTTCCGCCATCCCGACGCTCAACTGGCCGCGGAGACCGACGTCCGGCCCAACATCCCCGGTAGGTACCGCATCAAGTTCAAAGCCCAGGCGCTGCCGCTCGACGTCGAAGGCGGCGGCGTCCGAATGCTCTACTCCCACAATGTTCAATTCGATCGCGCCGAGTATGTGGTCGACGACCGCGACCCGGGTTTGTTCGACACCCTCGCCGACGCGCTGCCGCTGCTGCGCACCATCAAGAAGTCGGAGGAGGAGCGCGTCGAACTGGTCAACGGCACCATCGTCGAGGAAGTCGACCAGGACGTCGGGGCGCTGACCTTTCCCGCCGGCCACCGCGGGGTGGTCAACCTGGCGCTGTGGCGCACCCGTGGCGACCACAATCCGCTGATCGGCGAGTTGTCGTTCCAGATCCGGCTCGGGCCGCGCGAGGAGATCACCGAGCTTCCCCTTGAGCGCCCCGTGGCCTTCTTCCTGCAACTGCAGCGGGAGGCGAAGGACTGGATGCGCATCGGGGTGACCAAGACCGGGATCGTCTACCACCTTCGGGGCAATCCACCGAACGCCCACGAATAGCATGCAGCCATGGCCTTCATCCACATCGTCAATTTCAAGTGGCGGGACGGCGCCGGGGTCGACGGATCAGCGCTGGCCGATGCGCTGCAGGCCGTGGTCGCGGGTGTCGACGGTGTCCGCAGTTACATCTGCGGTCCCGACGCCGGCGTGAGTCCCGGCGCCTACGACTTCGCGGTGGTCGGAACCTTCGACGACCGCGAGCGCTTCACCGCCTACCGCGACCACCCCGAGCACCAGCGGATCCTCAACGAGACGGTCCTGCCGAACCTGGAGTCCCGCACCGTCGTTCAGCTTGAGCAGTAAGGCTCAAAAGCAGTAAGTCAGGCGCCGCGCGCGCTGGCGAGCGCCCCGCGGAACTGCTCGACAGTGGCCAGTTCGGCGGCCACCGGTTCGGCGATCTCCTGTTCGGCCACCACCGCCACCTCGGCGCGCAACGCCGCCCGCGCCGCCCGCGCCGCGCGTTTGGCGCTGGTGCGGGCCAGCACCCGGCCGACGGCGGCGAGCAGCACCCCGCCGAGCAGGCCGACGATCAGCAACAGCGTGGGCAGCGGGAAGCCCTCCACGTTGGGAGCTTGCGCCACGTTGAACTGCAGGTACGCCAACGCGGCCAGCCCGAGCAGCCATAGTCCCCCGGCCAGCGCCACGGCGAACAGCAGCCACTGCAGCACCCCGAACACGCTCCACCACCGCGGATCGCGCGGCGGAACCAGCGGAGCCCGGGTCACGGCCTGGTCGAGGTTGTCGGCCAGGCCGGCCGAGGCGCGATCGGCCACCGCCCGGGTGCTCTGCACCCACGCCCGCGGCGCCCCGGCGCTGGCGGCGTCGACGTAGTCGTGCACCGCGGAGTTCGCCCGCGCCTTGGCCACCGGGTCGTTGGACGGCAGCGACGAACGCACCAGCCGCGGGTCCACGCCGGGGCGGTCGAGCCGCAACTGCTCGACCGGGTCCTTGCGAAGCCGCGCAACCCATTTCAGCGGCGGCCAGCCCACCGCCTGCACCGCCTTGCGCTGACTGGACTTCTCGATGGCCGCCGCGATCACCGGCGCGCCGGCGGCCTCGGTCAGCGCATCGGTGAGCCGTCCGAGGTCCGCGGCGCGGGCGCCGGCCACCGGAGTGCCCGGGTCGTCGGCGGCCTGGGCCAGACCGTCGGCGGCGGTGGCGACGTCGGCGGCCAGCCTCGCGATCGCCGTGCGCCGGCCGGCGACGGCGGCCAGGATCCGCTCGGCCAGACCCTCCAGCCCTTCCCCGCTGCGGGTGGACGTGGCCAGCACCACGGCGTCGGCCAATCCGTCCTCGGCCACCAGCCGCCGCAAGTGGGCCAGGCATGCACTCGCGTCGGCGACGGTCAGCCGGTCCACCTGGTTGAGCACCACCACCGTGACGTCGTCGTGCCGGGAGAAGCGCCGCAGATACTGCTCGTGGACCAGGGCGTCGGCATACTTCTGCGGATCGAGCACCCACACCATCAGGTCGACCCGCTCGACGAAGTGGTCGACGTGCGCGCGGTGCGCGGCCTGGGTGGAGTCGTGGTCGGGCAGGTCGATGAGCACCAGGTCGGTCAGCGACTCCGCGCCGCCGTGCGCCACGTGCCAGCGGGTGACGCCCAGCCATTCCAG
>JAULZA010000140.1:0-25612 GCA_032117575.1 Mycolicibacterium sp.
CTGGTGAGCTTCTGTGACCTGACCACCGAAGCTGCGCCCCACCCGGCGGTGGCCCGGCTGCGCCGGCGGATCAACGACATCTACGCCGGCGAACTGGGCGAGCCGTTCACCACCGCCGGCTTCTGCCGCTACCGCGACGGCTCCGACAGCGTCGGCCTGGCACGGCGACACCATCGGGCGCAGCAACACCGAGGACACCATGGTGGCCATCGTGAGCCTGGGCGCCACCCGGATGTTCACGATGCGGCCGCGCGGCGGCGGCTCGTCGCTGCGTCTGCCGCAGGCGCACGGCGACCTGTTGGTGATGGGTGGATCCTGTCAGCGCACCTGGGAGCACGCGGTGCCCAAGACCGCCGCTCCGACCGGCCCGCGGATCAGCATCCAGTTCCGGCCGCGCGGGGTGCGGTAACCGAGACTGATCGACACTGCGTACAGATCGCGATCCGGGCGGATTTCACGATCTATCCGCGGTGTCGATGCCAGGCCGCTAGTTACGGATGGCGTTGACCCCGGCGATCAGCAGATCGCGGGCCCGCTGGGTGTTCACCGGCGCCGTCGGTTTGTTAGGCAGCACAAGGGGATTCGCCGAGACGATCACCTGGTAGTCGCCAAAGTGCGCGGAATAGTTGAAGACCTCCCCGGTGCGGGGCTTGCCGCCGGTCACCGTCTGCACCACCCGGTGCACCCCGAGAGTGGTGGCGCCATCGATCGTGGGCACCTCGACCGCCTCGACGGTACCGCGCACGGCGCCGCCACCGAACGCCACCTTGCGGCAGTCGGCTCCGGGTTCGGTCACCGGCACCGGCTCGTTGGTCTGCACCGCGATGACGATGAACCGGTTGCCCTCGCCCTCGGCCGACACCGCGGCCATGTTGCCCTGGGTGCCGGTGGGCACCAACTGACCGGCGGCGAACTTGGCGCAGGCGGGCGGCTCGAATGTGAGGCCGTCCGGAAGTTTCTGGCCGGTGAGGAATTTCGGGTCGATGCCCGTCGGCGGGACTTCGGTGAGGGCGAACTGCGGCCCGAAGCTGGACTTCAGGTCGGTGATCTTCGCGATGTCGGCGGTCGGCGCGGAGGCGCGGCAGCCGGCCAGCGCGGCGGCGCAGCCGAGGGCGACGGCGAGGTTGCGGATCAGCATCGGCGTCAATGTACCGTCCGGGCCGTGGCATTCAGCGGATGCGGCGCGCCAGGACGCGGGGCGCAGCCAGGCTCAGCGGTTGAGCCGCCAGATGTCTCCTGACATCACCGCCGCGAACGTGCACCACAGCGGGTAGGGCGCCAGCGCCGCCCCAAGCTTGACGTCGGCGTCGGCGGCCCGCCGGGTCAGGTCGGCGCTGCTGGCAGCCAGCGCCACGGCCACCACCGAGGCCGCACCGAGCCGGCGCTGCCCGAAGAAGGTCCAACTCCACCCTGCGTTGAGCGCCAGGTTGGTGCCCAGCGCTGCGGCGTAGGCCATGGCCTTGGAGTTCTCGCCGTCGGCGCGGAACCGCTGGATCGCCGCCGCGGAGGTAGCCGCGATGTCGACGTAGAGCGCGGTCCACGCGATCGGGAACACCGCGTTGGGCGGCACGTAGTCCGGCTTGCGAATGGTGGTGTACCAGCCCGCAACGCCTTCCCGGCTGGCCATGCCGCCCACGACGGCCGCCGCGGCCGTCGCCAATCCGGTTCCCACCAGTGCCTTGCGCATGACCTCAAGCTACCGTTCGGTTTCGCCGTTTGTCAGGAATCGCCGGTCCGCTCTCAGCTGCCGGATGCCCGAACCACTTCTCTTGTCATAGCTCGGATTTCGCTGACGAGTTCCGGCTCGATGCGCACGGACTCGATGGGTGGCACATCGAACTCGGCGGTCACCACTCCTGGCTCGTCGCGCTCCCACTCGGCGCCGAAGCGATCGAAAATCGCTCGCATCGAATTGTTCTCGGACAGCATCCGGGCAGTGAACCGCTGGACGCCCCCGACCCGGGCGGCGATGATGGCCGCGTCCATCAGGAAACTGCCGATTCCGCGGCCCTGGTAGTCGTCGGCGACGATAAACGCGATTTCGGCGACGCCGGGGTTGTCGACGGCGCGGACAAACCGTACGTCGGCCACCACCGGTCCGTCCTCGCCGTCGGCGAGCACCCACACGAAATGGTCGATGTAGTCCACGTGGAACAGATAGTTCATCAGCGACGGGGTGGGAGCGCGGGTGGACATGAAACGCCGGTAGAGGGTCTCGCTGGAGAACTCCACAGTCGGGGAACTGATTCGTTCGGTGTCACCGGGCAGCACCGGCCGCAGCAGCAAGGTGGTGTCGCCCTTGAACCGCACGGGGATCGGGGTGATGAACGCCGCCAGCCGCTGGCGGACGGTTCTGAGCAGACGATCGCTGACGCCGGGTAGATCGACGATCGCGGCGAACGCCTTCTCGTCGCCGATGAAACCGGTCACCTCGGCGGTGGCGGTGACGGTGGCGGTGCGCGGCTTGTCGCGCAGCAGGGCGATCTCGCCGACGATCACGCCGGCCGACGCCTCGCCCCAGACCACCGAGCCGTCGTCGCCGCTGTGGCTGACCTCGACCTCACCGGACTGGATCAGGACGAAGAAGGCCGCCTCCTCGCCCTGGCGCATCAGTACCTGACCGCGCTCGGCGCGCAACGGACGCAGCCGAGCGGCCACCGTGACCAGCTCGTCGGGCGAGCACTGCGTGAACAGGTCCATCCCGGCAAGATCGGTGGCGCGGAGCACTGTCAGTTCGGGGCTGTCTCCGAGCGCTGACGCCAGCGTGCTGCCGTCGTCGTCGCCCTGTGTGGCGGTCATCGTCTGATCATGCGGCTAATACGCCAGAAGGTTGACGATTCCGCCGAACACCCTGGGTAGCGCGTCAGCCGCCGGCACGATCATCGCCCGCACCGGCCGCACCGCGCTGGCATACAGCAGACCCGCGGTGAGCACCCGGTAGCGGCGCGACATCGCCCGCCATTGGCGGTCATAGGCCTGCGGAGTGCCCGCCACAGCGCAGCGCACCGCCAGTTCGGCGCTGCCGAACGCGATGCCCATCCCCTCGCCGGTGAGCGCGTCCACGTAGCCGGCGGCATCGCCGATGAGCATCACCCGGCCGGCGGTACGGCCGCGGACGCGCTGGCGAAGTGGCCCGGCGGCGCGGTCGGATCCGTGCGGAACGCCGTCCAGCCGTTGCATCAGCTCCGGGAAGTCCAGCAGGTGGTCGCCGAACTTGCCCTGCCGTGAGGTCAGGATCGCGACCCCGACCATGTCCTCGGCCACCGGGGTGACGTAGGCCTCGGTGTCGTGGGCCCAGAAGACCTCGACGGTGTCGCTCCACGGCGCGACCTGATAGTGCCGCCGGATACCCCAGCGGCGCCGGCCGGGCGCGGGACGGTCCAGCCCGAGGGAGCGCCGGATCGGCGAATGCAGGCCGTCGGCGGCGAGCAGGTAGCGGGCCTGCAGATCGCCGCACCGCACAGATGTTTCATCCTGGGTGATCTCGCCGAACTCGCCTTTGACGATCCGAACGCCGGAAGCCGTCGCCGTCTCGTGCAGCGCCTCGGACAGCGCGGTGCGCCGCACTCCCAGACCACTTCCGGACCGGAAGTGCGCCTCGACGCGACGCCGGGTGTCCTGATAGGCGAGGCCACGGAATGCCTTGCCGCGCAACGGAACCCCGATGCTCTCCAGCTGCCGGACGGTGTGCGGCATCAGGCCCTCGCCGCAGGCCTTGTCGATCGGGCCCGGGCGCCGATCAACCACGACCGTCTCCAGCCCGGCACGCGCACTGTGGATGGCGGCCGCCATACCGGCCGGTCCGCCGCCGGCCACCAGCAGATCGATCATGCCAACCTGGCCAGGGCCGAGTTCTCGACGTTGATACGGGTGTACAGCAGAACGGCGTTGAGGACGGTGAACACCGCCGCGGTGATCCAGGCGGAGTGCACCAGGGGCAGGGCGATGCCCTCGGCGACCACCGCCACATAGTTGGGATGCGACATCAGCCGGTAGGGGCCGCCGCTGACCCGCTCGGCGCCGGGGATGACCACCACCCGGGTGTTCCACTGCCGGCCCAGGGTGCTGATGCACCACCAGCGCAACCCCTGCGCGGCGATCACCACGGCCAGCATCGGCCAGCCAAGGGCCGGGATGAACGGGCGGTGCAACCAGAACACCTCTGCCAGGCAGCCCACCAGTAATCCGGTGTGCAGCACCACCATCACCGGGTAATGCGCAGAACCGAACTCCACACCGCCGCGCTCCCGGCTCCACGCCAGGTTGCGCTGAGCGACGACGAGTTCGGCGAGCCGCTCGATTCCCACTACCGCGACCAGCGCGACATACCAACTCATGACAGCGTCAATTCCACTGCATCAGAACGAGTTCGGAGCAGAAGCCCGGGCCCATCGCCATCATCACGCCCGGACCGGCGGCCGGCGTCTTGGCGATGGTATCCCGCAGGACATGCAGCACCGAGGACGACGACAGATTGCCGATGTCGGCAAGCGAACGCCACGTCAGCTCCAGCGCGTCGTCGGGAAGGTCGAGAGTTTCGACGATGGCCTCGATGATCTTCGGGCCGCCCGGATGGCTCACCCAGGTGCCGATGTCAGGGATGGCGAGGTCATGGTCGCCGAGGAAGCCGGTGACGTCGTCGCGCAGGTAGCGCCGTACCACCTCCGGCACGTCGGCCGACAGCACAAGCTGGAAACCCCTGGACCCGATGTCCCAGCCCATGGTGCGCTGCGAGTCGGGGTAGAGCCGGCTGCATGAGTCGATGATGCCCGGTCCCCGGGCGCCGACCTTCTCGGCCCGCCGCTCACCGACGGCCACCACCGCGCCCGCGCCGTCTCCGAACAGGGCGGTGCCGACCAGGCCGACGATGGTGGGCGGGATGGCGGGGAATGTCATGGAGCACAGTTCCACCGACAGCAGCACGGCGACGTCGTCGGGCGCGCCGCGCAGGTAGTCGTTGAGCCGCGCGACGCCGGCCGCCCCGGCCACGCAACCGAGGCCGAACATCGGCACCCGACGGACGTCGGTCCGCATGCCCAGGCGGTCGGCCACCCGCGCCTCCAGGGACGGGACCATGATGCCGGTCACCGTGGTGGACATGATCAGGTCGACGTCGGACGGCGCCAAACCGGCCTCGTCCAAGGCCGCCGACACCGCCGCGCAACCGAGTTCTACCGCATGCTCGATGAACAGGTCGTTGGTCTCACCGAAATCACCGAGGGTGAGGTAACGCTCCATCGGCAGAATCAGGTTGCGGTGCTCGACCTTGGCCGCCCGGAAGATTTTGCGGGTGATCTCCTCGAATTCCTCGAATCCCGGCCGGGCGATGAACGCTTCGAGAAGCTCAGTCTGGCTGTAGCGGTGCGGCGGAAGAGCGCCCTGAACCCCGGCGATGACGCTGGTCGGCGCTGAACTGCGCTGGGCCGCAAGGGGCGAAGATTTGCTTGGCACTCACCCAGTATGCCGCGCCGGGCCCGCCTCGCTGATGCCGAATTTGTCGTGCAATGCACGCAGCGGCTTTGGCGCCCACCAATTCCAGCGACCCGCGACGCGCATGAAGGCCGGAACCAGGATAAGACGTACCAAAGTGGCGTCTACCAGCACCGCGAGCGTCAGTCCGAGGCCGAAGAGCCGCATCAGCGCCACCTGCGCGGCGATCAGTGCAGCAAAGGTGATCGCCATGATGAGCGCGGCCGCGGTGATCACCCGGCCGGTGTGGGCCAGGCCCAACGCAACACTTTCGTCATTGTCTGCCAGCGTTTTCTGTGACGCGAGCCAGAACTCCCGGATGCGTGAGACGAGGAACACCTCGTAGTCCATCGAGAGCCCGAACGCCACACAGAACAGCAGCACCGGCATGTTGGCCACCAGCGTGCCGGTGGGGGTGGTGCCCAGGGCGCCCAAATTTCCATCCTGGAAGATCCACACGGTCGCGCCGAAGGCCGCCGACAGCGACAGCATGTTGAGGATCAACGCCTTGACCGGAAGCACCACGCTGCCCGTCAACAAGAACAGCAGTACCAGCATGATCACGGCGATCAGCCCCAGCACGATGGGCAGGCGCGAGGTGATCGCGTCGACGCTGTCCCGGTTGGTCTGGGCCAGACCGCCGAACTCCACCGTCCGGCCCCCCGGGGTCCCGATGGCGTGCAGTGCGCTCAGTTGGGTCTCGGAATCCTCGGAGAACAGCGGGACCGAACTGCCGACGGTGAGCAGCGTGCTGCCGCCCGATTGGCCGGTCGCGGACAGCGGCGGCCCGGACAGCGCACCCCGCACGTAGGTGCCACTGGGCGCCGACACCGAATTCACGTCGACGACCCGGGACAGTTCGGCGGCGTAGCGGTCCAACTCCGCCGGAGCCAGCCCGTTGGAGTCGGTGATGACGATGGGTACCTCGGAATCGCTGTCGACGGCGAAATCCGACCGCAGCAGATCTCCGACCTGATGGGCCGAGGCCGACTTCGGCAGCACCCGGTCGTCGGGGAATCCAGGGCGCACACCGAGGAACGGGGCACCGAGGAATACCAGCAGCGCCACCCCGGCCAGTCCGATCGGGACGGCGCGGCGCATCACGAATTTCGTTGAGCGATACCAAAACTGTTGCTGCACCGGCAGCGGAGCGGGATCCGGACGGCCCAGCAGGCGCCGCACACCGCGGCGCACGTCCAGCTTGTCCAGCCGGTCACCGAGAAGCATGATCGCCGCGGGCGTCACGATGACAGCGGACATCGCCGCGAACGCCACGGTGGCGACACCGGCATAGGCGAACGACCGCAGGAAGTTCATCGGGAACAGCACCATCACCGCCATCGACAACGCAACGGTGACCGCCGAGAACAGAACGGTGCGGCCGGCGGTGACCATGGTGGTGACCACCGCCCGTTCGCGAGGGGCGCCGGCGGCCAGTTCGTCGCGGTAGCGGCTGATCATCAGCAGGGTGTAGTCGATGGCCAACGCCAAACCCATTGCGGTGGTGAGGTTCAGGGCGAAGATCGAGACCTCGGTGAAGAACGTGACAGCGTGCAGCGCGGCCAGCGAACCCAGGATCGTCATCACCCCGACCACCAGCGGCAGCGCCGCGGCGAACAGTCCGCCGAACACCCAGATCAGCACCAGGAAGCTCAGCGGTACGACGATCGCCTCCAGCAGCAGAAGGTCCCGCTTGGACTGTTCGGTGACCTGCAGGTTGACCATGGCGGTGCCGCCGGCGCGCACCTTGACGCCGCCGCTGTCGCCGACCAGCGCGTCGGTCAATTCCTTGGTGTAGGACTGTAGTTCGCGCTCGGCGCCCACCACCCCGGTCACGATCAGACCGGATTTCCTGTCGGTGCTGACCAACGCCGCGGCGGCCGGAGCCGGCGACGTCCACGCCGATTGGATGCCGGCGACGCGGCCAGACTTGGTGAGCACGTCGATCGCCGAGGTCGCCACCACCCGGGCCTGCGGGCTGTCGTAGCCGTCGGGGGCGGTAACGACGAACACCAGGGGCACGTTGCCCTGATCGAACTTCTCGGTGAGCATCCGGGCGGCCCGCGAGGATTCGGCGGTGGGATCCTGAAATCCGCTCGGCGAGAGCTTGTCGGCCACCGGGACGCCGAAAGCGCCGATCAGAACCGCCAGCAGCGCGGCGACGACGACCACTCGCCGCGGCGCGGAAACGGCCAGTCGAGCGATTCGTTCCAGCACTTGGTGAATCCTTCGCCTCGGGGTCTGTCCGGGCTACACGCTAGCCCTGCGGCTAGCTGGTGGCCTGCTCGGCCGCAGCCCGTCCGCTCAGCCAGCCGCCGTGCACCGTCGAATGCAAGGTCGGGTGCGAGGCCTCGCCGGCCAGCCACAGCCGGTCGTCGATCGGCTCCGCCAGCGCCTCCCGGTCCGACTCCCCAGAGCCGACGGCGGTGAAGGAATACGAGCCGCGGCTGAATTCGTCGTCCCACCAGTTCGAGGCCTGCGCGTCCACCGGGGGCCGGAACCGGTCGCCGTAAATCCGGGCGAGTTGGTCGGCGGCGGCCGCGGTCTTCTGCGGCAGCGTCAGCCCGTCGGCCTTGGCAGCCGCGGTGCCTCCGCTCAACGACATCAGAGCCGGACGGCCGGCCATCCGGTTCAGGTTGTACCAGCCGGTGAACGGCTCTCCCGGCCGGCCCAGCACCTGAATCTGGTCGACGTCGTCCCAGAACGCGGTGTCGAACAGCAGCACCAGTTTCTCGTACCGGCCCATGCCCAACCGCTGGATTGCGGTGGCATGCGGAGCCGGCAGCGGCGGGTCGAACCGTATTGCGTCACTTTTCAATACGCCGAGCGGGACGGTGACGATCACTTTCGACGCGCGCCACTGCCCGCTGTCGGCCTCGACGACCACGTGATCGCGGTCGCGCAGGGACACCGCGGTCACCCGGGTCGAAAGTCGCACCGGGAGTTCGTCCGCGAGCCGCTGGGTCAACTGACCGTAGCCGCCCGGCAGCACCCGCTGCTGGCCGTCGTAGGAGTCGCCCTCGTCCAGCGCACTGAGCGCCAGGTCCGCAGGCGTGGCGCCGAAGTCCGCGGCGTAATCGGTCAGTGCGGCCACGACCTCGGGTTCCCGGGCCTGTTCACGCAATCCCGCCGGCAGGGTGTCGAGCGCGGCCAGCAGTGATACCCGGCCGGCCCCGTCGTCGCCCGCCGTGCGCTCCAGCGCCGCGACGACGGCGGCCACCCGCGCGTCGATCTGGTCGGCGTCCAGTGGGCTTCCGTCCGCGGCGTAGTACTCCGCCGAGCCCGCACCCTCGAACGAACCGACGTCGAAGACCGTGGTGGGGATGCCGAGCCGGTTGATCTCGTCGTACACCGGATTGCCGTCGGTCCCGTGAACCCACGAGGCGCCGAGGTCCACCGGCACATCGGTCCAGGTGCCGGAGGTCCAGATCCGTCCGCCCACCCGGTCGCGCGCCTCGAGCACCGCACAACTGCGCCCCGAACCGACGACGTGCTGGGCGGCTGCCAGGCCGGCGATGCCGCCGCCGATCACCAGGACATCGACCGTGCGATCACCGGACGGCGATTCCGATGGTGCCGGGCTGTCCGCACCGGGCTCCTCCTGCGCGCATCCGCCCAGCGCCGCGGCACTGCCCAGGGCCAGTGCCCCGAGCAGCAGTTGGCGCCGGTCGAGTGCTCCGAAGGGGGTCATCAGTGTTCACCTTCCAGTTACCCGAACCGCCGGTGGGCACCTCGTGGCGGTGCCATACTCGCAGGCAAAGAGGCTGATCGGAATTCAACGGGGAGAAATTTTCATGAGTGACGCCGTCGGAATGCCCGCCCACTCCGACGATGTCCGCACCGGAATGACAGTGCCGTCGCTGCGAAGAGCGATCGAGGATCACCTGCGCTACACCCTGGGCCGGCCGGCCCAACTGCTGCAACCGCAGCACTACTACCACGCGCTGGCGCTGGCCGTGCGGGACCGCATGCAGAAGCGCTGGACCGACACCACCCAGACCTACCTCGACCTGTCCCGCAAGGTGGCCGTCTACCTTTCGGCGGAGTTTCTGCTCGGCCCGCACCTGGGCAACAACCTGCTCAACCTGCACCTGGAGGACGAGGCCCGCACCGCGCTGGCCGAGCTTGGTCAGGAATTCGACGTCGTACTGGCGTGCGAGGAGGAGCCGGGGCTGGGCAATGGCGGGTTGGGCCGGTTGGCTGCCTGCTACCTGGATTCCCTGGCCACCTTGCAGCGGCCGGCCATCGGCTACGGCATCCGCTACGAGTTCGGCATCTTCGATCAGGTGTTCCGCGACGGTTGGCAGGTGGAGCGCACCGACAACTGGCTGGCCGCCGGAAACCCTTGGGAGATCGCCAAGCCCGAACTGAATTATCGCGTGGGCTGGGGCGGGCATACCGAGCACTACACCGACGCCGAGGGCGAACCGCAGGTGCGCTGGGCGCCGGAGCGGATCGTCAAGGGCGTCTACTACGGCACCCCGATTCAGGGCTACGGGGTGAACACCTGCAACACCCTGACGCTGTGGAGCGCCAACGCGGTCAACGCGCTGGCCCTGGAGGCCTTCAACGCCGGCGACTACTACCGCGCCGTCGAGGACCAGGTGGTCTCGGAGAACGTCACCAAGGTGCTTTACCCGAACGACGAGCCCGAAGTCGGCAAGCAGCTGCGGCTACTGCAGCAGTACTTCTTCGTGTCGTGCTCGCTCCAGGACATCCTGCATCTGCTCGAAGACTTCGCCGGCATGACCGCCCGCGATTTGCCCAACCGGGTTGCCGTGCAACTCAACGACACTCACCCGTCCATCGCGGTCGCCGAGCTGATGCGGCTGCTGATCGACGAGCGCGATTTCAGTTGGGACGAAGCCTGGCGGACCACCGTGGCGACCTTCGCCTACACCAACCACACCCTGCTGCCCGAGGCGCTGGAGACTTGGCCGCTGGCGATGTTCGAGCGGTTCCTGCCGCGCCATCTGGAGATCATCTACGAGATCAACAGCCGGTTCCTCGACGAGGTGCGCGCCCGCTTCCCCGGTGACGAGGCGCGGGTGCGCCGGATGTCGCTGATCGGTGAGGACGGCGCCAAGAGCATTCGGATGGCGCACCTGGCCACCGTCGGCAGCCACGCCGTCAACGGTGTCGCGGCGATGCACTCCGAGTTGGTCAAGACCACGATTCTCAAAGACTTTTACGACATGTGGCCCGAGCGGTTCTTCAACAAGACCAACGGCGTCACCCCACGCCGATTTGTCGGTCTGGCAAATCCAGGTTTGCGCAGGCTGCTCGACCAGACAGTCGGGGACGGCTGGATGGTGGACCTCGACAAACTGCGCGGCCTGGAAGCTCACGCCGACGACCCGTCGTTCCAGCAGCGGTGGGTGGCCGTCAAGCGGGAGAACAAGGCCCGGCTCGCGCAGTACATTGCCGACAAGACCGGCACCGAACTGAACCCGGACTGGATGTTCGACGTCCAGGTCAAGCGGATCCACGAGTACAAGCGCCAGCACCTCAACGCGTTGCACATCATCACGCTCTACAACCGGCTCAAGCAGAACCCCGGTCTCGAAATCGCGCCGCGCGCTTTCGTTTTCGGCGGGAAGGCCGCTCCCGGCTACTTCATCGCCAAGCTGATCATCAAGTTGATCAATTCCGTCGCCGAGACGGTCAACAACGACCCCGACGTCAACGGAAAGATGAGAGTCGCCTTCATCCCGAACTTCAACGTGCAGAACGGCCAGTTGATCTATCCGGCCGCCGACCTTTCCGAGCAGATCTCCACCGCCGGAAAAGAAGCGTCGGGCACCGGCAACATGAAGTTCATGATGAACGGTGCGCTGACCATCGGCACTCTCGACGGCGCCAACGTCGAGATGCGTGAGGAAGCCGGACCGGAGAACTTCTTCCTGTTCGGGATGACGGTCGACGAGGTCCACGACCTGCTCGCCAAGGGTTACCGCCCGCGCGAGATCGCCAAAGGCAACGCGGAACTGGCCGCGGCGATCGGGCTGATCAGTGAAGGCAGGTTCTCCCACGGCGACACCGAGGTGTTCGCCCCGCTGGTGTCCAACCTCGTTGACCACGACCCGTTCCTGGTGCTGGCCGACTACGCCGACTACATCCGGTGCCAGCAGGACGTCGACCGCACCTGGCGGGACCCGCGCGCCTGGGCGCGGATGTCGATCCTCAACAGCGCCCGCAGCGGAAAGTTCTCCTCCGACCGCTCTATTGCCGAATACTGCGACGAAATCTGGAATGTCCAGCCCGTGACAATTAAGGGGTAGAGGGGTAGCGATGACAGCGACGATGCACACCACATGGCAGACCGGCTCCGGCGGCGAGCTGACCGACGAGGTGATCGCCCAGCTCGACGGGTGGTGGCGCGCCGCCAACTATCTGTCGGTCGGCCAGATCTACCTGCTGAACAACCCGCTGCTGCGCACCCCGCTGTCGCGCGACGACGTCAAGCCGCGGCTGCTCGGCCACTGGGGCACCACACCGGGCCTGAACTTCCTCTACGCCCACCTCAACCGGGCGATCAAGGACCGCAGCCAGTCATGCGTCTACATCACCGGCCCCGGACACGGCGGCCCCGGGCTGGTGGCCAGTGCCTACCTCGACGGCACCTACACCGAGTACTACCCCGACATCACCCGCGACACCGAGGGCATGCGCCGGCTGTTCCGGCAGTTCTCCTTCCCGGGCGGCATCCCGTCGCACGTGGCCCCGGAGACGCCGGGCTCGATCCATGAGGGCGGCGAGCTGGGCTATGCGCTGTCACACGCCTACGGCGCCGCCTTCGACAATCCGGACCTGCTGGTCGCCGCAGTGGTGGGCGACGGTGAAGCCGAGACCGGCGCGCTGGCCACCAGCTGGCACTCCAACAAGTTCATGAACCCGCGCCAGGACGGCGTGGTACTGCCGATCCTGCACCTGAACGGCTACAAAATCGCCAATCCCACTGTGCTGGATCGCATTCCGCACGAGGAGCTGCGCAGCCTGATGGTGGGCTACGGGCACAACCCCTACTTCTTCGAGGCCACCGACGACGGCAACCACTTCGACGACCACCGCCGCTTCGCCCGGCTGCTGGACGACGTGCTCGACGAGATCGCCGCGATCAAGGCCCGCGCCGCCGCCGGCGACGAGTCCCGCCCCGCTTGGCCGATGATCGTCTTCCGCCACCCCAAGGGCTGGACCGGCCCGGCCTACATCGACGGCAAGAAGACCACCGGTTCCTGGCGTGCGCATCAGGTTCCGCTGGCCAGCGCCCGCGACACCCCCGAGCACCTCCAGGTGCTCGCCGATTGGCTGGCCTCCTACCGTCCGCACGAATTGTTCGACGAGGACGGCCGGATCCTGCCGTCCATCGCCGATCTCGCACCCAAGGGGCAGCTGCGGATGAGCGACAACCCGCACGCCAACGGGGGACTGCTGCTGAAAGACCTTCGCCTACCGGATTTCCGGGACTACGGCGTGGACGTCCCGGCGCCGGGTGCCACCCTGGCCGAAGCCACCAAGGTGCTCGGGCAGTGGCTCACCGACGTAGTGCGGCTCAATCCGGAGAACTTCCGCATCTTCGGCCCCGACGAGACCGCCTCCAACCGGCTTCAGCCGGTGTTCGAGGTGACCGACAAGCAGTGGAACGCCGAGTTCTTCGGCCCCGAGGTCGACGATCACCTCGCCCGCACCGGCCGAGTCGTGGAGATGCTCTCCGAACATCAGATGCAGGGCTGGCTGGAGGGTTACCTGCTGACCGGCCGGCACGGCCTGTTCAACTGCTACGAGGCCTTCATCCACATCATCGACTCGATGTTCAACCAGCACGCCAAGTGGCTGAAGGTCACCAACGACATCCCGTGGCGGCGGCCGATCGCGAGTCTGAATTACCTGTTGTCCAGCCATGTCTGGCGTCAGGACCACAACGGGTTCAGCCATCAGGACCCCGGCTTCATCGACCATGTGGTCAACAAGAGCGCCGAGGTGGTGCGGGTGTACCTGCCGCCAGACGCCAACACCCTGCTGTCCACCTACGACCACTGCCTGCGCTCGCGGCAGTACGTCAATGTCGTGGTGGCCGGCAAGCAACCGCACCCGAACTTCCTGACCATGGACGAGGCGGTGGCGCACTGCACCCGCGGAGTGGGCATCTGGGAGTGGGCCGGTTGCGAGGAGGACGGCTGCGACCCCGACGTCGTGCTGGCCGCCGCGGGCGATGTGCCCACCCTCGAAGCGCTGGCCGCGGTGGATCTGCTGCGCCAGCACATCCCCGACCTGAAGGTCCGGTTCGTCAATGTCGTGGACCTGATGCGCCTGCAGGACGCCTCCGAGCATCCGCACGGGTTGTCCCACCGCGAGTTCGACATGATCTTCACCGAGGACAAGCCGGTCATCTTCGCCTACCACGGGTATCCATGGCTGATCCACCGGCTGTGCTACCGACGCACCAACGACGCCCGCATCCACGTGCGCGGCTACAAGGAGGAGGGCACCACCACCACGCCGTTCGACATGGTGATGCTCAACGACCTGGACCGCTACCACCTGGTCATCGACACCATCGACCGGGTGCCGAGCCTGGGCTCGCGCTACGCCGGCCTGCGCCAGAAGATGATGGACAAGCGGATCGAGGCCCGGGAGTACACCCGCGAGCACGGCGATGACATCCCCGAGGTCCGGGACTGGGTGTGGCCGGCGGCGCGGGGCATCGTGGGCGAGAACTCGGTGGCTGCGACACTGGCGACCGGCGGAGACAACGAGTAAACCACCACACGGCGCCATAACTGGAAAGGGTGCGCCGTCGGGCCTACTATTCACTGACGTCGCCGCGAGAACAGCGGTCGGCCCGGACGTCGAGGTGGGTATGGCGCATCCCAATCCCGAACCGCTACAGATCGCTGTAGAGGATCCGGTACCGGAGCTTCAATTCCGGACCATCCACGGTTATCGGCGTGCATTCCGCATCGCCGGATCTGGCCCGGTGGTGCTGCTGATCCATGGTGTCGGCGACAACTCGATGTCCTGGGAACCGGTCCACGCTCAACTGGCCCGCCGGTTCACCGTGATCGCCCCCGACCTGCTGGGCCACGGAAAGTCGGACAAACCGCGAGCGGACTACTCGGTGGCGGCGTACGCCAATGGCATGCGCGATCTGCTCAGTGTGCTCGGCATCGACCGGGTCACTGTGGTCGGCCATTCACTTGGCGGCGGTGTGGCTATGCAGTTCGCCTACCAATTCCCCCAGATGGTCGACCGCCTGATGCTGGTCGGTGCCGGCGGGGTCACCAAGGACGTCAACATCGCGTTGCGGTTCGCCTCGTTGCCGGTTGGCGGCGAGGCCTTGGCGCTGCTCCGGCTGCCGCTGGTGCTTCCGGTGCTGCAAAGCCTCGGGAGGTTGATGGGGCCGGTGCTGGGCTCCACCGGCATCGGCCGCGATATCCCCAATCTGCTCCGGATCTTGGCCGAGCTGCCCGAACCCACCGCGTCGAGGGCCTTCACCCGCACGCTGCGCGCGGTGGTGGACTGGCGTGGTCAGGTGGTGACCATGCTGGATCGCTGTTATCTGGCCGAACCCATCCCGGTGCAGTTGGTGTGGGGCGAAAAGGATCCCGTCATCCCGGTCGACCACGCCCACATGGTGCACGCCGCGATGCCGGGCTCACGGCTGGAGATCTTCCCGGGCTCGGCGCACTTCCCGCATCACGACGATCCGGCCCGGTTCATCGACCTCCTCGAAGGGTTCATCGATTCGACCGCACCGGCCGAGCACGACCAAGAGACGCTGCGTGAGTTGCTGCGTAAAGGCAGCACCGCTCACGCGATCGAGAGCTCCGACGAGATGGAAGCCCGGATCCTGGTCCTCGGCGCGCTCGAAAGCGACGAACGCAGCGCAACCTAGGTCCAACCTCCGACTCCTCGCTCCTCCCCCGCCTCCTACCTCGGCGTATCGTCGGCTCGCGGGACCCACTGCTCGCTCCTCCTGCTCGCTCCTCCTCCCCCTCCTACCTCGGCGGATTCCTGCCCGCGGAACGCCAGGTAATGAGAAAGTGTTCACCTGGCGTTAACCAGCAAATCGGAGGAGTCGAGCGTGCTAGAAGTTTGCGAAGTCGGCAACAAGGTCAGCAAAGAGGACTACGACGCGGCGATCCCCGATCTGCGGGTGGGGCTGATCAACGCGCAGTATGACCTGCGCGACGCGAATTTCCCGGTAATCATCTGGATCGCCGGCGACGACCGACTTGCCGCAAACGAACTGGTCAACCGGCTCAACGAGTGGATGGACTCGCGCTTCGCCGAAACCCGGGTGTTCGCTGACCCCACCGAGGAGGAGTCCCAGCGCCCGCAAGTGTGGCGGTTGTGGCGCTCACTGCCGCCGAAGGGTCGCGCCTCGTTCTTCGTCGGCGGCCTGATGCGGGCGGCGATCCAGCGCGCCGCGGGCGAGATCGACGAGCCGCAGTTCTCGATCTGGGTGCGCCACATCGCCAACATGCAGAACGAACTGGTAGCCGATGGCGCGCTGATCCTCAAGTACTTCCTGCACACCCCGGCCAAGGAGCAGAAGAAGAAGCTCAAAAAGGCCAAGAAGGATCCGCTCGCCGGTTGGCAGGTGGATAAGCGTGACTGGGCGGCGCTGGACACCCTCGGCCCCGTATTGCCGATCGCCGAGCGGATCCTGCGCGAGACCAGCGGGACCGGGGCGCCGTGGAACATCATTGAGGCAACCGACGCCCGCTACCGAGAGCTCACCGTCGCGCGCAGCATTCTCGGAGCGCTCACCGCCCGGTTGGCCGAGACACAGCAGCACCGCGGGCCGGCGCTGGCGGAGTCGGTGTTCAGTGACGTCGATACGACGTCGAATGTGCTGTCCGGGGTAGATCTGACCCAGACGCTGACCAAGGAGGAGTACCGCACCCAGCTTGCCAAGGAACAGGCCAAACTCAAGAAGCTCTCTGTGGAGGCCCGCAAGCGCGGCGTCAGTACGGTGCTGGCCTTGGAGGGCTGGGACGCGGCGGGCAAGGGCGGCGTGATCCGGCGCATTACCCAGGCGATGGAGGCCGGTGACTACCGGGTGATCCCGGTGGCCGCACCCACCGAGGAGGAACGCAAGTTCCACTACCTGTGGCGGTTTTGGCGGGATCTGCCGGCGGACGGCAAGGTCGTCATCTTCGACCGCACCTGGTACGGCCGGGTGCTGGTGGAGCGGCTGGAGGGCTTCGCCAAGCCGGCTGAATGGCAGCGGGCTTTCGACGAGATCAACGACTTCGAAAGTCAGATCGCCGAGCACGGGTCCTACGTGGCCAAGTTCTGGATGCACGTCTCCCCAGAGGAGCAACTCGCTCGCTTCAAGGCCCGCGAAGACACCCCCTACAAGACGCACAAGATCACCGAAGAGGACTACCGCAACCGCGAGCGCTGGGACGAGTACGTCCAGGCCGTCGACCAGATGGTGCTGCGGACCACCTCTGACCGAGCCGCATGGCACATCATTCCGGCAAACAACAAGCAGTTCGCCCGGGTGGCGACGCTGAAAGCCATCAACAAGGGCTTGGAGCGCACACTGCGTAATTCCTGACCCATTCCGGCCTGCAATGCGGGGTATACATGTCAGGGCGAGACGACCCTGATCGCCCGCACTGCAGCCGGGAGGCGATATGAGTGAGTCAGCGGAAACGGCACCGGAGTCCACGAACACGGAGCCGACGCACCATTTCAGCACGCCCGACAGCGGCGATCGCCGGACGCGTCATCTGCTGGCGTGGGTCGGCATCGCCGCCGGGGTGGTGTTCATCGTCGCGGTGATCTTCTTCTCGGGGTTCGCGCTCGGCCGCGCGTCCGGGTTCGACCACAGCTGGCATCGCGGCTACTCCAACGGCCAGATGGGACCGGCCGAATGCCCGATGATGCGCAATGGCGGAATGATGGGGCCCGGCGGAATGGGGTCCGGCGGAATGGGGCCCGGCGGAATGGGCCCCGGCACGATGCAACCCGGCCCGGCGTCGGCCCCGCCGCGCTAGCCGTCAGCCGGCCAGGTACTCCTCGTTGCCGGACGGGTAGCCGCCGCCGAACGTGGTGATGTGCACGTGGTCGTAATGGCCGTAGCCGGATCCGCTGGGGCCATTGGCCGGGGTGTGGTAGGTACCGCGCCAGATGACGTCCTGCACACCGAACTTGTCCGCGTTCTTCATGGCGAAGGCCAGGATCGCGTCGCCCAGTGCGATCCCCTCGTCGCTTCCGGGGTTGGGGACCATGATGTCGATCGCCCGGCCGGACGGGTGCCACGGCTTGGGGTCGGGACGGACGCCGATCATGTCCCGAATCTGCGGGAAAGCGGCGCTGACGGCGCGCTGGGCCAGGATTGTCTTGACCTGAAGACCGTCCTCGTCGCACACCCCGGGGCCTAACAGACGCGCGTTGGTGTCGACGTGGGCAGCCGGAACGATGACGGGCCCGGACGCCTCGACAAGTGGAGCCGCCTCAGGAGAAGGAGCGGGAGCGCCCCCCGGGACATGGGCAACCCCCTGGACATGAGCAGCCTCAGGCACATGAGCAGCCTCAGGAACCGGCGGCAGAGCCACCGGCACGACGTCGACCGCCGGCACGCTGGGCTGTTCTGCGCTGTTTGGATCGGCGCCGGCACCGGGGGCTGATACCACGGCCACACAAAAGAAGGCCGCAGAAACCATCGCGGACGCCACCGACCCGGACCAGTTCACTCGTGCATTATTCGACCGCGGATAAAACATCACGAAACCATAACGGAAAATCGCTGAATGGCACGGATCATTTCCAGGCGCGGCGCCAACGAATAAGTCACAGGCCTTGGAGCTGGGAAAATGCCGGAAATAGGCGCACAGCTCACCAACGGACTCGGTTCGCCACCACCGGCCGCGAGTGGGCGTTGCATCAGGGGCGGAAACGGAAAGACCCCCGCAAGCGGGGGTCTTCCAGTGTGGAGCTAAGGGGAATCGAACCCCTGACCTACTCGATGCGAACGAGTCGCGCTACCAACTGCGCCATAGCCCCGTGGTCGCTAGCAGGTTACCAGCCCCGCCGGGTCAGGGTTCCTACAGACCCGACGCCCTGGGCAAGTCCCGGGTCGATCCGCGGCTCGGTCCCTGCGTCCTGCCGTACGGCCGACGGCTGTGGCTGTAGGCCACCTCGTCGAGATGTTCGAAAACCGGGTCCTCGTCGTCGATCTCCAGCACCACCGCGCCGGGGCGCTGGAGTCGGGTAGGGAACTCGGTGAAATCATCGACCTCCGGCCCCCGCGCAGCGGGCTCCTCGACAACCGGACGTGACCGCGTCATCCGCTGTTGTCGGCGTCGACGGATCTGCTCCTCGATGCGCGTCTGGCGACGCAGGTACGCCAGGTAGAGCACCGTCACGCCGGCGACCGCACCGCAGGACCACCACAGCGTCGGGCTGACAGCGAACGACAGCACCGCGCTCAGTGCCATCAGCGCACCCATGACCACCAGGACGCGCTTGCGGAACCGGTACTTGCGTGCCTCTACCGCGGCGGCGGAGGTGGCGCTCAGACGCCGCTCACGGCTGGCCGAGCGCCCGGGGGTCGGAGCCGCGGGAACCTCGGCCTCTGCCTCGGCTTCCAAACCTGATGTGTCATCGATGTATTCGTACTCGGCGGCTGTGCGCTCGTCGGCTGTGCGCTCATCAAAAGTAGTGGCACGCGGCGGGGTGGCGGCGGCGGGTTCCTGGACCGGCTCTGCCACCGGCCCGACCGCTTCGTCGACCACTTCGTCGATTGCTTCGGCGGCCACTTCTTCGGCCACTTCGGCGGCCACGTCGTCGACTGTTTCGTCGACTGTTTCGTCGACTGCTTCGTCGAGCACTTCGTCGAGCACTTCGTCGAACTGGACGGCAAATGCCTCTGTGCCGAACTGGACGGCAAATGCCTCTGTGTCGAACTGCACGGCAAATGCCTCTGTGCCGAACTGCACGGCAAATGCCTCTGTGTCGAACTGGACGGCAAATGCCTCTGTGTCGGCCTCGACGGCGGGTTGGGCCGATTCGGCGGAGGTCTCCTCCTTGGGCAGTTCAGGCGCGCCGGCCTGCGCCGCCGCCTCGCCCACGGGCAGCGCTCCGGAGTTCTCGTCCACGACATCGACGTCGAGGTAGTCGGGCTCGACCAAGCGCTGCTCGGTCACCGCTGCGACGACGACCATCGAACGGGTGCGAACGCCCATCCGGGCCTCGCGGACCGCATCGTCGTACTCCCTGATCACGTCGCGCTGTTCGGCGAAGTCCATCTCCGCCTCGACCAGATCGGGGTAGTCCTCGACGAACTGGTCCTGGGCCTGCCACTCGGGGGCCTTCCACGCCGGATCGTGGCGGTGTCCGGCGGCAGGGCCGGTGCGTCTGATTAGTCGGGACTTGGCGCGCCCGTTGACCACCCGGGTGGCCAACGCAACGTCACTGGTGCGACGAACGGTGTCTCGCTTATTGATGAGCATCGGCACCAGGACGAACAGCCAGAGCACCACAAGTGAAATCCAGAGCAATGACTGGGGGATGCTTGGCATGGGGCCTGCTCCTTTCACGACCAGGCTAGGTCGGTGACGTCCGCATTCAGTGGCGGCGCGCCGGGCCAATTACACACGTGTAATTCCTGGAAGACAAGCACCACACGCCTCAAAAGTCACAGTTTTAACAGTGGGTATTGCGTTCAGCGCCAATCGGCGAGTCCGCGGCGCACCAACCCCGCGACAACGGATCCGTCGAGGTCTTCGACGGTCATCGCCACCAGAAGGTGATCGCGCCAGTCGCCGTCGACGTTCAGGTAACGCTTCAGCAGCCCTTCTTCGCGGAATCCCACCTTGGCCAGCACCCGCCGACTGGCGTGGTTCTCCGGGCGCACGGTCGCCTCAACCCGGTGCAGGCCGACCAGACCGAAGCAGTGGTCCAGCCCCAGCGCCAGCGCCCCGGTGGCAATGCCGCCGCCGGTGACCTCGCTGGACACCCAGTAGCCGACCCAGGCCGATCGCAAAGCTCCGTGGGTCACGTTGCCGATGGTCAACTGACCGCGGAAACGGCCGTCGACGTCGATGACATAGGGCAGCATGCGGCCCTTGCGGGCTTCCGCCCGAAGGACTGAGTGCATCTGCGGCCACGCCAAAAGCGAATGGCGCTCAGTCCAATTCAGCTCGGCCGACGGCTCCCACGGCTCAAGATTGTCTCGTTCGGCCAGCCGGGTGCGACTCCAGGTGGCGCCGTCGCGCATCCTCGCGGGCCGCAGCCGGACGGTTCCGCCGGGGACCCGCAGTGGCCCCACCGAGCCGGGCCACCCCGGGTGCGCCGAACCGCGGCCCCACAGGTTGGCTCCGAACACGCGCGCGTCTCAACCCCGCTGCGCCAGGAACGCGACATCGACCAGCTCACCGGCTGGAACCTCGGTGACCTCGCTGGGCACTACCACCAGACAGTTCGCCTCGGCGAGCGAGGCCAGCAGATGCGACGATCCGCCCGGCGCCTCCCCGATGGCCTCCACAAGGTAGTCGCCGGTTTCCTGGTCACGCAGCAGCTGGCCGCGTAGGAAGCCGGTGCGTCCGGCTACCGAGGTGATCGGCGCCACGGCGCGGGCGCGGATCATCCGCCTCATGGGTTGGCGCTTACCCAGCGACAGCCGGATGAGGGGACGGACCATGACCTCGAACACCACCAGCGCGCTCACGGGGTTGGCGGGCAGCAGGAACGTCGGAACTCCATCAGGACCGAGCTGACCGAATCCCTGAACCGATCCGGGATGCATGGCGATCCGGTCGACGTCCATGCTGCCCAGCTGGGACAGCACCTGGCGCAGGTTCTCCGCCGCCGCGCCGCCCACCGCCCCGGCGATGACCACGATCTCGCTGCGGCTGAGCTGGCTTTCCACCACGTCGCGCAGTTCTTTCGGGTCGCTGCTGACGATGCCCACCCGGGTGGCCTCCGCGCCGGCGTCCCGGGCGGCGGCGGCCAGCGCGTAGGAGTTGACGTCATAGACCTGCCCGTTGCCCGGTGTGCGGGAGATGTCGACGAGCTCGCCGCCCACGCTCAGTATCGAGACCCGCGGCCGTGGATGCACTAGAACACGCTCCCGGCCGACGGCAGCGAGCAGCCCGACCTGCGCCGGGCCGATGATCGCCCCGGCACGCACCGCCACGTCCCCGGCTTGCACGTCGTCACCAGTCCGCCGCACATAAGCCCCGGAGCGGACCCCGCGAAGCGCCCGCACCCGGACTGCTCCGCCGTCGGTCCAGCGCAGGGGCAGGACGGCATCGGCCAGCGTCGGCATAGGCGCCCCGGTCTGGATGCGCGCGGCCTGATTGGGCTGTAGCCGGCTCGGCATCCTGGCACCGGCCTCGATGACCCCCATCACCGGCAGCACGATCTCGGCACCGTCGCCGGCGCTCTGGATATCGACGCTGCGAACCGCGTAACCGTCGATGGCGGCTTGGTCGAAACCCGGCAACGGCTGCTCAGTGACCACCTCTTCAGCACACATCAGACCCTGGGCTTCGGCGATGGGCACACGCACCGGCCGCGGGGCGACCGCCGCAGCCGTCACCCTGGCCTGCTGTTCCTCCACCGAACGCACAGCGCGCGCCTTTCTTCCCTGCTGGACTGCCCGCCGCAGCCTTACTGCTCGGTCAGGCGCAACCGGTCGGTGAGCCACCGCCGCAACTCGGGGCCGTAGTCGTCCCGGTCCAAGGCAAAGTCAACCGCAGCCTTCAGATAGCCGCCGGGATTTCCCAAGTCGTGTCGAGATCCGCGATGCACCACGACGTGCACCGGGTGTCCCTCGGCGATCAGCAGGGCAATGGCGTCGGTGAGCTGAATCTCGTCGCCGACACCGCGCTGAACGCGGCGCAAGGCATCGAAAATCGCACGGTCGAGTAGATATCGCCCGGCCGCGGCGTAGTTGGACGGGGCCTCTCCCATGGGCGGCTTCTCGACCATGCCGACGACTTTGAGAACGTCGGGATTGGTGGCATCGGGCACCGTCTCGACATCGAAGACGCCGTAGGCGCTGACCTCCTCCGGCTGCACCTCGATGGCGCACAGCACCGTGCCACCCCGCTTGGCCCGCACCTTCGCCATGGTGACCAGCACGCCGCTGGGCACCACCAGGTCGTCGGGCAGCAGCACCGCCACCGCGTCTTCGTCCGGGGCCAGCACCGATTCCACGCATCCGACCGCGTGGCCGAGGCCCAGCGGTTGTTCCTGGACGACCGACTCGACTTTGATCAGCGCAGGTGCTCTCCGCACCTTCGCCAATATGGCTTTCTTCCCGCGGGCCTCCAGAGTGCCTTCGAGGACGAGGTCCTCGACGAAGTGCGCGACAACACCGTCCTTGCCCTCGGAGGTCACAATGACCAACCGTTCGGCCCCGGCCTCAGCCGCTTCCTCGGCGACCAACTCGATACCGGGAGTATCGACAACAGGCAGCAGTTCCTTCGGCACCGTCTTGGTCGCTGGCAGGAATCTCGTGCCCAGACCCGCTGCCGGAACAATGGCCGTGCGCGGGATGGGAACCAGTCGGTCGAGCATGGGCTAACCCTAACGCCTCGCCATTGTGGCGAAGTGGCTGTCACCGCTGACAAGGTGTAGTCCATGACCCACCCGGCTAAGGCGTTGCTACGCAGTCAACTGCTGGCGGCACGTCGCTCGGTACCCGATCACGTGCGCCAGCACGAGTCCGAGCATCTTTGTGCGCATCTTGCCGACGCGCTGGGCGAAGCGACGATCGTAGCGGCCTATGTGCCGATCGGGGGTGAGCCCGGCTCAATCGGGGGTGAGCCCGGCTCAATCGGGGGTGAGCCCGGCTCTCCAGCAATCCTGGATACGCTAGCCAAGCGATGCGCGACGGTGTTGCTGCCCGTGGCCCGCACCGGCCCGGACGGCGAACACCTGCCGCTGCAGTGGGGTCGTTACGTACCGGGCCGGCTGGTCGCCGGTCGGTTCGGATTGCGAGAACCTGCCGAGCCGTGGTTACCGGCGTCGGCGTTGAGTGACGCGCAGGTGGTGCTGGTTCCTGCCCTCGCGGTGGACCGGCGAGGTGTCCGGCTGGGGCGCGGCGGCGGTTTCTACGACCGTTCCCTGCCGCTGTGCGCGCCGGACGCCAGGCTGGTGGCGGTGGTCCGGGACACCGAGATACTCGACCGGTTGGACGCCGAACCGCATGACGTTCCGATGACCCATGCGCTGACGCCGGGGCGCGGCCTACTGGCACTGGACGGGGGCCCACTCGCCGATGGCGGATCTAGCACTTGACCCGGTAGAGTGCTAACCATCCAGTTTCCCCGGAGGTTGATGTGCCGACCTATAGCTATGCCTGCACCGAGTGCGAGAACCGATTCGACGCAGTTCAGGCGTTCACCGACGACGCCTTAATCGAGTGCCCGAAGTGCTCGGGCCGGCTGCGCAAGCTGTTCAATTCGGTGGGCGTGGTCTTCAAGGGCAGCGGCTTCTACCGCACCGACAGCCGGGAGTCCGGAAAGACGACCAAGAACGGCTCACCCTCGGATACACCGTCCGGTTCGGAGAAATCGTCCTCCGAGAAGTCCTCGACGCCGGAGAAGTCGTCCGGCGGCGACAGCGCAGGGTCCGGGACGTCGACCTCGTCGACGTCGAGCAGTTCGACTCCGGCCACCACGTCCGGGTAGCCGTTCCATCCACAGAGTCATCCACAAAGCCGCCTGGCGGCGAGTTCGCGCCGGCGCCCGCGGGCCTACCGTGAGCGCATGGGCGAGTCTCTCAATCCCACACTGCTGAACCGTATTTCGCATGCCGTCCGCCCGGACTTTGCGCGAACGGTTCTGGCGCGACGCGCAGCGGCGGCCCTGCTGGTGGCGCTGGCCGCGATCGCAGCACTGCGCCCTGATCCCGCCGGCACGCCGCAGGACGTAGTGGTCGCGCTGCATGACCTCAGTCCGGGGATCACGTTGACCGCCGATGATGTCGCACTCCGGCAACGGCCGGCCACGACGCTTCCCGACGGTGCGGCGACATCACTGGAGGCCGTCGTGGGCGCCACCCTGGCCGGCCCGTCGCGGCGCGGGGAGGTGCTGACCGATGCCCGCGTGCTGGGTTCCCGGCTGACCGGCCTCAGCGCCGGTCCGGACGCCCGTATCGTGCCGGTTCACCTGGCCGACGCGGCGGTGGCCGACTTGCTCCGGCCCGGTGACGTCGTGGACGTTCTAGGGTCACCGTCCGGTGACAGCGACTCCCGTCCGCGCGTGGTGGCCACCGACGCGGTCGTCGTCCTGGTCTCTGCTAAGCCGGCAGCCGGCGGCGACGAGCGGATCGTGCTGGTGGCCCTGCCCATGGCGAGGGCCACCGCACTGGCCGCGGCGACCTTGGTGCAGAGCGTCACCCTCACCATTCACTGACGGGTCAACGACTCATCACAATCTGCTTACGGCGCACTTCCGGCGTCTGAACTTTGGCTCTCGCTCAGTTAGTCTTTCGCAGGTCGAAGCCATATCAGCAAAGGAAGGCTCACACAGTGTTAGACGGTTTCAAGAAATTCATTATGCGGGGGAACATCGTCGACCTCGCGGTCGCGGTGGCCGTCGGTGCGGCGTTCACCGGCCTGGTGACGAAGTTCACCGAGAGTGTCGTCCAACCGCTGCTCAGCCGGGTCGGCGCCGGCAAGGAGACCGACGTCGGTCTCTTGAAGATCCCGCTCGGCGGTGGACAGTTTATCGATCTGAACATCCTGCTGTCGGCGGGCATCAACTTCATCATCGTTGCGGCGGCGATCTATTTCCTTATTGTTCTGCCCTTCAACAAGCTGAAGAAGAAGAGCGATAAAGAGGAGAAGAAGACTGAGTCACCCGCCGACGCGCAGACCCGGTTGCTCACCGAGATCCGCGACTCGCTGGCAGGTGGCCGTGGCACCTCCGCAGCGCTGGACGACGCCGTCAGTCCGCAGCTGCGCAAGTAGTTATCAGCGCGATGCCCGCACCGGCGGAAACAAGAATGCCCCGGACCTCGGTCCGGGGCATTCTCGTGTTCGTTGGTGTCAGTTCATGTTCCAGGGTTCGCCGTAGGTGGTGACGCTGTCGCCGGTATTGGAGATCAGCCGGGCGAACGGGCGCAGCAGCACACCGCCGGCCGCGCCGGTCACGGTGCCGTGGGCGTTGGCCAC
>JAULZA010000141.1:0-17843 GCA_032117575.1 Mycolicibacterium sp.
TTCAAGGCCTACGTGGCCGCCCAGATGCTGCAGAAGGACCAGACCGGGGAACTGAAGCAAACCGCGGAGGCATACATCGATCCGGCCTTCTTCGTCCCGGTCGCCTCGCCGATCACCGAACCCCATGTGGGCGGTTGGCTGCCGCTGTCAGACCTGTGCGCGGCCGCGGTGCGCCAGAGCGACAACACGGCCACGAATCTCCTGGTCGAAATGCTCGGCGGACCGACGTCGGTCACCGAATTCGCCCGCTCCGTGGGCGACGACCGCACCTCGACGGTGCGCTGGGAGCTCGAACTGAACTCCGCAATCCCCGGCGATCCGCGGGACACCACCAGCCCGCGGGCGATGAGCACCGGCTTTGTGAACATGCTGACCGGCGACACCCTCGACGAACCGCACCGTGCGCAACTGCTGGAGTGGATGCGCACCATCGTCACCGGCGACAAACGGATCCGGGCGGGCCTGCCGGCGGGCTGGAGCATCGCGGACAAGACCGGCGGTGGCGACTACGCCAGCACCAACGACATCGGCGTGGCGTTCGGACCCGCCGGGGAGCGGCTGCAGTTGGGGGTGATGACCCGGACCCGGTCCGACGATCCGAAGGCGCCACTGCTGGACGCGTTGATCGCCGACGTCACCAGGGTCGCCGTGCCCTGGCTGCTCACCTAGGAGCGACGTTCGGCCACCACGAAGGTGGAGAATCCGTCCTGATCGTCCTGATTGGGCACCGGGACCCAGCGGTGCAGCCGGCGCATCTCGTCGACCGACGGGGTGCCGGTGGCATGCCAGCCATGGCCGTTGAGCCATTCAGTGAGCTCAGCGCGGTGCGGATCGTTGTAGGTCAGGTCGGAGATGTCGACGGTGCGCTCGATGCCCAGGTCGTCGGCCATCTTCTCCCAGCGTTCCCGCATCTGCGCCCGGCGGTTCTCGTCGTGATGACGGACCGCTTCGACGGAGATGCGGCTACCCGGAGCGCTGAGCTCACCGATCTGCTCGAAGAGCCGGTCCTGGGCCTCGGCCGGCAGATACATCAGCAGGCCCTCGGCCAGCCAGGCGGTCGGGCTGGCCGGATCGAAGCCGGCCGCGCGCAACGCGGCAGGCCAGTCCTGACGCAGGTCGACGGCCACCTCCCGGCGTTCGGCATGCGGGGTGGCGCCGTGTTCGGCCAGCGTGGCGGCCTTGTACTCCAAAACCTTGGGCTGGTCGATCTCATAGACCACTGTCCCGGGCGGCCAAGACAACCGGTAGGCCCGGGAGTCCAGGCCGGCGGCCAAGATCACCACCTGGCGGATACCCGTGGCGGCGGCGTCGGCGAAGAAGGTGTCGAAAAAATGCGTGCGGACGGCCTGGTAGCCGAGCATGTTCGCGAAGAGGGCGGCGGCTTCCGGATCGGCGGCGGCCACCTGCTCCTGCATGGCCGGGTCCAGGAATCTCTCCCATACGCCGGTGTCGGCGCCCGCAACGAGAACCCTGGCGTAAGGGTCGCGGATCAGCGGTTGCGCGCTCTCGGTCTCCCGGGCCCGGGCGGCAGCCACCATCACCGCAGTCATACCGACGCTGGTTGCGATGTCCCAACTGTCATCGTGGCTGCGCAGACTGCTCATGGGTGCTCCAAACTGACGGCCCGGAAAACCCTATGGTAACGAAAGTTAGACAGGCTATTCGGTGGCCAACCAGCCGCTGGCCCCCAGCAGATCCATGAACTGGTTGCTGACCATGACCAACCGCTCCTGGTCACCGACGAAGCCCGCATAGAACCCCAACCCCCAGAATGCTGCCACCAGCATCTCCGCCGACGAGTCGACATCGAGGTCGGAGCGCAGTTCACCGTTGCCGATACCGTCGCGGACAGCCGAAACAGCGAATTCGCGGGTGAGCTGCAAGGAATCGCCGTCCTCCCGCTTCAATTCCGGGTGGCGCTGCGATTCCAGCACCGAGGTCACCATGAAGGCCGCCGCCGCGGGGTCGTAGTCCTCGGCCCGCACGGCCGCCTCGAGAAACGCCCGGATCCGGCCATGAAAGCTTTGTTCCTTGGCTGCCTCGTCGAGGCCGGCGGAGATCACGGCGGTGTTGGTCTGCTCGACGACGTGCCGGTAGAGCGCGTGCTTGGACGGGTAGTAGTGGTTGATCGCCGGACGGGTCAGGTCGGCGCGTGCGGCGATCTCCTGGAAGGTCGCCGCGTCGTAACCGACTTCGCCGAACACCTCACGGGCGGCGAGCAGAATGCGACCACGGGTCTCCGCAGATTTCGCTGCGGGCGGTCTACCGGGACCGCGACTGGCCGTCTTCTGCATCACCTGATTGTGCCAGACGGAAGCAGAGTAGTTCCAACCAACAATTGTCCAGTCGGATGACGGGTGGCTCGTTCCAAGCGGTTCCAACGTTGCTGTAATTGCCTGTGCAAAATGTAACAACAGATATCGGGTGAATACATACCGCATCAAGAGTTAGCTGCAACTCCCATCGATCAACAGAGAGGCGAACCATGGACAGCCGTCCGGCATTGCCCGGGGACCCTGCAACGCACGCGCATTGTTCGACGCTGGAAAGAACCGACCAAAAGTTTGCCAGTGCTGTTTCCGTGCTGCGTCTGTACCGGTCTCGGCCACGGTACGAACACGGGAAGCCTAAGGTCTGACCCATGCCCATCGTCGCCGCCCGCGCGTCGTACTTCGAGGCGGGTTTGGAAATCCTGGCCGACCGCGGCTTCGGTGGACTCAAACTGGCCGAGCTGTGCAGCCGCCTCGGTGTCACGACCGGTTCCTTCTACCACTACTTCAGCGGCTGGAACGCCTACACCAGGGAGTTGCTGGGGTACTGGCGGCAGGACCGGACGGTGCGGCTGATCGAGGTGATCCGCGCTCAACCCGACCCACGGCGTCGGATCCAGGCCATCATCGACGTCGCCCTCGCCCTGCCACACGGCGCGGAAGCCGCGATCCGGGCCTGGAGTTCGGTGGACGCCGAGGTGCTCGACGTGCAGCGCGAGGTCGACCAGGAACGCTTCGACGTCATCTTCGAAGCCGCCTTCGACATCGTGGGCGACGCCCGACAGGCACAGACCTACGCATCCTGGGCGGTCTACGTCTTCGTCGGCTACGAACAGGCCACTCTCCCCCGCGAGGCGAAGATGTTCGAGTGGATCAGCACGACGATGCTGAACGACCTGGAGGCCGGCCGCTTCGCCAACGTGCCGTTGCTGTAATCCGATGCCCCCTAACGTATTCCGCTCTGGCGCGTTCCGGAAACGAGCCGATTCCCTGCGCACCCGGGACCCCGGCCACGACGGCCTGCGACGCGCGGCCCGGGCCGCCATCGTCATCCCGCTGGCCGCCATCGTGGGCTTTCTCGTCGCCGGCCCGACGCAGGCCCCGGTGTTCACTCTCGTCGGGGCGATGGCGCTCATGGTCGTCGCCGACTTCCCCGGCTCGGTGGGCACCCGGGCGATGGCCTACGCCGGCCTGGGGATCAACGGATTTATCCTGATTGCACTGGGCACCTGGGCGGCTCCCCATCCCTGGATCGCGGTTCCGCTCTGTTTCGTGGTGGGCACCCTGGTGAGCGTGCTGGGGTTGCTCAGCGAAATGATAGCCGCCGGTCAGCGCGCCACCTTGATGGTGTTCCTGCTGCCGGTGTGCGCCCCGGCGGGGCCGCTGTCCGAGCGGCTGCTGGGCTGGTTGCTGGCCCTGGCCGTCTGCGTTCCTGGCGCCCTGTTCCTCTTCCCGCCGCGCCTGACCAACGACTTGCGGCACGTCGCGGCGCAGGTCTGCATCGCGCTGGCTGACCGGCTCGACGGCGGTCGCGCCAGCGAGGATTCCACCGCAGACCAGCTGTCGGTGGCGATGACGGCGCTGAACGACGAATTCCGCGGCACGGCGTTCCGCCCGGTAGCGCTGACCGCGGGCAGTCGCAGCCTGATCCGGTTGGTGTCCAACTTACGGTGGCTGGGCAACCGGGTCGGCCCGGACTCCGGTGCGCTGCTGGGGCCGATCGAACCGGCCAGCGTCGCTCTGCTGCGCGGGAGCGCCGAAGTGCTGGAATCCGCGGATCGGGCCGGCGCGCAGAAGCTGGCCGCCCTGGTGACTGAGCACCGGCGGGCGGCTTTTCGCCAGTACGGCAACGATATCCACGAGATTCTCGCTGAGCCGGATGACGACGCCGCCGTGGCCCGCGGTCGGGCGCTGCTGAGCCGGCGGACCATGAGTGCCACCATCGGTCTGACCGGCAGCATCATCGCCGCGGCGACCATCACCGATACCCGTTCTCCGGTCGACAAGCTACTCGGCCGCGGCGTGCCGGAGACCGGCGTCGCCGATCGGGTGCACACCAAGCGGTCCGCGGTGGTTGGGCTTGTCGGCTACCTGTCCACCCGGTCGGTCACCGTGCTCAACAGCCTGCGAACCGGGCTGGCGCTGGCAATGGCCGTCGTCGTGACACTGGTCCTGCCGGTGGAGAACGGTTTGTGGGTGGCCCTCGGCGCACTGTCGGTGCTGCGGAGCAGCGCGGCGACCACCCGTACGTCGGTGGTCAGCGCACTGACCGGCACGGTGATCGGATTCATCGCCGGTTCCGGGATCATCGCCGTGGTCGGGGTGCACCCCATCACCTTGTTCTGCCTGCTGCCGCTGGCCACCTTCGGTTCGACGTACGTGCTGAAGGTCGGCTCGTTCACGGCCAGCCAGGCCATGTTCACCATGCAGGTGCTCATCGTGTTCAACATGATGCGGCCCACCGGCTGGCAGATCGGCCTGATCCGCATCGAAGACGTCGTGCTGGGCGGCGCGGTGGGCCTGGTGGTGTCGGCACTGATGTGGCCCGGCGGCGCCAGCACGGCGGTGCGCCGGGCCATCGACAACGCCGTGCTGGCCTGCTCGTGGTACCTCGACGCCGCGGTGACCCGGGTGACCCGCGGGGTGTCTCCCGACACCGACGCGGCGGTGGCGGAACTGGGGTCGGAAGCACTGATCGCCGCCCGCACCCACGGCGATGCGGTGCGGGTGTACCTCGCCGAGACCAACGGAACCATCGACATCGCCCAGGTGGAGAGCGCCGAGCGGATTCCGCGGTTGCGGACGGCCGCCGACCTCATCGCCGACGTCGTGCCACCACCGGCCGGGTCTTTCCCTCTGACGCGAAATGTGTTGGAGCAGTACACCGCTGCGCTGTGCGCCTGCATCGAGCAGGTGAACACTCCGGCGTCGCTGCCGGAGATCAGCGACGAGTTCATCCCGGCGCTGCGCGCGGAGGCAATCTTCACCGCCGACGCCGCACAGGCGGCGCTCCCCCTGGTGACCGTGGCGGCCACCATCGGCGAACTGCAGCTGACCTATCCCGCTCCGAGTGCGGACGCCGAGGCCGTCAGCGCCTAGCTTGTTCGACGATCACGCGGCGACGCAGGAGCCGCTCAGCCGAGCACCGCCTGCGCCGCGGCCCGCGCCTCCGCCGGACCGGCCGTCGCCAGTACCGCCTCGGCCGCGTCCTTGCACTGCTGCAACGTCACCGTCGCGAGTTTGGCGCCTACCGGGGTGACCGCCGACGCGGCCGCCGACAGCGACGTCACACCCAGGCCGATCAGCACACAGGCCAGCAGTGGGTCGGCGGCGGCCTCGCCGCAGACCCCGACCGGCTTGCCGGTGGCCTGGCCGGCCCGCGCGGTCTGGGCAACCAGGGCGATGACGCCGGGCTGCCACGGGTCGGTCAGCGTGGCCAAGTCCGACGACATCCGGTCGGCGGCCATCGTGTACTGGGTTAGGTCGTTGGTGCCGATCGACAGGAACTCGACGTGCTCGAGGATCCGCTCGGCCAGCAGTGCCGCCGCAGGCACCTCGATCATCACACCCGGATACAGGCCGCGCGCGCGGGCCAGTTCGGCGAACCGGCGCGCTTCATCCGGGGTAGCGATCATGGGCGCCATCACCCACGGTGCGTTGCCGGTCCGCTCGGCGGCCACGGCAATGGCGTCCAACTGGCGGCCCACCAGATCGGCGTCGATCTCGATGATCCGGAAACCCCGCACCCCCAGCGCCGGGTTCTCTTCTTCGGGGCTGTTGACGAACTTCAGCGGCTTGTCCGAGCCCGCGTCGAGGGTGCGGATCACCACCTTCTGGCCGGCGAAGGCATCCAGCACCTCGGCGTAGATGACCGCCTGCGCATCGACGCTCGGCTCGGTGTCGGAGTCCAGGAAGCACAGCTCGGTGCGGAACAGGCCGACGCCTTCGACGGGCGACTGCTTCGCCGCCCGGGCCGCCGACCCGTCGGCCACGTTGGCCAGGATCAACACCGGATGGCCGTCAGAGGTGGCCCCCGGTCCGGTCCAGCCGGCCATCGCCGCCGCAGCGACGTCGGCCGTCGCGACCGCCGCCGCCGCCTCGGCCCGGTCGGGGTCGAGGGTGATGGTTCCCCGACTGCCGTCCAGCAGCACCATCGTCTCGGCCGGCACGCTGTCGAGGCCCTTCACCGCGACCACACAGGGTATACCGAGCTGGCGGGCGATGATCGCGGTGTGGCTGGTCGGGCCGCCCAGCGTGGTCGCCAGGCCGACGATGCGGTGCGGGTCCAGGCCCGCGGTGTCGGCGGGGGCCAGATCCTCGGCCAACAGGATCGACGGCGCGACCGGCTCCGGCACACCCGGCGCCGGCAGGCCCGCGAGTTCGGCGATGACGCGGTCGCGGATGTCCTTGAGGTCGGTCACCCGTTCAGCCATCAGGCCGCCCATCTTGGTGAACATCTCGATGAACTGGCTGGCCGCCTCGTTGGTCGCGCGCACCGCCGGCTTGCCCGCCTTGATGGCGTTCTCCGCCGACCCCAACCAGGCGCGGTCTTGCGCCAGCTGGGCCGTCGCGGTCAGCACCTCCGCGGCAGCACCGCTGGCGGCGGCGGCGCGCTCGCGCAGCCGCTCGGCCACCGTGGCGGCGGCGGCCCCGAAACGGGCCACCTCGGCGGGACGATCTTGTTCGGACACTTCGCCCCCAGGATCCAAGTCCTGGATCGGAGGCAGTCGGTTGGCCCTGATCACCGGGGCGAAACGGACTCCCGGAACGACAGGCACTCCCTGCAGAACGGCTGTTTGTGGGGTGGTCATGCAGTGGATTAGAGCAAAATGTTGACAATCACACACGGACGGCGGTAAAACCACATATATCAACACAAATGCGGGGTGATCCCACATAGGGGATTTTGCGAGGGCTTGAGGGGGTGCCATGTACCCGGAGGAACGCCAGCAGGCGATCGCTGCGCAGGTGATTTCCCAGGGGCGCGCCTCGGTGGCCGAACTGGCGCACAGCTTCGATGTCACCACCGAGACGGTGCGCCGCGACCTGGCCGTCCTCGACCGCGCCGGGGTGCTGCGCCGGGTGCACGGCGGGGCGGTGCCCACCCGGGCGCTCCACCTGGTGGAACCCAGCGTCGACCAGCGCGAGGCCACCCGGGCCGCCGACAAAGACGCCATCGCACGGGCCGCGGCGGAGTTCCTTCCGCAGTCCGGCTCCACCGTCCTGGTGGACGCCGGCACCACCACCGCGCGGCTGGTCGGCCTGCTTCCGCCCGACCGTGAGCTGTTGGTGGTCACCAACTCGGTCCCGATCGCCGCGCGGCTGGCCGGCCTGGGATCGGTGTCGTTGCAAGTTCTCGGCGGGCGGGTCCGGGGTCTGACCCAGGCCTGCGTCGGCGAGCACGTGGTGAACACTCTGGCGGCCTTGCGGGTTGACATCGCGTTCGTAGGGGCAAACGGGATCACCCTGCGGCACGGCCTGTCCACCCCGGACCCCGAAGAGGCCGCGGTCAAGCGCGCCATGGTCGCGTGCGCGAACTTCGTTGTGGTGATGGCTGATTCGACAAAGATCGGCCGTGAGGACTTCGTCAGCTTTGCCCCGATCGACGCGGTCGACGTGCTGGTCACCGACGCCGAGATCAGTACCGCAGACCGCGCCGGTTTCACCGGCGAAGGACTGGAAGTTGTTGTTGCACAATGAGAATGAAGATGGGAGCCGCATGATCGTCACCGTCACGCCCAACCCCAGTACCGACCGCACGGTTACGCTGCCCGCCGAATTAGTTCGCGGCGGCGTGCACCGGGTGACGTCGGTGTCTTCCGAACCCGGCGGCAAGGGGGTCAACGTGGCCCGGGCCCTGACCCTCGCCGGCCTGGAGGTGGTGGCGGTGCTGCCGGCCGGCAGCCACGATCCGATCCTGGCGGGTCTGCAGGTGCAGGGCGTCGAGTTCGAGGCGGTGCCGGTATCCGGCGGGGTGCGGACCAACCTCACCATCACCGAACCGGACGGCACCACAACGAAAATCAACGAACCCGGCGCCACCCTTGAGCCGTCCGAAGCCGAGGCCCTGGCGTGGGCCGTCATGCAGCAGGCGCGGGGCGATCACTGGGTGGTGCTGTCCGGTTCTCTGCCGCCCGGCCTGCCCGACAGCTGGTATTCCGACATGACGGCCGCACTGAAGGCACACGGCTGCAAGGTGGCGGTGGACACCTCCGACGCTCCGCTCGCCGCGCTGGCCGCCGGCCTGGAACGCGCCGCGCCTGATCTGATCAAGCCCAACTCCGAGGAGCTCGCCAGCCTGACCGGCGTGACGGCCGAGTCACTGGAGTCGGCGGTGGCGCGCGGTGACGCGCAACCCGTGGTGGCGGCTGCGCGCCGCCTGATCGAGCGTGGGGTGGGCACGGTGCTGGCGACTCTGGGGGCGGCGGGCGCCCTACTGGTCAACAGCGACGGCGCCTGGCTGGCGACGCCGCCACCGATCACACCGCGCAGCACCGTCGGCGCCGGGGACTCATCGCTGGCGGGTTACGTCCGCGCCGACGTGGAGGGCGCCGGCGCCCCCGGGCGTCTGCAGATGGCGGTGGCCTACGGCAGCGGCGCCGCGGCGCTTCCCGGCTCGGCGATGCCCACGCCGGCCCAGCTCAATCTCGACGATGTGACCGTCATCGCGGTCGCCTCCGTTCCTGCCGAATCCCGATCAGAAGGTGCGCAATGACAAACACGGACATCATCAGCACGGACCTGGTGCTGCTGGACGCCTCCGCGGGGGCGGACAAGACGGCGGTGATCAACCGGTTGGCCACCCTGATCGCCGACGCCGGCCGGGCTGACGACGGCGCCGCGCTGCTGCAGGCGGCGCTGGCCCGGGAGAGCCAGTCGGCCACCGGACTGCCCGGCGGGATCGCGATTCCGCACTGCCGCTCCGCCGCCGTGCGCCAGCCGTCGATCGGGTTCGCCCGGCTGTCGGATCCGGTCGACTTCGGCGCCGCCGACGGTCCGTCGGACCTGGTATTCCTCATCGCCGCCCCCGAAGGCGCCGGCGCCGAGCATATGAAGCTGCTGTCCAGCCTGGCGCGGGCGCTGGTGCGCCCGGAGTTCGTGCAGTCGCTGCGCGAGGCGCCGACTGCCGCCGATGTCGTCGGCCTCGTCGACAGTGTCGTCCGCCCGGCGGAGTCCGGCCCGGGAGGCGTTGCGGGAAGCACTGCGGCCGCGAGCGTTCCGGCAGCCGCGGCGTCGGCCCGGGCGACTGCCACCACGTCGCTGGTCGCAATCACCGCCTGCCCCACCGGGATCGCGCACACCTACATGGCAGCCGACGCCTTGAAATTGGCCGCCGAGCGTGCCGGTGTGAACCTGACCGTGGAGACCCAGGGCTCCTCGGGCAGCACCCCGCTGAGCGCGGCGACCATCGACGGCGCCGGTGCCGTGATCTTCGCCACCGACGTCGGCGTCAAGGACCGCGGGCGCTTCGCCGGCAAACCGGTGATCGCCTCGGGAGTCAAACGGGCCATCAACGAGCCCGACGTGATGATCGCCGAAGCCGTTGCGGCCGTGGGCAATCCGAATGCCGCCCGGGTCGAGGGAACGGCGGCGGCAGCCGCGTCGAGCGGGGCGGCGGCCGGATCGACCCTGGGCTGGGGAACTCGGATACGGCAGATCCTGCTGACCGGCGTGAGCTACATGATCCCGTTCGTCGCCGCCGGCGGCCTGCTGATCGCGCTGGGTTTCCTGCTGGCGGGCTACGAGATCGCCAATACTCCGGAGGGCGCGAAGCCGCTCGGCTACGGAATGAACTCGTTGGGCAGCCATATCGCCACAGAGAACACGCTGACTCAACTGCCGCCCGGCGGCCTGACCGAATACCTCGGCGCGGTCTTGTTCACTCTTGGCGGCCTCGCATTTATGTTCCTGGTCCCGGCACTGGCCGGCTATATCGCGTTCGCAATCGCCGACCGACCCGGCCTGGCCCCCGGGTTCACCGCCGGCGCGGTGGCGGTATTCGTCGGCGCCGGTTTCATCGGCGGCATCGTCGGCGGTCTGATCGCCGGCTTCGCCGCGCTGTGGATCAGCAAGTGGAACGTGGCGTCGTGGGTCCGCGGTCTGATGCCGGTGGTGATCATCCCGCTGCTGGCGTCGCTGATCGTCGGCCTGCTGATGTTCCTGCTGCTTGGCCGGCCGCTGGCCGCGATCACGTCCGGTCTGACCAACTGGCTCAACGGCCTCGGCGGCGGATCGGTGATCATCCTCGGCGTCATCCTTGGCCTGATGATGTGCTTCGACCTCGGCGGCCCGGTGAACAAGGCCGCCTACGCGTTCGCCACGGCGGGGTTGACCATCAGCGAGCCGAGGTCACTGCAGATCATGGCGGCGGTCATGGCGGCGGGCATGGTGCCGCCGCTGGCCATGGCGCTGGCGACCACCGTGCGGTCGAGCCTGTTCAGCGAACCCGAACGCGAGAACGGCCGGGCGGCCTGGCTGCTGGGCGCCTCGTTCATCTCCGAGGGCGCGATCCCCTTCGCCGCCGCCGACCCGTTCCGGGTGATCCCCTCGATGATGGCCGGCGGCGCGTTGACCGGCGCGATGATCATGGCGTTCGACGTGACCCTGAAGGCGCCGCATGGCGGCATCTTCGTGTTCTTCGCCATCGGCAAGCTGGCCTGGTTCCTGGTGGCGTTGGCCGCGGGCACGGTGGTCGCCGCAGTCGCGGTGATCGCGGCGAAGCAGCTGACCGGTGTGCGACCCGGCACGACCTCGGCGGAAACCGCCGTAGCGGCATGAAAGATCGAGTAGACATCACTGTGACGTTTGGCAGATCAACCTAAGGAGCCCCACCCATGCCTAGTAAGACCGTCATCGTCGGTTCTTCGGTCGGACTGCACGCCCGCCCCGCGGCGATCATCTCCGAGGCCGTCGTCAACGCCGGTGTCCCGGTGACGCTGGCACTGGACGGCGGCGAGCCGGTGGACGCCGGTTCGGCCCTGATGATCATGACCCTCGGTGCCACCAACGGCGCCTCGGTCACCGTGGCCGCGGACGAGCAGGCTGTGGTTGACGCGATCGCGGAGCTGGTGGAGCAAGACCTCGACGCCTAGCTCTGCGCACCCATCCGACTCGACGTGGCCCCCGGTCGGCAGACGCCGCCCGGGGGCCACGCCTGTCCGCGAACAATGTCCAGCCGATTCCTAACCGGCTTCAGGTGACTGACACGTTAAATCTATGCGTAGCGCAAGCACCAGCGGACTACAGTTTCTGTCACTGCGTCGGCCGCCGGATAGAAGCGCGGCCGACGCGACCACAGCGGACTTTGCGATAGGGGAACGTTGAAGACCACCGGCCGTCCGACCTTGCGACAACGACTCACCTACACCGTCGACACGATCTTGAGCAAGGGTGTCGCGGGAGTCTTCCTCCTCGCGGTGATCGGCACTCTGCTTTTGCTGATGGTACTGGTTCCCCTTCTGGTGACTGGTCAGATTCTGACCACCCGCAAGGGCTCGTTGTTGGACATCCCCAACCAGATCTGGGTCAATTTCGCTCAAGTCTTCAGACTCGGAAGAGCACAGGGCCCGTGGGTCGAGCAGGTCGGCGCGGCGTTGGTTGCGGTCATCGGAATCTTCTTCACCGGCATCCTGTTCGGCATCTTGGTCAGGTCGGTGAGCGACAAGATGACCAAACTGAGGGAAACGGGCGGTCAGGTCATCGCTCGAAACCACACCGCGGTCGTGGGGTGGTCGAGCATCGGCGAGACGGTACTGGAGCAATTGGGTAGCGCCAACGAGAACCAGCGAAATCCGGTCGTCGCCGTGCTCGATTCGAAGTCGAAGCTGAGAAACGAAGAGTCCGTCGAATTCACCAACACCCGCAATACCAAGGTCATGTTCCGCAAGGGGCGAGTGAACAAACCCGCCGATTTCGACATCATCCGGGTCGACCTTGCCAGAAGAGTGATCGTGATGGCGGACTGGGGTGCCGACAACTACGACGAGCAGATCATCACCACACTCCTGGCTTTGTCGCGGTACAAGGACAAGAACCCGGACTGGAATTCCCCGGTTGTAGCTCCGCTCAAGAACGGACAGAACGTCGCCTCCGCCCAGATCGCCGCGGAGTACCCGGTCGTCATCCTCGATGTCGGTCAGTTCCTGTCCCGACTGATGCTGCGCACGACGCTGCAACCCGGCTTGTACACGGTATACACCGACCTCTTCGACTTCAGTACCGATGAGTTGTACTTCATCCACGAGCCGACTCTTGTCGGCAAGACCCTGGGCGAGGCCCTGCTCGCCTACCCCGACACCTCACCGGTCGGCATCAAAACGCCTGAAGCGGCCGTGCTGCATCCAGACCTCGACACCGTCATCGGACCCGAGGACCAACTTGTGGTGATCGCCCACGACGACGACACCGCCGTCGTCGGTGCCGTCCCGGATATCGACGAATCCGCGATCCACCCCAGCTTCACCCGGGCCGCAAATGGCGGCGGGGCGAACTGGCTGTTCATCGGGTGGAGCTCCGCCCTGGCCGACGTGCTCAGTGAGCTGTCGAGTTATGCGACGGAAACCATGAATGTCGAACTGGTCTGCCGGGAGGACGATGTGGACCGCATCGTCGACAGCCATACCAAGCACCCGCGAATCAACTTCAACGTGTCGGCCTGGCCGGAACATGTCGATCCGTCGACCATGCTGCACGACAAGAAACTCGGTTCCTTCGACTACGTCGTCATCTTTAACCAGATGACCGAAAACGCGTTGCGCGACAGCAGCACGTTCATGGTGATGCTGCAGGCCACCGCGATCGCGCACGCGATGCCCGTCGAGGAGCGGCCGGCGATCGTCACCGAACTGATCGAGCCGAAACTGCGCAAATTGTGCAAACCCGGAATCGGCGAAATCGTCGTGGATTCCGAGATGGTCGCTCTGATGACTGCGCAGCTAAGCGAGAACCCCGGGCTGCTGCCGATTTTGGTGGATTTGTGCGACGCGGCCGGTTCCGAGATCTACCTCAAAGATGTCGGGCTGTACGTCACGCCCGGATCGATGAACTACGCCACCCTCGTCGCCGCCGCCCGCCGTCGCGGTGAGATCGCCATCGGCTATCGCCGCAGCGCCGACACGGGCAACAAGAAAGCGAACTTCGGGGTCACGCTCAACGCCAATAAAAACACCGTCATCGAGGTCGACCCGGCCGATCAGTTGATCGTCATCGCCGAAGATCAGTCCTAATCGTCGGCACAACGATCGGACGTAAATTGCAGGACCGGAGGCCTTTTCGGCTCGCGGCAGTGTTGCCGCCTACTTGCTCATTTGTCCGCGAATAGGTCGCATCGTCGGTACTGTCCGGTTCTATGACGGGTCGATTTCGCTCATTCACAATTGTGATGTGGCTCGTCGCATTAATGGGCGCAACGCCGCTGATCGTTCCGTCCGCAAGTGCCGCACAGCGCAACGTCACGGTGGCCACCCGCAACCTCTCGCCGTTCGTGATGACGGATAGCAACGGAAAGTCGGGCTTCACCATCGACATCGTCGAGGAGATCGCCAGACGCGCCGGCTGGAACATCACCTACCTCGAGAACAGCACCGTCGCCGAGATGCTGAAAACGCTCGACGAGAAGAAGGCTGACGCCGCGGCGGCCGCCATCTCGATCACCGCTGAGCGTGCCGAGAAATTCGACTTTTCGCAGCCGTTCATGAGCGGCGGACCACAGATCATGGTTCCAGTGGGCGCCAACAAGCCGTCCACCCCCGGCATTATGGACTTCGTCAAGCTGCTGTTCTCCAAGACCGTGATGGTCTGGTTGATCGCCGCGCTCATCCTCACCTTGATCCCGGCGCATATCACCTGGCTGTTGGAACGCCGGCATCCCGACTCCATGGTGTCAAAGTCCTACATCCCCGGAATCTTTCAGTCATTCCGATGGGGGATCGGTTCCATGGCCGGAGCGGCTGATGACTCACCCCGCGCATCGGCGGCCCGGATCATGGCCATCATGTGGGGCTTCATCTGCATTCTCTTCATCGCCTACTACACCGCGACACTCACCGCGAACATCACCGTCAAGAAGTTCGACGCCCAGATCAAATCCCCGTCCGACCTCGTCGGCAAGAACGTCTGCACGGTGGCCGAAACAACGTCGGCGTCGGCACTGCAGCGCTATGGCGTCGAGTTCGAGGGCGTCAAGACGGTCGACGAGTGCTACAAAGGTGTGAACGACGGGAAGTTCGAGGCGGTGGTCTACGACGCCCCGGTGCTGAGCTACTACGTGAACGAGTCGGGCGGCACGGTGCAACTCGTCGGCTCAGTTCTTCGACCCGAGGAATACGGCATCGCGTTCCGCAACGGCAGCGATCTCCGCAAGACAGTCGACGCCGAACTGCTGGGGATGCGCGAGGACGGCATTTACTACAAGATCAAGCAGAAATGGTTCGGGGAGGACGCCACCAGCAAATGACGGTTCCAGCGACCACCGGGAGCCGCGATATCGGCAGGGGTGGGCTGGTCCGACAGTAGGCACTTCTTTGCAGCGGGAAACAGGTTCGATCGGCAGCTCGGTGAGTCCCAGCTGGACGGTCCGAGCAAACTCGTTCCGTTGTCAATTTCACGTCCGGTGTGTCATGCTTGACAGGTCCTGCTGTGCCTTATACCACGTTGCGGGGGTTCATAGATGCGCACCACAACGGAGGGGAACGAAAATCTCCGCCGCGGTGTGTCGTCGCCCGCATCGGTGACAGGAAGATACTCGGGTTACGTAGGTCGCGTGGGCGCCCTGGCCATCGCGCTCGGAGTGGGGGCTGCGATCGCCTCGATGCCGATCGCCCACGCCGACACCACCGGCTCCGGGGGCGCGGCGGGCTCCTCGGATACCAGCTCCACGGATGGTTCGTCGCCCGGTGGTTCGTCGCCCGGTGGTTCGTCGCCTAGTGCTGATGCCGGGCAGGACGAATCGCAGTCCGCACCAGAGCCGCAGATACCACCGGACCCGGCCGCAGACCCGGTGGACTCCGCTGACGTCGATATCTCCACCACAAAAGCCGATGCTTCCGTCGCCGACACTGAAGCTCCGACCACGCCGGAGATCGACGATCACATCAACGATCAACCAGCCAGTGGCCCCACGCGCTCCGGTACCTCCGCGCGATCTGCCGACGACAGCCCCGCACCGCCGCGTCATCGCCGCGGTAAAAGCGGCATATCTCCTGACGGCATCACAGTCAGCTCGCCCCGGCAAGCCGTAGTCACAGCTCCGGACCCCGAACCCTTGCCGGCGCGGCGTTCCGAGCCAACGGTCCCCCAGCCGGAACCCGACGCCGAGCCGGCTGCCGCCACTCAGGACAGCGCGCCGCCGGTGGAATTCAGTCCGCCACAGGAAGCGGCCTCGGGTTCTCTGGACGCAACCCCGCCCCCGGCGTCGGCACCGGTGATGACGGCGACGGCACCGGCAGCAGCGCGCAGAGGCTCAGTCGATGCGGTGGGTGCAGATCTGTTGTCGTGGTTGACGACTGCCGGCAGCGGCAGCGCTCCGGCGGCGGCCCCGCTGATGTGGACAGCAGCTGCCTTCTCCCGCCGCGAGTTGGACGGCGGCCCGCGCACAGCGGCCCCCGCAGCGACCGTGAGCACCGGCGAACCTAGAACTCCCACAACGGGATCGGTGGGTGGCGCACTGCCCGCGCCGAAAGCCGCGGCCGTCCCCCCCGATCCGCTGACCGCGATCGTGCGGGTCTTCATCGGCAATGGAACCAAGGACAACCCGAACGCGGGCCTGCTGTTCGGCGACGGCTACAGCTACACCGGCGCGGACTGCCCCACCAGTGCGTGCAACGGCGGCAACGCCGGCCTCATCTGGGGCGACGGCGGCAGCGGGCTCAACGGCGGCCGGGGCGGCGACGCGGGCTGGCTGATCGGCGCCGGCGGAGCGGGCGGCGCCGGGGTGGCACACGTCAACGGCGGCGCGGGCGGCGACGGCGGCCGGGCCGGCCTGCTGTTCGGCAACGGTGGCAGCGGCGGCAAGGCGGCCGCGGTAGTGGTGTACGGGCCTGGGCCCGCCGGAGCCACGCGGGCGGTCACCGTGACCTACGGCACCGCCGGCTCCGGCGGCACGGGTGGAGCGCTCGGCGGCAACGGCGGAAACGGCGGCGACGGCGCCGACGGTGTGTTGCCCGGCGAAGCGGGCGGCGTCGGCGGCGATGGCGGTGACGCGCCCGGACTGGTCGGCAATGGCGGCAATGGCGGCCGGGGCGGCCGGGGTGCTGACGGCGCACCCGGCATCGACGGATCAGCACCGGGTGCTTCGGGTACCAACGGCGGGCGGGGTGGCGACGGCGGCGCCGGCGGCAAGGGCGGCAAGGGCGGGCCGGTGTCGGGTCGCGGCGGCAATGGCGGGCAGGGCGGCGCGGCTGGAGCGGGCGGTACCGGTGGAGCCGGCGCAGCCGGTGCCGACGGTCAGGCCGGCGGCAAAGCCGGCGCCGGCGGCGCGGGCGGCAACGGCGGCGCCGGTGGTGCGGCGGGGGCAGCCGGGGGCTGGGGCGGCAATTCCAACAACGGAAACAACGGCAATGGCAACGGCTCGGGCAACGGCTCGGGCAACGGCAACAACCAGCGGCCCGGCATCGCAGGCAGCGGCGGAGCCGGTGGAAAGGGCGGCAACGCGGGTAGTGCCGGCGCCGGCGGTCGGGGCATCCAAGGCTCGAACGGCACGAGCACCGCTCGGGACGGGGCCGCCGGCAGCGCGGGCGGCCGGGGCGGTGACGGCGCGGCCGGCGGTGCGGCCGGCCGGGGCGGCGCGGCAGGAGCCGGAGCCGGCGGCCGCAGCGGCGCTGACGGCAGCGCCGGCATGGCCAGCAACGGCGCCCGCGGTGGCGCGGGCGGGCGCGGCGGCGACGGTTACGACGCGTCGGGACTGACCGACGGCAGCGCCGGCGGAAACGCAGGGGCCGGCGGGGCCGGCGGAGCCGGCGGCAACGCCGGGCTCGGCTGGAATCCGACCCAGGGCGGCAGGGGCGGGGCCGGCGGCAACGCCGGCGTGGCCCGCCGCGGCGCCTCGGGGACCAATGGCCTCGACGGAAGCATCGGCTCGCGTGACGGCACCGACGGCGGCGTCGGCGGCCGCGGCGGCAACGGTGCTAGCGGAGGCAACGGCGGTGCCGGCGGTGCCGGGGCCAACGGTGGCGCAGACGGAATCGGCGGATCGTCCGGGCTGGCGAGTAACGGCGCACCCGGCGGCCGCGGCGGCAACGGCGGCGACGGCTTCGACGCCTCGGAACTGAACGACGGCAGCGCCGGCGGCAACGCCGGGTCCGGCGGCCGCGGTGGAGCCGGCGGCAACGCCGGCGTGGGCGCCAACCCCGCCCAAGGAGGCAATGGCGGGGCCGGCGGCAACGCCGGCGTGGCACGCAGGGGCGCCGGCGGTGTCGACGGCGGAGACGGCACCCGCGTTGCGCGTGACAGCACCGACGGCGGCGCCGGCGGCCGCGGCGGCAACGGCGGCAACGCCGGCATCGGTGGTGTCGGCGGTGCGGGCAGCGGCGGGGGCGCCAACGGCACAGCCGGGACCACCGGGTTAGCCAGCAGCGG
>JAULZA010000142.1:0-15989 GCA_032117575.1 Mycolicibacterium sp.
CAGATGCGCATTGTGCTGTCGACCAGCAACGACGACCCGGCCGGGGCCTGCCGGCCGTTCGACCGGGACCGCAACGGTTTCGTGTTCGGCGAGGCCGCCGCGCTCATGGTGATCGAGACCGAGGAGCACGCCAAAGCGCGCGGGGCCACCATCCTGGGCCGCATCATGGGGGCTTCGGTGACCTCCGACGGCTACCACATCGTCGCCCCCGATCCCAACGGTGAGCAGGCCGGTGCGGCCATCACCCGGGCGGTCCAGCTGGCCGGCCTGCAGCCGAGCGATATCGACCACATCAACGCCCACGCCACCGGCACCTCGGTAGGAGACATCGCGGAGAGCAAGGCCATCAACAACGCGATGGGCGGCCACCGGCCCGTGGTTTACGCGCCGAAGTCGGCGCTCGGCCACTCGGTAGGCGCGGTCGGTGCGGTCGAGTCGATCCTGACGGTGATGGCATTGCGGGACGGCATCGTTCCCCCGACGCTGAACCTGAAGAACCTCGACCCCGAGGTCAATCTGGACGTGGTGGCCGACGAACCACGCCTCGGTAATTATCAGTACGCGGTGAACAACTCATTCGGATTCGGCGGACACAACGTCGCCATCGCATTCGGTAAGTACTAACAACAGCAACCCGGATTTAACCCACGTCGGGCTCGCTTAACGCAGCATGAGGAGGTATGGATGACGATCATGGCCCCTGTAGAGGTCGACGAGTCGCTCGACCCTCGCGATCCGCTGCGTCGACTGCGAGCGTTTTTCGACGAGGACAGCATCGAACTACTGCATGAGCGTGACCGTTCCGGCGTGCTCGCGGCGTCGGGCACGGTCAACGGTGCGCGCACCATCGGGTTCTGCACCGACGGCACCGTCATGGGCGGCGCCATGGGTGTTGAGGGCTGCCAGCACATCGTCAACGCCTACGACCTGGCCATCGAGGAGAGCAGCCCCATCGTGGGGATCTGGCACTCCGGCGGCGCCCGGCTGGCAGAGGGCGTGCGCGCCCTGCATGCGGTGGGTCTGGTCTTCGAGGCCATGATCCGGGCCTCGGGCCACATCCCGCAGATCTCGGTGGTCGTCGGATTCGCCGCCGGCGGTGCCGCTTATGGGCCGGCGTTGACCGATGTGGTGATCATGGCGCCGGAAGGCCGGGTGTTCGTCACCGGACCGGACATCGTCCGCAGCGTCACCGGCGAGGACGTCGACATGGAGTCCCTCGGCGGCCCCGACACCCACCACAAGAAGTCCGGTGTGTGCCACATCGTCGCCGACGACGAGACCGACGCTTACGTCCGTGGCCGCCGGCTGGTCGAATACTTCTCCCAGCAGGGTCATTTCGACCGTTCCAAAGCCGAGGCCGGCGACGTCGACCTGCACGCCCTGCTGCCGGAGTCAGCCCGCCGCGCCTACGACGTGCACCCGTTGGTCGAAGCGCTGCTCGACTCCGACTCCCCCTTCGAGGAGTTCCAGTCCCGCTGGGCTCCGTCGATGGTGGTCGGCCTGGGCCGGCTCTCCGGCCGGACCGTCGGCGTGCTGGCCAACAACCCGCTGCGCCTGGGCGGCTGCCTGAACTCCGAAAGTGCCGAGAAGGCAGCCCGATTCGTGCGGCTGTGCAATGCCTTCGGCATCCCGCTTGTGGTCATCGTCGACGTGCCGGGTTACCTCCCGGGCGTCGACCAGGAGTGGGGGGGTGTAGTGCGCCGCGGCGCGAAACTGCTGCACGCCTTCGGCGAGGCCACCGTTCCGCGGGTCACCCTGGTGACCCGCAAAATCTACGGCGGGGCCTACATTGCGATGAACTCGCGGTCGCTGGGCGCCACCAAGGTCTTCGCCTGGCCGGACGCCGAAGTCGCCGTCATGGGAGCCAAAGCGGCCGTGGGCATTCTGCACAAGAAGAAGCTGGCCGCCGCCCCGGAACACGAGCGGGAGGCGCTGCACGAGGAGCTGGCCGCCGAGCACGAGCGGATCGCCGGCGGGGTGGACAGCGCCATCGACATCGGTGTGGTCGACGAGAAGATCGACCCGGCTCACACCCGCAGCAAGCTCACCCAGGCGCTGGCCGAGGCGCCGCACCGTCGCGGGCGGCACAAGAACATCCCGCTGTAGGTCAGCGGGTCGCGAGCATCTCTTCGGCGGCGGCGACCGCGCGTTCCCGGTCGCCGGCGACGAGCCCGATACGGGTGCGCCGGTCCAGGATGTCGTCGATGTCCAGGGCGCCCTCGTGGGTGATCGCGAACTCGAATTCGGCTCGGGTGACGTCGATGCGAGCGGCCACCGGTTCGGTCGGCTGGTCGCATCGCGCGGCGGCCAGGACGGCGGCCGACTCCCCGCCGTAGCGCGCCACCAGCGACGCGGGTCCGGCGGGTTGCCCCGTCGCCCCGACCAGCGGCAGATTCGTGGTGCGGCACGGCCCGGCCGTCAGCCCGCGGCCGGTGATCGCGCGGTCGAGGACATCCTGCGCCATGTGCCGGTACTCGGTGAGTTTGCCGCCGACGACGCTGAACAGGCCGTCTCCGGATTCCAGCACCGCGTGATCGCGGGAGAGGTCAGCCGTGTGCCCGGAGCCGACGTCGATCAGCGGCCGCAGACCCGCGTAGGCACCGATGACGTCAGCGGGCGTGAGCGCCGTCCGCAGCGCGGTGTTCGCGGTGTCGAGCAGGAAGCGTGCCTCTTCCGGTGTGGGCTCCGGCACATCCGGGATCGGGCCGGGCGACTCCTCGTCGGTCAGGCCCAGGTACACCCGGCCCAGCTGGGCCGGCAGCGCGAAGACGAACCGGTTCGTCTCCCCGGGGATCGGAATGGTCAGTGCCGCAGTCGGATTGCCGAACGAGGCCGCGTCGAACACCAGGTGGGTTCCGCGGCTGGGCCGCAGCCGGATCGATGAGTCCACCTCGGCAGCCCACACACCGGTCGCGTTGATCACCGCACGGGCACTCAGATCCATGGTTTCGCCGGTCAGGGTGTCGGTGAGCCGCACCGACGTGCCGGTGGCATTCGAGGCAGCGACGCGGGTGAGGATCGTCGCGCCGTGCCCGGCGGCGGTGCGCGCCACCGCGACCACCAGCCGGGCGTCGTCGATCAGCTGGCCGTCGTAGGCGAGCAGGCCGCCGTCCAGCCCGTCGCGTCGCACCGTGGGCGCCATGGCCACGGCTTCGGTGGCGCTGATGCGGCGCGGCCGCGGCAGCACCGAGGACTTCGTGCCCGCCAGCATGCGCAGCAGATCGCCGGCCCGGAACCCGACGTTCACCAGCGCCCGCTGACCCCGGCTCATTGACGGCAACAGCGGAACCAGCTGAGGCATCGCCCGCACCAGGTGCGGAGCATTGCGCGACATCAGGATTCCGCGTTCGGCGGCACTGCGCCGCGCGATGCCGATATTGCCGGTGGCCAGATAGCGCAGGCCGCCATGCACCAGTTTGGAACTCCATCGGCTGGTGCCGAAGCCCAGGTCGTGCTTCTCCACCAGTACCACCGACAGCCCGCGACTGGCCGCGTCCAGAGCGATTCCGGCACCGGTGATCCCGCCGCCGATGACGACGACGTCCACCGTTCGGCCATCGCCGAGCGCGGCGAGCTCGGCGGTGCGCCGGGCGGCGTTGAGGGCAGTGCTGCCGTGCTTATTCATGGGTGCAGGTATCCGTTCAGTGCGTGGGTGAGTTCGACGCTCAGCGCGTCGGCGGTCAGGATGGGTTCGACGATCTGGCCGGACTGGATGACCGACTGGGTGATGAGCAGCACCATGGCGGCGAGCTGACGCGGATCTCCGGGCCGAACGGTGTTAGCGTCCTGCGCTTTACGCAGTTCCTCGGCGACCAGGTCGATGAGAATCTGCTGGCTGGTGCCAAGCCGGTCGGCGATGTAGACCATCGCCAGTTCGGGCGCCGAGCGCAGCACGGTGAGCAGCAGTTCGTCGCGCCGCAGCCGGGTGGCCACCGCCACGATCCGCTCGACGATGCCTTCCCGGCCCGGGGATCGGGCGGGCACCGACCGCCAGGCGCCGGTAACCCGTTCGGTCAGCAGCGATGCCAAGATGGTCCGGGTGTCCGGCCAGCGCCGGTACACCGTGGGTCGGCTCACCCCGGCGCGACGGGCTATCTCGGCGAGGGTGACCCGTTCGACGCCGAAATCGCGCACACAGCTAGCCGCGGCCGCCAGGATCCGGTCCCCGACGTCCACCGCCTCAGCGTTACTGATTGACACCATCTGTAATACTGTAACCCGTGGTCGAAACTGATGCGGGAAACCTGTTGCCTCCGATGGCGTGGGACGCCTGGGGTGACCCAGCGCTCGCCAAGCCGTTGTCCGACGGGATCCGCTCACTGCTTGAGCAGGCCCTCGGAGTGTCCGGCACTGAGATCGCCGCGCCCACCATCGACGAGGTGCAGCTCACGCGGTCAGCGCTGGCGCAGGACCACCTCACAGGGCTGACCGCGATCCTCGGCGAACAGTACGTGCGGACCGGCGACCGCGACCGGCTGCTGCACGCCGGGGGCAAGTCCACACCGGATCTGCTGCGCCGCAAGCAGCTTCACCAGGACGCCCCTGACGCAGTCCTGCTGCCGGCCAGCGAGGACGAGGTTGCGGCGATCCTCGGCTATTGCTCGCGCAACCGCATCGCGGTGGTGCCGTTCGGCGGTGGCACCAGCGTGGTGGGCGGCGTCGATCCCGTCCGCGGCGACTTCGAGGCCGTGGTCACGGTGGATCTGCGCCGCCTCGACGCGCTGCACTGGTTTGACGGCGTCTCCGGCGAAGCCGAGCTCGGCGCCGGGGTCACCGGGCCGGACGCCGAGCGTCTGCTCGGTGAGCACGGTTTCTCCCTCGGACACTTCCCGCAGAGTTTCCGGTTCGCCAGCATCGGCGGCTTCGCCGCAACCCGGTCCTCCGGCCAGGATTCGGCCGGCTACGGGCGGTTCAACGACATGGTCCGCGGCATGCACGTCGTCACCCCGGCGGGTCCGCTGAACCTCGGCCGGGCGCCGGCCTCGGCGGCCGGACCCGACCTGCGGGAACTGTTCTGCGGCTCCGAAGGGGCGTTCGGCGTGATCACCCGGGTGCGGGTCCGCATCCATCCGGTGCCCGAGTCGGTGCGCTACGAAGCCTGGTCCTTCCCCGACTTCACCACCGGCGCCAACGCGTTGCGCGCGGTCACCCAGATCGGCACCGGGCCGACCGTGCTGCGGCTGTCCGACGAAGTTGAGACCGGCATCAATCTGGCCACCACGCACAACATCGGCGAACAGCGCATCACCGGCGGCTGCCTGGCCATCACGGTGTTCGAGGGCACCGCGGCGCACACCGAGAGCCGGCACGCCGAGACCCGCGCCGTGCTGGAGACCCACGGCGGCACATCGCTGGGCGAGCAGGCCGCCACGGCGTGGGAGGTCGGCCGATTCGACGCGCCGTATCTGCGAGATTCCCTGCTCAAGGCTGGGGCGCTGTGCGAAACCCTGGAAACGGCCACCGCCTGGTCCAACATCCCCACCCTCAAGGCCGCGGTCACCGACGCGCTAACGTCGGCGCTCACCGCCAGCGGCACCAACGCCCTTGTGATGTGCCATATTTCGCACGTCTACCCCACCGGCGCGTCGCTGTACTTCACCGTCGTGGCCGGGCAGCGCGGCGACGCCGCGCAGCAGTGGCAGGTCGCCAAGGTCGCCGCCTGTGACGCCATCGTGGCCGCCGGTGGAACTATCACCCACCACCACGCGGTCGGCGTGGACCACCGGCACTGGATGCCCGCCGAGATCGGTGAGTTGGGCGTCCAGGTGCTGCGCGCGGTCAAGCAGACCCTCGATCCGGCGGGAATCCTGAACCCGGGCAAGCTGATTCCGTGACGTCGATCTCGCGTGTCACCGTCCTGACCAACCCCATGGCCGGGCACGGCAACGCGCCGCACGCCGCCGAGCGGGCCATCGCCCGGTTCCAGGAACTCGGCATCGACGTTGTCGCCGTCGTCGGCCGCGACGCCGCGCACGCCCTGGAACTGGTCCAGCAGGCCGTGGGCGACGGCACCGACGCGGTCGTCGTCGTCGGCGGCGACGGCGTCATCCGGCTGGCCCTGCAGGCCCTGGCGCGCACCGACACTCCGCTGGGCATCATTCCGGCCGGCACCGGCAACGACCACGCCCGGGAATACGCCATCCCGACGGGCGACCCGGCCGCCGCCGCCGACGTCGTCGCAGCGGGTAACACCACCACCGTCGACCTCGGGCTCATCCGCGGCAGCGACGCGTCGCACACCTGGTTCGGCACCATCGCCGCAACGGGATTCGACTCACTGGTCAGCGACCGGGTCAACCGGATGCGCTGGCCGCACGGCCGGATGCGCTACAACCTGGCCATCGTCGCCGAACTGTCCCAGCTGCGTCCGCTGCCCTTCCGGCTGATGTTCGACGGCGGCCCCGAGATCGTCACCGACCTCACCCTGGCGGCATTCGGCAACACCCGCAGCTACGGCGGCGGGATGCTGATCTGCCCCAATGCCGACCACTCAGACGGATTGCTCGACGTCACCATGGTCCGCACCGGGTCGCGCAGCACGTTGATCCGGCTGTTCCCCACCGTGTTCAAAGGCACCCATATCGAACTCGACGAGGTGACCACCCGGCGCGCCCGCACCGTGACGGTGGATTCCCCCGGCATCAACGCCTACGCCGACGGCGACTACGTCTGCCCGCTGCCCGCGGAGATCTCCGCGGTGCCCGCGGCGCTGCGGATCCTGGTGCCCCAGCGCTAGTCCGCGCGGCTGGTGTCGAGGTAGGCCGCGGCCAGGGTCGCTCCCAGACGGCTGCAGTGATCGATGACATCCGGTGCGTCGACGTCGAGCAGGCCGGATTGCCACGCCGTCATCAGTTCGACGAAGCCACCGATGCCGACCAGGGCGTCCATCCGCAGACCGAGCACATCGGCATCAGGCTTCAGGAAGGGCTTGGCCACACCGACCATGATGTCGGTGGCCTGATGCAGGACGGCCGTACGGCGCTGCTCCAGTACCGCACTGCCCACGTGATGGCCGAACATGATCTGGGCCCAGCCTGGGTCGGCGGCGATCCGCTCCACCACCACCGCGATGCCCTTGCTCAGGGTCTCGATCGGCGGCCGGCCCGAATCTTCGGTCAGCACGGTCACCAGCTTGGCCATCAGATCGTCCTTCATGCCGTCCCACACCGTCGCCAGTAGTTCGTCGCGGTCGGCGAAGTGGTCGTAGAAGTACCGGTCGTTGAGCGAGGTCCGCGCACACACGCCGCGCATCGTCACCGCCGCCCAACCGCTGTCGACCCAGATCTCGGTCGCGGCGTCGATCAGGCGCTGGCGGCGCTCGGCGTGCCGCTCGGCGGCGGTACGCCCGCCCCAGACTCCCGCTTTCGCTGGCACGTGTCCATGTTGACATCCCGGGCGTCTGGGCCCAAACTGATGGCGTGCGCGGCCAATGGTGTCAGGTGCCCTCAGAGTGAGATTGGCGATCCCCGGCCGGGGCAGTAGTCGCAGTGCCGGCGCGGATGCTGTGGTGACCGGTGCTGGCAGCGGCATCGGACGCGGATTCGCCCTTGAGATCGCTCGGCGCGGAGGTCGGGTCGTCTGCGCCGATATCGACGACACCTGCGCCAAGGAGACTGCGACCCTGATCGGCGCACGCGCTCTGGCATGGCACTGCGACGTATCCGACGCCGATGCCGTCGCCGAGCTGGCCGACGGCGCCGACGACTGGTTCGGCGGGCCTACCGATCTGGTAGTCAACAACGCCGGAATCGGCGCCGGCGGGACGGTCATCGGTGATCTGCCGCTGGACCTGTGGCGCAAGACCATCGACGTCAACCTCTGGGGTGTCATCCACGGCTGCCACGTGTTTGCGCCCCGGATGCGGGCACAGCGCCGCGGCGGGATCATCAACGTCGGCTCGGCGGCCAGTTTCGCCGCGGCGCCCCGGATGGCCGCCTACAACGTCAGTAAGGCCGCCGTGCTCGCGCTCTCGGAGACCCTGGCCGCCGAGCTCGCCGGCACCGGTGTCGCCGTGACAGTGCTGTGCCCCACCTTCGTCAAGACCAACATCGTCAACCCAGACCTGGTCGACGAGACGACGGCCCGGCTAGCGATGACGGCGATGAAATGGACCGGGGTGAGCCCGGAGTCGGTGGCGCGGGCCGCGCTCGACGCCAACGACCACGGCCGTCTGCACGTCGTTCCCCAACTCGACGCCAAGCTCATCTGGCAGACCAAGCGTCTGGTTCCAGCCACCTATACCCGGGCGCTCGGTGTCATCGAGCGCCTCGCCCGCTGATCGACAGGAGTCCTACGATGGCGTTCGAATACGGCGACATGCTGGCCACCATCAAGGACAAGCAGTGGGCGCTGGCCGATATCGACTGGGACGCACCGGGTGCCGACGCCATCACCGACGAGCAGCGCCCCAGACTCAAGGCGTTCATGTCCGATCTGGTGTGGATCGAGAACGTCGGCGCGCGCGGATTCGCGGCGTTGGTCACCAAAGCGCCGACCGACGAGATCAAACAGATCTATCAGTACTTCCATGCCGAGGAGCAGCGTCACGCCAATGCCGAACTCGCGCTGATGCGGCGCTGGGGCATGGTCGAGGACGACGAGATGCCGCTGCCCAACAACAACATTCGGCTCGTCATCGAGTGGCTGGACCGCTACTCCGACGGCATGCCGCTCTCCACGCTGGGCACGGTGATTCCGGCCCTGGAGACCGCCCTGGACGGGGCGCTGGTCAAGTTCCTGCTCGACGAGGTCAAAGACCCGTTGTGCCATGAGGTGTTCCGCCACATCAACAGTGACGAATCCCGCCATCTCGCTGTCGGATTCCAGGTCCTTGACATGCTCGGCGCCGGACCGATGCGCAAGCACCTCATCGAGGGCGCCGGCACACTGATGAAACCGTCGGTGATGCTGGGCCTGCTGGTGTACTCACCGCTGCTGACGCGGATGATCACCAATATCAGCGCCATGGGCCTGTCAGAGGAGAAACTGCACAACGCGATCCGACGCTTCGATAAGGCCGGGGAGCGCAGCGCGAACACTCGTCGCCTTCCGGTGTTCCACATCATCAAGCGGCACTTCGACCTGGCGATCAACCACCGTCAGCCGTTCCAATTCGTGGCCGAGCAGATGGGCGTGGTGATCGACCACTTCCCCGTCGGCGTCCTGGGCAAGGTGCCGTCGTGGTCGGAGGAACTGACCCACGAACCGGTGTCTCGATGAGTCCGAGCACCCTCATTGTGGGTGCCGGCTTCGCCGGACTGGGCACCGCAATCCGGCTGTTGCAGAACGGCATCGACGATTTCGTCATCCTCGAACGCGGCCATCGGGTCGGCGGCACCTGGCGTGACAACACCTACCCGGGCGCCGCTTGCGACATCCCGTCGGTGCTGTACTCGTACTCCTTTGCACCCAACCCGCACTGGTCACGCGTCTACTCCGGCGGAGCCGAGATCCTGCACTACATCGAGGGTCTGGTCGACAAGTACGGCCTGCACCGCCACATCAGGTTCGGCGAGGACGTCACCACGCTCAGTTTCGACGACGCCGCCGGAACCTGGACCGCCGAAACGGAATCCGGAAATACCTACACCGGCCACGCGGCAGTGCTGGCGCCCGGCCCGCTGGCCAATGTCAGATGGCCGGAAATCCGGGGACTGGACAGCTACACCGGACACAAGATCCACAGCGCCCGCTGGGATCACGACTACGACATGGCGGGCAAGCGGGTGGCCGTGATTGGGACCGGTGCCAGCGCCGTGCAGATCATCCCAGAACTGGTCAAAACGGCCGCGAAAGTCAAAGTCTTCCAGCGCACTCCCGGCTGGGTGCTGCCGCGGGCGGACTTCCACCATCCCGGCTGGGCCAGACAACTCTTCCGCCATGTCCCGCTCACCGAACAGCTTGCCCGCCAGGCCTGGTTCTGGGGACATGAGGCCGCCGCGGTGGGCATGGTGTGGAACACCCCGGCGACCGACGCCATCCAGGTGATTGCCAAAGCCCATCTGCGCCAACAGGTCCGCGATTCCTGGATGCGCCGTCAGCTCACCCCCGACTTTCGCGCCGGGTGCAAACGGATGCTGATGTCCAACGACTACTACCCCGCGCTGCAGAAGCCCAACTGCAAGCTCATCACCTGGCCGATCGCGACGATCTCGCCCAACGGCATCCGCACCGCCGACGGCATCGAGCACGAGGTGGACTGCATCGTCTTCGCCACCGGGTTCGACGTCGCCAAGACCGGCACGCCGTTCCCGGTCGCCGGGCGCGACGGACGCAAGCTGGCCGACGAATGGTCAAGCGGGGCATACGCCTACAAGAGCGTCGCGGTCTCCGGATACCCGAACCTTTTCCTGACGTTCGGACCCAACTCCGGTCCCGGCCACAATTCCGCGCTGCTCTATATGGAGGCGCAGATCGACTACATCGTCGCGGCCGTGCGGCTCATCGCCGAGCGCGACATCCACTCATTGGATGTCCGCGCCGATCGGCAGAATGCCTACAACGCCGATATTCAGCGGCGGTTGCGGGGCACGACCTGGAACTCCGGTTGCAGCAGCTGGTATCTCACCGCCGATGGGCACAACGGGACGATGTTTCCCGGACTGGCCAGTCAGTTCACCCGGCAACTGGCCCGCGTCGACCTCGACGACTACCGGGTGACGGTCCGAGCCGGATGACGCCCGCCTAACCCACTCCCCGGCTCAGCCAGCTGACCTCGCCGCTGTCCCCACCGTCGCGGTAGGGCTCCAACGCGTCGTCCCATGCCGTGCCCAGCACGGTGTCCAGTTCCGCCGCCAGGGTGTCCGCCCCGGCGGCCATCAGGGTGCGCAGGCGCATCTCGCCGACCATGACGTCGCCGTTGGCACTCATCGCACCGGCCCACAGGCCCAGCTGCGGGGTGTGGCAGAACCGCTGGCCGTCGACGCCGGGGCTCGGGTCCTCGGTGACCTCGAAACGCAGTACCGACCACGACCGCAGCGCATTGGCCAGGCGGGCACCGGTGCCCACCGGTCCGCGCCAGTTGGTGACAGCACGCAATTGCCCGGGCATGGCAGGCTGCGGAGTCCACTTGAGGTTCGCCCCTGCACCGAGGGTCGACGACAACGCCCACTCGACATGCGGGCACACCGCCGCGGGCGAGGCGTGGAGATACACCACACCTGTCGTCGCGTCGGCGAATTGATTCGACGCACGCATCACTGCCTCCTTCGGCTCCACTAGGGACGTCTTCCCCAACGACCTGGTGTTTCCGAAGATGCAGTTGTGTCGTACGTGCCTATTGTGCCCTTTGGGACCCGTGTTGCGCTAGTCCGAGTTGTACTCGGATAACACCTGGTCGGACAGGGCGGGCCAGAGCGGTTTGGCCCAGTCGTCGAAGTCCCGGTCGGTGAGCACCACCAGGGCGAGCCGGCGGGCCGGGTCGACCCACAGGAAAGTGCCGGACTGCCCGAAGTGCCCGTAGGTTTCCGGCGAGTTCGCCGAGCCCGTCCAGTGCGGGGATTTGTGGTCGCGGATCTCAAAACCCAGACCCCAGTCGTTGGGCCGCTGCGCCCCGAATCCGGGCAGCACGCCCGTCAGCCCGGGGAACTGCACGCGGACAGCCTCGGCGTGCATCTCGGGCGAGACGATCCGGGGTTCCAGCAGGTCGGCGGCGAAAGCGGCCAGATCGGTCACCGTCGACACCGCGCCGTATCCGGCTGCCTGCGCGCCGCCGTCCAGGCGGGAGGAGGTCATAGCCAGCGGTTGGAACACCGCCTCGTCGAGGTAGCGGCCGAACTCGATCCCCGCTTCGGCCTGCACCAGTTCGGCCAGCACTTCAAAGCCGTAGTTGGAGTAGACCCGGCGACTGCCCGGCTTGGCCAGCACCTCCCCGGACTGCATGGCCAGACCTGATGCGTGCGCCAGCAGATGCCGAACCGTCGAACCCGGCGGTCCGGCCGGGGTGTCGAGGTCGACCGCGCCTTCCTCCACCGCGACCTGGACCGCGCGGGCCACCAGCGGTTTGGTGACCGAGGCCAGCCGGAACTCCCGCGCGGTGTCACCGTGAGTGGCCAGCACCCCGGACGGCGACACCACCGCGGCCGCGGCGGTGGGCGCCGGCCAGTCGGCGATGAGGTTCAGAGCCCTGGACATTCGGCGGAACACCTGGCGAGCCTAGTGCGGCTTGTCCGCCTTGGCCCGGCGGAACGGCAGCCGTTCGCCGACGAGCACGATAATGACGCCGACGATGGTGCCGAGCACCGCCGAGATCAGGGTGTTCACCACCCAGCCGAGGACGCCGCCGACGGCGGGGACACCGTGCGCCAGGTGTTCGACTTGGTGGACGAGATGGTACGGCGCGCCCCAGCCCAGCTCCGCGGATCCGGCGAGCAGGATATGCCCGCCCACCCACAGCATGGCGGCCGTGCCGATCACAGACAGCCAGGCCAGGACTTTCGGCATGCCGATCACCAACATCCGGCCGATTCGCTGAGTCCGCGGGGAATTCCGCTGAGCCAGGTTCAGGCCGATGTCGTCCATTTTGACGATCAGGGCGACCACGCCGTAGACCCCGACGGTGATCCCCACCGCGACGACGGCGAGGATGATCCCCCGGGACACCACCGGCTCGTGCAGAACCTCCTTGAGGGCGATCACCATGATCTCCGCGGAGAGGATGAAGTCGGTCCGAATCGCTCCGGCGATCGTCTTCTCCTCGGCGTCGGGCCCGAGTTCGACCGACGGGGCGTCGTGATCGTGGTCGTCGTGCCGCAGCCGGTGGATGATCTTGTGCGCGCCCTCGTAGCAGAGGTAGCACCCGCCGAGCATCAGGATGACTTCGACCACCTTGGGCGCGATCGAGCTGAGCAGCAGCGCCACCGGCAGGATGAACAGCAGCTTGTTGCGCAGTGAGCCCTTGGCGATCCGCCCGATGATGGGCAGCTCGCGCTTGGCCTCGAGTCCGTGCACGTACTGCGGTGTCACCGCTGTGTCGTCGACAACCACACCGGCCGCCTTCACACTGGCCCTGCCGGCGGCCGCGCCTACGTCGTCGATGGAGGCGGCGGCCAGCTTGGCCAGCGCAGCGATATCGTCGAGTAAGCCGACAAGACCGCCTGCCATGCGCTTCCCTTGCTTTCCGTGGTGTGAGCGCGACATTACCCCGTTTATCGGAACGATAAGGTCTGGACTCATGAGTCAGACGGTGCGCGGCGTGATTTCACGGAGCAAGGGCCAGCCTGTCGAGTTGGTCGACATCGTGATCCCCGACCCGGGCCCCGGCGAGGTGGTCGTCGATATCCAGGCGTGCGGGGTGTGCCACACCGACCTGACCTACCGGGAGGGCGGCATCAACGACTCCTATCCGTTCCTGCTCGGTCACGAGGCCGCCGGAGTGGTGGAGACGGTCGGCGAGGGCGTGACCTTGGTGGTGCCCGGCGACTTCGTCATCCTGAACTGGCGGGCGGTCTGCGGGCAGTGCCGGGCCTGCAAACGTGGCCGGCCGTGGTACTGCTTCTCCACCTTCAACGCCGCCCAGAAGATGACACTCACCGACGGCACCGAACTCACCCCCGCGCTGGGGATCGGCGCCTTCGCCGACAAGACCCTGGTGCACGAGGGCCAGTGCACCAAAGTCGACCCGCACGCCGACCCCGCGGTGGCCGGGTTGCTGGGCTGCGGAGTGATGGCCGGGATCGGCGCGGCGATCAACACCGGTGCGGTGGGCCGCGACGACACCGTGGCGGTGATCGGCTGCGGAGGCGTGGGAGACGCCGCGATCGCCGGGGCGAAACTCGTTGGCGCGCGGCAGATCATCGCCGTCGACACCGACGACACCAAGCTGGCATGGGCGCGTGACTTCGGCGCCACCCACACCGTCAACAGCTCGGGACTCGCCGAAAAAGACCTAGTCGAGGCCATTCAGGATCTGACCGACGGCTTCGGGGTGGACGTGGTGATCGACGCAGTCGGGCGCCCGGAGACCTGGAAGCAGGCGTTCTACGCGCGTGACCTGGCCGGAACCGTTGTGCTGGTGGGTGTTCCGACACCGGACATGCAGCTGGAGATGCCGCTGGTGGACTTCTTCGCCCGGGGTGGGTCGTTGAAGTCGTCCTGGTACGGCGACTGCCTGCCCGAGCGGGACTTCCCCACCCTCATCGGCCTGTACCGGCAGGGCAGGTTGCCGCTGGAGCGGTTCGTCACCGAACGCATCGGCCTGCAGGACGTCGAAGCGGCGTTCCACAAGATGCACGGCGGCGAGGTTCTGCGTTCGGTGGTGGTGTTGTGACCGCTGTGAACGGAGTCCAGCGGGTCGTCACCCACGGCACCTTCGAACTCGACGGCGGCAGTTGGGAAGTCGACAACAACGTCTGGATCGTCGGCGACGACTCCGAGGTGATCGTCATCGACGCCGCCCACGACGCCGCGGCCATCGGGGACGCGGTTGCCGGTCGGCATGTCGTAGCGGTGGTCTGCACGCACGGACACAACGACCACATCACCGCGGCCCCGGAATTGTCCGCGCTGCTCGACGCGCCAGTGTTGCTCAACCCCGCCGACCGGATGCTCTGGGAAATGACCCACGCCGCTCTGCCGTTCAAGGAACTGCGCGACGGCGAGATCCTCAAGGCCGGCGGCATCGAGGTGCGGGCCATCTCCACCCCGGGCCACTCCCCCGGGTCGACCTGCCTCTACGCCCCGGCGCTGGGGGCGGTGTTCTCCGGAGACACCCTGTTTCACGGCGGACCGGGCGCCACCGGCCGCTCGTTCTCCGATTTCCCGACGATCCTGGCCTCCATCAAGGACAAGCTGGGGGCGCTGCCCGCCGACACCGTTGTCTGCACCGGGCACGGAGATTCGACGTCTATCGGCGATGAGTTGGTGCACTACGACGAGTGGGTCATTCGGGGCCACTGACGATGCGCCGCGAGGCACGAGCGGCGAGGAGGAAGGGCCAAATCAACCGGGCCACTGACGATGCGCCGCGAGGCATGAGCGGCGAGGAGGAAGGGCCTATCAGCGGGGGCCACTGACGATGCGCCGCGAGGCACGAGCGGCGAGGAGGAAGGGCCTATCAGCGGGGGCCACTGACGATGCGCCGCGAGGCACGAGCGGCGAGGAGGAAGGGCCGAATCAACCGGGCCACTGACGATGCGCCGCGAGGCACCACAAGTATCAGTGCTCCGCTGGCGCCCGGCCCGTCGGTGCTACTCCAGCTCGGTCGAACTGCGCGGGTCGATGATCACCTTCGCGTGCTTCTCCGGATCGCCCAGTGCCCAGAAGGCTCCGGCCACTCCCTTAAGCCCCACCTTGCCGGTGATCAGCGGTTCGGCCACCAGTTTGCCGTCCGCCAGCATGTGCAGGCTGTCCCGGAATTCCAGCGGCGTATAGCCGAATACGAACCGCATGTCGATTTCCTTGCCCATAGCCATAGCCGGCCGGAAGGTGTCAGGGCTCATGCAGAAGCCGACGACGACGACGCGGGTGTTAAGCGGCGCCGCAGCGGTGACCTCTTCGATCATGCCCGGCACACCCACGCATTCGAAGATGACCGGCCGCTTGGGCCCGGCGGCGCCGGCCGCCTCGGCGGCCCGGTACACATGCTGCCAGCCGGGTAGCTTGCGCAGCCTTTCCATCGAGCCCAGAGCCAATTTGGCCAGCCCGGGAAAGTCGGTCACCATGCCCTTGCCCACCGCTCTGTCGTAGGGCGCTTCGACCGCCGGGTCGACGACGATGTCGGCGCCGCACCGACTGGCGAGCGCTCGGCGCGCGGGTGAGAAGTCGCTGGCGACGATGGTTTCGACGCCCATTGCCTTGAGCTGACAGATGATCGAGAGCCCGGCGGGGCCGCAGCCCACGACCACTGCGGTGTCGCGCTTCTTGATCTCACTTCGCCGCACGGCGTGCAGAGCGACGGCCATCGGCTCGGTCAGCGCCGCGATATCCAGTGGTAGCCCATTGGGCACCGCGAACGTCATGGCGGCCTGCACCAGAACCTGCTCGGCATAGGC
>JAULZA010000143.1:0-3308 GCA_032117575.1 Mycolicibacterium sp.
GCAAGAACGCCGAATTCCACGCCGCCACATAGCGCAGGCTGGCCGCCACGGCGTCGGTGCGCTGCTCGTCGAGCACATCCTTGATGCCGCGCACCGTCAGCGGCGAGTTCGCCGCGATCTCGGCCGCAGTGGCGTGTGCGGCCGCCAAGGCCGCGTCGGCGTCAGGCAGCACCTCGTTGACCAAGCCGATCTTCTCGGCGCGGGCGGCGTCGATGTCCTTGCCGGTCAACGCTAATTCGCGCAGGTGGCCATCGGAGAGGATGTAGGGCAGTCGGGCCAGGCTGCCGACGTCGGCGACGATCGCCAGTTTCACTTCGCGTACCGAGAACTTCGCGTCGGCGCTGGCGTAGCGGAGGTCCACCGCACTGATCAGGTCCACCCCGCCGCCGATGCACCACCCGTGGATCGCCGCGACGGTGGGGGTCCGACAGTCGGCCACCGCGGTGATCGAGTCCTGCAGGCGTTTGACCTCGGTGTGGAACTTCGCCCGCGGCCGCGCCGAGGCCGCTCCTTCTGATCCTGAACCGCCATCCACCGACGGCAGGGTGGAGCCCATCGCCAGCAGGTCCAAGCCGAAGCAGAAGTTCTTTCCCGAACCGTTGAGCACGATGGCCCGCACCTCTGGGTCGGCGTCGAGTTCGGCGAAGGCCACCGGCATCTCGTTCCAGAACGCCGGCCCCATGGCGTTGCCCTTGCCCGGCCCGAGCAGGGTGACCTGGGCGACGTTGTCCTTGACCTCGACGGCGAGGGATTCGTAGGTGCTCATAGCCACCAAATTACGGCTGACCAGCCTCAGATGTACATCGCGGGGTCGATGTAGCAGGTCGGGTCGACCAGTGGTTCGCGCTGCTTCTCGCTGCGCGGCCGGACCACCGCGGGAATTCCGGTGGCGATCGACTCCGGTGGAATATCATGGGTGACAACGGCATTGGCGCCGACGGCGCTGTCGGCACCGATGAACACCGGGCCCAGCACCTTGGCGCCGGCGCCGACGGTCACCCGGTCGCCGATGGTCGGGTGGCGCTTGCCGTGCTCGAGGGACCGCCCACCGAGGGTGACGCCGTGGTAGAGCATGACGTCGTCGCCGATTTCGGCGGTCTCCCCGATCACCACACCCATGCCGTGGTCGATGAAGAACCGCCGCCCGATCGTCGCTCCCGGGTGGATCTCGATGCCGGTCAACAGGCGGGTCAATTGGCTCAGGATCCGGGCCGGACCCCGCAGTGCGGGCACCGCCCACATCCGGTGTGCCAGTCGGTAGGACCAGATCGCGTGCAGACCCGAGTACACCAGTGCGTTCTCGACGTCACCGCGCGCGGCCGGGTCGTGCAGGCGGGCGTTGCGCAGGTCTTCGCGCAGGGTGGACAGCAGGGTCACGGCGTCATCAATCCCGGATGTCGTCGAAGAGGACCGTGGAGATGTAGCGCTCGCCGTAGTCGCAGACCACCGCGACGATCAGCTTGCCGGCGTTCTCCGGGCGCTTGGCCAATTCCAGCGCCGCCCACACGATGGCCCCGGTGGACATACCGCTCAGGATGCCCTCAGCGGTCCCCAGGTCCCGGGCCACGCGAAGGGCGTCGTCGAGTTCAACGTCGATGATCTCGTCGTAGCTGCCCCGGTCGAGGATCTCGGGCACGAAGTTGGCGCCGATGCCCTGGATCTTGTGCGGACCCGCCTTGCCCTCGGTCAACAGCGGGGAGTCCTTGGGCTCCACCCCGACGATCTGCACCGCGGGTTTGCGGGCTTTGAGCGCCCGGCTGACCCCGGTGATGGTGCCGCCGGTGCCGATCCCGGCGACGAAGATATCGACCTTGCCGTCGGTGTCGGCCCAGACCTCCTCGGCGGTGGTCTTCTCGTGGATGGCCGGATTGGCGGGGTTGGCGAACTGGTTGGCGGCGACCGCGTTCGGTGTCGTGGCGATGATCTGCTTAGCCCGATCCACCGCGCCGGCCATCCCCTCGGAGCCGGGGGTGAGCACGATCTCGGCCCCGTAGGCGCGCAACATCACCCGACGTTCGGTGGACATGGTCTCCGGCATGGTCAGGATCACTTTGTAACCGCGGGCCGCGCCGATCATGGCCAGGGCTATGCCGGTGTTGCCGCTGGTGGCCTCCACGATGGTGCCGCCCGGTTTGAGCTCTCCGGAACGTTCGGCGGCGTCGATGATCGCCGCCCCGATGCGGTCCTTGACGCTGTTGGCGGGGTTGTAGAACTCGAGTTTGGCCACCACGGTGGCGTCGAGGCCCTCGGTCAGCCGGTTGAGTCGGACCAGCGGGGTGCGGCCGACCAACTCGCTGACGTTGTTATAGATCCTGCCCACCGCTGAATCCTCCTCCGACGCTGTTGCTGGCTTCCACGCTAACCGTTCGGTGCGGGTTGCCCGGTCAGCGGCGTATCCAGGACACCGCGAAGCTCAGGAACGCGTCGTTCTCCTGAGTCGACCCGATGCTGACCCGGGCTCCTTCGTTGCCGTATGGCCGAACCAGCACCCGGGCCTGCGCGGCGGCTTGTGCGGCGAAGTCCGCGGTCCGCTCAGCCAGTGGCAGCCACACAAAGTTGGCCTGCGAGTCCGGCACGAGGTAGCCCAGCGCGGTCAGCGCGGTGGTGACCCGGCGTCGCTCGTCGACCACGGCGTCGGTGCGGGCCAGCAGTTCATCGGCGGCCTGCAGGGAGGCGATCGCCGCCGCCTGGGAAATGGTGGATGCGGTGAACGGCACGTACACCTTGCCCAGTGCGGTGATCACCTCCGGATCGCCGACGGCGTAGCCGACCCTCAGGCCGGCCAATCCGTAGGCCTTCGAAAAAGTCCTTAAGACAACGACATTCGGGTAGTCCCGGGCCAGGCCGAGGCTGTCGGGCAGCATGCCGTCGCGGATGTACTCGACGTAGGCCTCGTCGATGCACACCAGGATGTCCGGCGGCACCGCTGCGACGAACCGGTTCAACTCATCGGGATCGACGACGGTGGAGGTGGGGTTGTTGGGGTTGCACACGAAGACCAGCCGGGTGCGGTCGGTGATCGCGGCGAGCATCGCGTCCAGGTCGAAGGTGTGGTCGCGAAGGGGCACCTGCACGGGCGTGGCGCCGGCCACCCGCACCTGCAGCGGGTACACCTCGAAGCTGCGCCAGCCGAACACCACCTCGTCGCCCACCGAGCAGGTGATCTGGATCAACTGCTGGCACAGGCTCACCGACCCGCAGCCCACCGCGATGCGCTCCGGGCCGACGTCGCCGTCCTTGCTGAGGAACCCGGCCAGGTGCTCCTTGAGTTCGACGTGGCCGTTGTCCGGGTAGCGGTTGATGGTGTC
>JAULZA010000144.1:0-26764 GCA_032117575.1 Mycolicibacterium sp.
TTGGGCCCGATGACGCCGCCAAGCGGCTACTTGGGCCCGATGACGCCGCCAAGCGGCTACTTGGGCCCGATGACGCCGCCAAGCGGCTACTTGGGCCCGATGACGCCGCCAAGCGGCTACTTGGGCCCGATGACGCCGCCAAGCGGCTACTTGGGCCGGCCGACCTCGTAGGTGCCCTTGTCGTCCTGGAAGGTCACTGTCACCTGACGCTTGGTGCCGTCGATGCTGACCTCACAGGTGAAGGTGTCGCTCTTCTTGACCGTCGGGTTCTGGCCGTTGTTGCACTTGACGTCCTTGACGTTCTTGGCGCCGTAGCCGTTGGCCTCGTCGGTGAGGATCTGCTGGACGCCGTCTTGGGCCTTGGTGACGTCCAGCTTGGTGGTGACGAAGAAACCGGGCTTCCAGAAACCGAGCAGCAGCACCGTCAGCAGAGCAAGCGCACCGAGGCCGGCGAGGATGGTGCCGAGCGCACGGCTCGAGGCCTTGGGCGCGCCTTCGGCGCCCGGCGGGACATACGGGTACTGACCGGGCTGGCCGGGCGGCGGCGGGTACTGCCCGGGCGGCGGCGGGTACTGGCCGTACTGCGGGGGCACGCCGTAGGGACCGGGCTGGGGGTACTGGCCGGGCTGGCCGTAGGCGGCCGGGTTGTACTCCGGTGCGCCGTAGGGCTGCCCGGTCGGGTAACCCGGCGGCATCGGCGGCTGGCCGTACTGCTGGTACTGCTGCGGGGTGTAGGCGGGAGGCTGCCAGGCCGGCGCCTCGCTGCCGGCGGGCTGCCAGCCCGCGCCGGCGTCAGTGCCGGGCTGCTGCCAAGTGGGGGCCGCGCCGGACTGCCCCGCGCCGCTGGCCGGGTTCGCCGGGGTGTCCTGGCCGCCGCCCACCTGCCACGGATTGGGCTCAGATCCCTGCGGTCCGCTCATCGTCTCTCCTCGCTGATTCGGGGGCACTCGCCCCCCCAAAACGTCCCCAACAGTAGCGTTTGCATCACCCTACCCGTTGTCAACAGCCACGACGCCGCGCCGGATGTCGTCGATGGCGCGTTTCGCGGCCTTGCGCATCGCGGCCTCCGGGGCGGCGTTGCGCACCTGGTCGAGCAGATCGAGCACCTGGCGGCACCACCGCACGAAGTCGCCCGCCGACAGCGGCGTCCCGTTGCCCGCGACGTCGGAGGCCGCCAGGGCGGCGCCAAGATTCCCGGTGGTGGCCCACCGGTGGACCGCCGGGACGAAGCCCTCGTCGGGCTGCCGCGACGGACTGAGCTTGTGCCGCTGTTCGTCGGCCCGCAACTGATCGGACAGCCGCCGCGTCTCGGCCAGCGCGCGACGCACCGCCGGGGTCGGCATCTCGATCGCGTGGACCGGCGTGGGTCCGTCGCTGCCCCGCGACTCGAAGACCATCGCCGACAGCACAGCCGCCAACTCGGCGGCCTGGAGGTTCTTCCAGACCCCGCTGCGCAGACACTCAGCCACCAACAGGTCGCTTTCGCTGTAGATGCGGGCCAACAGCCGTCCGGCATCGGTGACCCGCGGACTGGCCAAGTCCCCATTCGCCGATGCCATGTAGCCGCGCTCGGTCAGCAGGCCCACGATCCGGTCGAAGGTGCGGGCCAACGAATTGGTGGCGGCGCTGACCTTGCCTCGGATCTGGGCGTTGTCACGTTCCACCCGCAGGTACCGCTCGGCGACGCGCACCGCCTCGTCGCGGTCGGCCATCCGGTGGGCCGGGTGATGCCGCATCGCGTCGCGCAACGCCAGCAGTTCGGGGTCGACGTCCGGCGCCTCGTCGCCGCCCCGGCGCCGCCGCACGGAGGGCACCGGCAGTTTCTCGGCCGCCGACAACAGTGCCGAGGCCAGATCGCGCCGCACCCTGGGCTGGCGGTGCTCGATCCGCTTGGGCAGCGTCATGGATCCGATCGGCCCGGCCGCACCCGGATAGTCGGCGGAAGAAATCCTTCCGGCCCAACGGTTTTCGGTGAGCACAAGGGGCCGCGGGTCATCAGAGTCGCGGGCGGGTTCGAGCACCACTGCCAGCCCGCCGCGCCGACCGTGCGTGATGTTGATGATGTCGCCGCGCCGCATCGAGTACAGGGCGTCGTTGGCGGCCTGACGGCGGTGCAGCCGCGACACCCGCGACTGGGCCCGCTCGCGCTCACCGATCTTGGCCCGCAGCCGGGCGTAATCCAGGATCGGCGGTTCGGTGCCTTCGGCCCGGCGGTCCCACCCCAGCTCGCGGGCGATCTCGTCGAGCATCTTCTCGCCGCGCTCGGCCCCGCGCACCAACCCGACCACCGACCGGTCGGCCTGATATTGGGCGAAGGAACGCTCCAGCAGCTGGCGGGCGGCGGCCGGGGTCAGCTGGCTGACCAGGTTGATGGTCATGTTGTACGACGGGGCGAACGAACTGCGCAGCGGGAACGTGCGGGTGGAGGCCAGCCCGGCGATCTCGGTCGGCTCGGCGGTCGAGTCCTGCGGGTTCCACACCACCACCGCGTGGCCCTCGACGTCGATGCCGCGCCGGCCGGCGCGGCCGGTCAGCTGGGTGTACTCCCCCGGCGTCAGCGGCAGGTGCTGCTCGCCGTTGAACTTCACCAGCTTCTCCAGCACCACCGTGCGGGCCGGCATGTTGATGCCCAAAGCCAGTGTCTCGGTAGCAAACACCGCCTTGATCAACCCGGCGGTGAACAGTTCCTCGACGGTGTGCCGGAACGTCGGCAGCATCCCGGCGTGGTGGGCGGCCAGCCCGCGCAGCAGGCCTTCGCGCCACTCGTAGTAGTCCAGCACCACCAGGTCGGCATCGGCCAGATCGCCGCAGCGCCGGTCGATCACCTCGGCGATACGGGCGCGGTCGGCCTCTGTGGTCAGCCGCATCGGGCTGCGCAGGCACTGTTTGACCGCGGCGTCGCAGCCGGCCCGGGAAAAGATGAACGTGATCGCGGGCAGCAGGCCTTCGTGATCCAGCGTGGCGATGACGTCAGGCCGCGACGGCGGGCGGTAGAGGCCCGGGCCGGCAGGGCGCCCCGGCCCGCGGCGGCGCGGCTGCCAGTCGACCAGCCGGTCGGCTTCGCGGCGGTTGGCGATGTGGCGCATCAGGTCTGGGTCCACCCGGTTCTTCGGACCGGAACTGTCCAGGTCGAACAAGTCGAACAGGCGCTTGCCCACCAGAACGTGCTGCCACAACGGGACCGGCCGGTGCTCGTCGACCACCACGGTGGTGTCGCCGCGCACGGTCTTGATCCAGCCGCCGAACTCCTCGGCGTTGCTGACTGTCGCCGACAGGCTGACCAGTCTTACCTCCTCGGGCAGGTGCAGGATCACCTCCTCCCACACTGCCCCGCGCATCCGGTCGGCGAGGAAGTGCACCTCGTCCATGACGACGTAGGCCAACGCTCGCAACGTTTCAGACCCGGCGTAGAGCATGTTGCGCAGCACCTCGGTGGTCATCACCACGACCGGGGCGTCGCCGTTGATCGACTGGTCACCGGTCAGCAGACCGATGCGCTCAGGCCCGTACCGGCGCACCAGATCGCTGTGTTTCTGATTGCTCAGCGCCTTGATCGGCGTGGTGTAGAAGCACTTCTGCCCGGCCCGCAGGGCGAGGTGAACGGCGAACTCCCCCACGACCGTCTTACCGGCGCCGGTCGGTGCGCACACCAGCACCCCATGACCGCGTTCCAGGGCTTCGCAGGCCTGGACCTGAAAGGGATCGAGCCGGAATGTCAGCTGCCCGGCGAAGTCGGCGAGCTGGGTGTCCTCAGGTGATGTCGTCATGCGGAGACGCAGCGCGCGTCGGGGCGGCCACCGGTGCGGGCGGCTCGATCGGCGCGGCCTGGTCGTCGGGAACCGCGGCGTCGGATTGCAGGGCTGCGCGCTTGGCTTTGCGCCGGTCGTGCAGCCGGGAGATCTGGATGGCGAACTCCATCAGCAGGGTCAGCGCCAGGCCCAGCGCCAGCATCGAGAACGGATCGGATCCGGGGGTGGCCACCGCAGCGAAAGTGAACACCCCGACGATCAGCCCGCGCCGCCACGCTTTCAGCTTTTCGTAGCTGAGCACCCCCGCCAGGTTGAGCATGATGAGCAGCAACGGGAACTCGAATCCCACACCGAACACCAGCAGCAGGTTGATCAGGAACCCGAAATACTGGTCGCCGGACAGGGCGGTGACCTGAACGTCGCTGCCCACCGTCAGCAGGAAGTACAGCGCCTTGGACAGCACCACGTAGGCCAGCACCGCACCGCCGAGGAACAGCACCACCGCAGAGACGACGAACGCCGAGGCGAACCGGCGTTCGTTGCGATAGAGGCCCGGGGTGATGAACGCCCAGATCTGGTGGAACCACACCGGACACGCCAGCACGATGCCGGCGGTCAGGCCGACCTTCAGCCGGAGCATGAACTGGTCGAACGGGGCGGTGGCCAGCAACCGGCAGCCGCCGTCGGCGCTGATGTCGGCGCGGGCCGACTGCGGCAGCGCACAGTACGGCTGGCGCAGGATCTCGCCCAGGCTCTCGAACCCGAAGACGCCGTGGGAGTACCAGAAGAACCCGATGATGGTGGTCACGAACACCGCAGCCACCGAGATCAGCAATCGGGTTCGCAATTCCCGGACATGCTCGACCAGCGACATGGTGCCGTCCGGGTTGGTCCGGGTGCGGCGTTGTCGGGGGTCGAGCCGGGACAGGACTCTTGGTGTGCGCACGGCGTCTACTGGCTGATGGCGCGCGGGCGCCGGCTGCTACAGCCGGTCAGGCCGGGCGGGTGTCGGTGGGGTTCGGCGCCGGGGCCTCGACACGCTCGGAGTGCACCTGAACGGGCGGCGCCTGCACCGGCGGCTGCTGCGGGGTGACGGGCGCGTCGGCCTTGTGGTCGGCCTGCAGTTCCTTGACCTCGGACTTGAAGATCCGCATCGACTTGCCCAGCGACCGGGCGGCATCAGGCAACCGCTTGGACCCGAAGAGCAGGACGATCACCAGAAGCAGGATTATCCAGTGCCACGGTTGTAGAGCACCCATTCGGTCACCTCCAGATACAGCCGGACGGCGGGGCGGGACGAAGTCCCGCGGAGAAGCCCGGCAATCAGTCCTTGACGATGCTACCCGGCGAACATGGGCGTGCGGCCAAGACGGCCCGCTAACTAGCCATCCGACGCGGCATAGGCGGTGATCGCCTCGCTCGCGGACCGCCGGACCAGCCCTGCCAGCGACGCCGGCGCCAGCACCTCGACGTCGGCGCCGAAGCCGAGAACGAGCCTCGACATCCACTCCTCGGACGCATAGGTCATCGCCGCTTCGCAGTACCCGCCGGGCAATTCCCGCACAATCCGCATCGGGAAGTACTCCAGCATCCACGCGGCCTGCGGCGCCACCCGCAGGGTGGCAGCCGGCAGCGACGGGTCCGCCTGGAACAACGCCGTGGGTGGTGGGGCGTCGACGGCGGGCCGGGGCGGCGCCGCGGGCTCGTCGAGCAGGGACGCCTCGACGATCCGGTCGAACCGGAACAACCGCACCCCCTCGGCCTCCCGGCACCACGCCTCCAGGTAACTGTGGTCGTCGACCAGCACGATGCGGATCGGGTCGACGACGCGGGGCGACAGGGTGTCCCGCGACGCCGAGTAGTAGTCGATGCGAAGCGCCCGCGACTGCCGCAGTGCCGCACGGACCGTTGCGGCGGCCTCCTGTTCGACCGGTGCGGGCTCATCGACGGCCGACGGTGTGGTGTCGTCGGACAGCGTGCCGGCGGCGGCCTCGATCTTGGCGATCGCGCTGAGCGCCGCCGCGGGATCCACCACGCCGGGGATGTCGGCGAGCGTGCGCAACGCCACCAGCAGCCCGCTGGCCTCGGTGGACGTCAGCCGCAGCGGCCGGTCCATACCCGCGGAGAACGTCACGGCGATGGTGTCGCCGGAGAACTCGAAGTCGATCAGGTCGCCGGGCAGATACCCGGGCAGCCCGCACAGCCACAGCTGGTCGAGGTCCTGGCGCAGTTGCTTGACGCTGACGCCCAGGTCGGCGGCGGCCTTGGCGTAGGTCACCCGTGGGTTGGCCTGGAAGTAGGGAACCATGTTGAGCAGCCGAACCAGGCGGGTGGAGACCGGTGTCATGCCTGCGCCCCGGCCTGGGCGGTGAGCCGCCCGAGCACGTCCAGACGCAGCGACTCCGGCTCCAGCACCACCGCCGCCGCCCCGTACCCGGTGACCTCACGGGCCAGCCAGTCCAGCACACCCATCTCCAGTTCGATCACGTCGCCGTCACGCCCGCCGACGGTGCGGCGCTCCACCGGATGCCCGAGGCGTCGCAGCGCGGTGGCCTGTCCATCGGCCAGCCACACCCGCGCCCGGCCTGCGGAGTGTGCGCCGGTGTCGCCGATCGCCCGGTCGACGATCCCGCGCAGGTCCACTCCGTCGGGCCGGTGCACCTGGCCCGACTCACCGGTGGGCTGGACGTCGGTGATCCGGGAGAGCCGGAAGGTGCGGGTGTCCTCGCGATCGCGGTCGTGGCCCACCAGATACCAGCGGCCGCGGGCGGTCACCACTGCCCATGGTTCGACGGTGCGGACGGTGTAGGGCTCGACCGGGGTGGGCCGATGCCGGAACCGGACCGCCCGGCCGGCATCGATGGCCGCCAGGAGCACACCGAGCACCTCCTCGGAGCCGCGCAACGCTGCCGGGCCGGCGCCGGTGGTGATGGCGACACCGGCCGACGGGTCCACGTCGACGCCGGCCGCTCGCAGCTTGAGCAGCGCGCTCTGGGTGGCGGTGATCCGCTCCGGGGACTCCCACAGCTGGGTCGCCACTGCGACGGCAGCCGCCTCGTCGGGGGTCAGATCGATGTCGGGCAGGGCGTAGGACTCCGGTTTGATGCGGTAGCCCTCGGCCGGGTCGGAGCCCGAGATCCGGCCGGTCTCCAGCGGGATGCCGAGGTCGCGCAGGTCGCTCTTGTCGCGCTCGAACATGCGCGAGAACGCCTCGTCGGAGGGGCAGTCTGCGTAGCCGATCACGTTGGTCCGCACCCAGTCGGCGGTGAGGTAGCCGCGGGTCGAGAGCATGGCGATGACCAGGTTCATCAGCCGCTCGACCTTGGAGATCTTGGTGGGCGCCACGTTGGGAAACTCTAGCCGCGCGACGATCAAGCGGCGCCAGCCGCGCTGAGGAGCGCGGCAATCAGGCCCTGCCGCGCGACGATCAAGCGGCGCCAGCCGCGCTGAGGAGCGCGGCAATCAGGCCCTGCCGCGCGACGATCAAGCGGCGCCAGCCGCGCTGAGGAGCGCGGCAAATACAGCACAGGTCACATGCTGGCGATCAGGCGCTTCACACGCTCGTCGCTGGAGCGGAACGGGTCCTTGCACAGCACGGTGCGCTGCGCCTGGTCGTTGAGCTTGAGGTGCACCCAGTCGACGGTGAAGTCGCGGCCGGCCTCCTGCGCGGCGGCGATGAACTCGCCCCGCAGTTTGGCGCGGGTGGTCTGGGGCGGAGTGTCGACGGCGGCTTCGATCTCCTCGTCGGTGGTCACCCGCGCGGCCAGACCCTTGCGCTGGAGCAGGTCGAACACGCCGCGGCCGCGTTTGATGTCGTGGTAGGCCAGGTCGAGCTGGCTGATCTTCGGGTCGGACAGCTCCATGCTGTAGCGGTCCTGGTAGCGCTGGAACAGCTTGCGCTTGATCACCCAGTCGATTTCGGTGTCGACCTTGGCGAAGTCCTGGCTCTCCACCGCGTCGAGCTGCCGACCCCACAGGTCGACGACCTGGTCGATCTGGGTGCTGGACTCCCGGGACTGCAGGTAGTCCACAGCGCGGGAGTAGTACTCGCGCTGGATGTCCAGCGCACTGGCCTGCCGGCCGCCGGCCAGCCGCACCGGACGCCGGCCGGTCAGGTCGTGACTGACCTCGCGAATGGCCCGGATCGGGTTGTCCAGCGAGAAGTCCCGGAAGGGGACGCCCGCCTCGATCATCTCCAGCACCAGTGCGGCGGTTCCCACCTTGAGCATGGTGGTGGTCTCGCTCATGTTGGAGTCGCCGACGATCACATGCAGCCGCCGGTACTTCTCGGCGTCGGCGTGCGGCTCGTCGCGGGTGTTGATGATGGGCCGCGACCGGGTGGTTGCGCTGGAGACGCCCTCCCAGATGTGTTCGGCGCGCTGGGACAGGCAGAAGGTGGCCGCCTTCGGAGTCTGCAGCACCTTGCCGGCGCCGCAGACCAGCTGGCGGGTGACCAGGAACGGCAGCAGCACGTCGGAGATTCGGGAGAACTCTCCGGCTCGGACGATCAGGTAGTTCTCGTGGCAGCCGTAGGAGTTGCCGGCCGAGTCGGTGTTGTTCTTGAACAGGTAGATGTCCCCGCCGATGCCCTCGTCGGCGAGCCGCTGCTCGGCGTCGATGAGCAGGTCCTCCAGCACCCGCTCGCCGGCCCGGTCGTGAGTGACCAGCTGGGCCAGGTTGTCGCACTCGGCGGTGGCGTACTCGGGATGACTGCCGACATCGAGGTAGAGCCGCGCCCCGTTGCGCAGGAAGACGTTGGAGCTTCGGCCCCAGGACACCACCCGGCGGAACAGATAGCGGGCCACCTCGTCCGGGCTGAGCCGTCGGTGACCGTGGAAAGTGCAGGTGACACCGAACTCGGTCTCGATGCCCATGATTCTGCGCTGCACGGAAACGAGCCTACTGGTTGACGGCGACGGTCGGCGCGAACACCGCGCAGCAACATCGCCCAGCCGCCGGCCACCACGCCGAGCAAAGGGTGTGCTCGGCGTGGTGGCTTCAACCCATCAGAAACTTTTCATTAGGCTGGTGGGTGTGACCACCGACGCCAAGACCCCCGGCCGCAGGATTTGGATTGCGCTGGCCGTCGCCGGAGCCGTCGCGGTGGTGGTTCTGAGCTGGCGGGTGCCGGAGCCGGAAACCCACGGCAACACGAGGTCACCGCTGGTGGAAAACATTTCCCACATCAAGATTTCACCCCAGCCGATGGCGCCGCCGCCCAACTACGGCTCTCGCTGAGAGACGGTCAGGCGTCGACGGCGGGCAGCACCGCGGTCAGCGCCGTGCCGGTGATGCGCCGGAATGCGCGACGCGGCCGGCTCGCGTCGAGCACGGCCACCTCCAGCGTCGACGGACCCAGCACCCGAGGTTCGGCCGCCGGCGTGGCGTTACCGGTCGAGCTGCTGATCCCGGCCCGCAGCGCGTCCACCGCCATCCGGACGGCGTCGGCCAGCTCGGCGTTCTCCGAGTAGCTCTCCTTGAGCGCGGTGATGATCGGCTCGGTGGTGCCGCCCATCACGACGAAATGCGGCTCGTCGGCGATGGACCCGTCGTAGGTGATTCGGTACAGCTCCGGCGGTTTGGACTCCCCGTAATGGGCCACCTCGGCGACGCACAACTCCACCTCGTACGGCTTGGCCTGTTCGGTGAAGATGGTGCCGAGGGTCTGGGCGTAGACGTTGGCCAGCTGCCGGCCGCTGACGTCGCGCCGGTCGTAGGCGTAGCCGCGGGTGTCGGCGTACTGGATGCCGCCGCGGCGCAGGCTGTCGAACTCGTTGAACCGGCCGACGGCGGCGAAGCCGACCCGGTCGTAGATCTCGCTGACCTTCTGCAGCGACCGCGACGGGTTCTCCGCGACAAAGAGCACACCGCCGGCGAAGGCCAGCGCGACCACACTGCGGCCGCGGGCGATGCCCTTGCGCGCAAGCTCGGACCGCTCACGCATCGCCTGCTCGGGCGAAATGAAATACGGAAAGCTCATGCGCCGGACCCGATCATGAATCAGCCCGGGGCGCTTGGTTGCTGGGCCGTCCGCCCGGACCGAATTCGTCAGTGCGAGAACGTTTCTCGATGACCTCACGAGCCAGCTGGGCGATCCGCTCCTCGGTGACCTCCTCAGCGCCTTCGGCGCCGATCGTCACCGCGGTCGGGAAGATCCCGCGGACCAGGTCCGGTCCGCCGGTGGCGGAGTCGTCGTCGGCGGCGTCGTAGAGCGCCTCGACGGCCACCTTGAGCGCCGAATCGGCGTCCGTCGCAGCCGGATACAACTTCTTTATCGACGCCTTGGCGAACAGCGATCCGGAGCCGACGGCCTGATAGCCCTCCTCGTCGAAGTGCCAGCCGCCAGCGGCGTCGAACGACACGATCCGCCCGGCCGCCTGCTGATCGCGATCGTCGACGTCGTATCCGACCAGCAGCGGCAGCGCGACGAAGCCCTGCAGCGCGGCTCCGAGGTTGCCACGCACCATGATGGCCAGCCGATTCACCTTGCCCGCGAACGTCATCGGGACGCCCTCGAGCTTCTCGTAGTGCTCCAGCTCGACGGCATAGAGACGCGCGAACTCGACGGCCAGTGCCGCCGTCCCGGCGATTCCGGTGGCGGTGTAGTCGTCGGTGATGTAGACCTTCTGCACGTCGCGGCCGGCGATCATGTTGCCCTGCGTGGAGCGACGGTCACCGGCGATCAGCACCCCGCCCGGGTACTTCAGGGCGACGATGGTGGTGCCGTGCGGCAGCGACGAGTACGAGGCGGGGGCCTCGGCGGCCGCAGCTGCCGGCCCGGCGCCCATGGGCAGCAGGTCCGGAGCCTGACGGCGCAGGAAGTCAGAGAACGACGACAACTCGACGGAGTTCGACGTCGCGTTCAGCGGGTGGTTGATGAAGGGACTTGCGGCCAGACGATCAGGCTGCCAGGTCACTGGCCGCCCTTTTGGACGTACGCCCGCACGAAGTCCTCGGCATTCTCTTCGAGCACGTCGTCGATCTCGTCCAGCAGGTCGTCGGTCTCGGCGGCAAGCTTCTCGCGACGTTCCTGGCCGGCGCCTGCGTCGCCGGTGAGGTCGTCGTCCTCGCCGCCGCCGCCACGCTTGGTCTGTTCCTGAGCCATCGCTGCCTCCTGCTAGTGTCAGCGGCCCTGTAGAGAGTAAGCAGGGCCGCCGTCTCCACAGTACCGTCCGGGTCCTGTTCGGCCCCGGCAGTCTTGATCAGTTTGTGAGTTGTTCCACCAGTTCCACCGCGCTGTCCACCGAGTCCAGCAGCGCCCCCACATGTGCCTTGCTGCCGCGCAGCGGCTCCAGGGTGGGAATGCGCACCAGCGAATCCCCGCCGAGGTCGAAGATTACCGAGTCCCAGCTCGCCGCGGCGATGTCGGCGCCGAACCGCCGCAGGCATTCGCCGCGGAAGTAGGCCCGGGTGTCGGTGGGCGGGTTGTCGACGGCGTCGAGCACCTGCTGCTCGGTGACCAAACGCTTCATCGACCCGCGTGCGACCAGCCGGTTGTACAGTCCCTTGTCCAGCCGGACGTCGGAGTACTGCAGGTCCACCAGCGCCAGCCGGGGCGCCGACCAACCGAGGTTCTCCCGCTGCCGGAAACCCTCCAGCAGGCGGAGTTTTGCCGGCCAGTCCAGCAACTCCGCGCACTCCATCGGATCGCGCTCCAGCAAATCCAGCACATGGGCCCACGTCTCGACGACGTCGGTAGCCCGCGGGTCGGGGTCGCGGGTGTCCAGCAGCTTCGCCACCCGGTCGAGGTAAATGCGCTGCATCGCCAGTGCGGTCAGTTCCCGGCCGTCGGCAAGTGCGACGGTGGCCCGCAGCGACGGGTCCCGGCTGATGACGTGGACGGCGTGCACCGGGCGGGCCAGCATCAGGTCGGACAGGTCCAGGCCGTGCTGGGAACCCTCCTCGATCAGGTCCAGGACCAGCGAGGTGGTGCCCACCTTCAAATAGGTGGAGGTCTCGGCGAGATTGGCGTCGCCGATGATGACGTGCAGCCGCCGGTACTTGTCGGCGTCGGCGTGCGGCTCGTCGCGGGTGTTGATGATGCCGCGTTTGAGAGTGGTCTCCAGACCGACCTCGACCTCGATGTAGTCGGCGCGCTGCGAGAGCTGGAAACCCGGTTCGTCGCCGGAGGGCCCGATGCCGACCCGGCCGGAGCCGGTGAAGACCTGACGGGACACCATGAACGGGGTGAGCCCGGCGATGACAGCGGAGAACGGCGTCTGCCGGCTCATCAGGTAGTTCTCATGAGTGCCGTACGAGGCGCCCTTGCCGTCCACATTGTTCTTGTACAGCTGCAGCTTGGCTGCCCCCGGAACGCTGGCGACGTGGCGGGCGGCGGCCTCCATCACCCGCTCCCCGGCCTTGTCCCAGATCACCGCGTCCATCGGGTCGGTGACCTCGGGCGCGGAGTACTCCGGATGGGCGTGGTCGACGTAGAGCCGGGCGCCGTTGGTGAGGATCATGTTGGCCGCGCCGACCTCGTCGGCGTCGACCACCGGCGGGGGGCCCGAGGCCCGGCTCAGGTCGAAGCCGCGGGCGTCGCGCAGTGGCGACTCCACCTCGTAGTCCCATCGGGTGCGCTTGGCCCGCGGGATTCCGGCCGCGGCCGCATAGGCCAGCACCGCTTGGGTGGAGGTGAGAATCGGGTTGGCAGTGGGGTCCGTCGGCGAGGAGATGCCGTATTCCACCTCGGTGCCGATGATCCGCTGCATGGCCACAGCGTAATCCGATGCATGGTCACAGCGTGTCGGGCGGGTCCGGCGCACCCCGCGTGAGCCTCTGCCCCGTTACCGACGATCGAAACTAGGGTGTGGTCCTATGGCGGACCAACAGGAGGCGGCCGCGCGCTGGTTTCTCAGCCGGGGCCTGCCCGCCGTCCTGCGTCCCAAAGCGCTCGTGCGCCGGGTGTGGAGCCGCTCGGCGCCCGCACTGGCGGCGCTGGCCGTGGTGGCGCTGAACTCACTGATAGTCGTGGCGGTGTCCGGCCAGCACACCATCGACATCAGCGGGCGGCCGGATCTGCCCGAAGGTGTGGTGCTGACCCTGCTGGCCGTCATGCTGCCGGTCGCGGCGCTGGCGGGCTGGCTGGTGTCGAAGATCGAATCGCACCGGACGCGGTTGCTCGCCGCCGACATCGCCGCCGGGGTGATCGCGCTGGGCGCGGTGTTCGGCGGCCCGGCCCGGCTCACTGCGGTCAACATAATGATCTTCACGATCGCCGTGGCGGTGATCCTGCTGCTCACCGCGACCGGAATCGGTTCCATCCTGGGCTGGGCGGCGCGGATGACGATGACCAACCTGGCCCTGGCCGGCGGGATGTTCGTGCGTGCCCTGCCGGTGGTGTTGCTGACGTTCCTGGTGTTCTTCAACACCTACGTGTGGTTGATGACGTCGTTGATCAGCCGGACCCGGCTGTGGGTCGGGATGGGTTTTCTGTTGCTGATCGCCGGCTCGTTCCTGGTGTCGAGCACGCTGGCCGAGGTCCGGCGGCTGGCTGAAGCGCCCGACGCGGTGGCCGGCGACTCCGCGCGACTGGCCGGCACTCCGTTCGAGGACGTGCCTGACCCACCCGGTGACATCCCGATCACGACGCTGGAACGGCTGAACGCGGTGTTCGTGGTGACCGCCTCGCAGATGGTGCACGTGCTGACGGTGGCGTTGATGACCGGGACGGTGTTCTTCGTCCTGGGCATGATCCTGGTCAGCCCGGAAGTGCTCGACGCCTGGACCCGCGGCAACGGACGCCCCGACGGGGTACTGCTCTGGATGACGCTGCCGATCCCGGATTCACTGATCCAGACCAGCATGCTGCTGACGGCGATCACGTTCATGTACCTGGCGGCCAAGGCGGTCACCGACGCGGAGTACCGGTCGCAGTTCCTCGATCCGATCATCGACGACGTGCGCCTGAACTTGGTCGCGATGCGGCGGTACGAGGCGATGCAGGGAATGACCCGGTCGTGACGATCCAGCCCCGGGCAGCCGGGATCGCTTGCCGCGTAAGGTGAAAGCCGTGGCGGATCAAGCAGGCAACGACGTGTTCGGCAAGCGCTACGGCGAGGTTCTGCTGCTGCGGATGGGCGACGCGGGACCCCAGGCCACGGTCTACAACACCTTCCCGCTCAACAACTGCCCCGCCGAACTCTGGGACGCCCTCGACGCCGCCGATATCGCCACAGACAACGACGCGCTGGGCGCGATGCTCAACGGCCCGCGGTACTGGCTGATGAGCCGGATCACCAAACGCGCCGGAGAGCCGCAGCCGACGAAGAGCTTCGGCGGAATCGAGATGATCGAGCAGGCGACGGTGCAGCTGTCATCCAACGATCCGCAGCCCTACTCGGTGAACACCGTCGACCGCCGGGCGGTGTTCACCTTCGACGTGGGCCGGCCGGTGTTCGAGCTGGTCGATCCGACCGGCCGGCGCTGGGTGATGCAAACCTACAGCCAGGTCGTCGACAAGAACCTGACCCTCGACGACCTGCCCGCGCTGGCGTCGCGGCTGAACCTACCGGACGGCTGGCACTATGAAACCCGCACTCTGACAGAGCCGTTGGTGGTGGACACCACCGAGCGCCCGGCGAACGTGCTGCAGGACGACCTGACCAACAGCTACTCGCTGCAGAGCTGACCAGCTGGCCAGCTAACCGGCTAGAGGTACTGCCCCAGGTTCGACTCGGTGTCGATCGCCCGGCTCGCGCTGGAGGACTTGCCGGTGACCAGGGTGCGGATATAGACGATCCGCTCGCCCTTCTTGCCCGAAATCCGCGCCCAGTCATCGGGATTGGTGGTGTTGGGCAGGTCCTCATTCTCGGCGAACTCGTCGACGATCGAGTCCAGCAGATGCTGGATGCGCAGACCGCGCTGACCGGACTCCAGCACCGACTTGATCGCGTACTTCTTGGACCGGTCGACGACGTTCTGGATCATGGCGCCGGAGTTGAAGTCCTTGAAGTACATGACCTCTTTGTCACCGTTGGCGTAGGTGACCTCCAGGAAGCGGTTGTCGTCGATCTCGGCGTACATCCGGTCGACGACCTTCTCGATCATCGCCTTGATGCAGGCGCCCCTATCCCCGCCGAACTCGCCGAGATCCTCAGCGTGCAGCGGGAGGTTCTCGGTGAGGTACTTGCTGAAGATGTCCTGGGCCGCCTCGGCGTCCGGGCGCTCGATCTTGATCTTGACGTCCAGGCGGCCGGGCCGCAGGATCGCCGGGTCGATCATGTCCTCGCGGTTGGAGGCGCCGATGACGATGACGTTCTCCAAGCCCTCGACACCGTCGATCTCGGAGAGCAACTGCGGCACGACGGTGGTCTCCACATCGGAGCTCACACCGGTGCCGCGGGTGCGGAAGATCGAGTCCATCTCGTCGAAGAACACGATCACCGGGGTGCCTTCGGATGCCTTCTCCCGGGCGCGCTGGAAGATCAGCCGGATATGCCGCTCGGTCTCGCCGACGAACTTGTTGAGCAGCTCCGGACCCTTGATGTTGAGGAAGTAGGACTTCGCCTCGCGGGCGTCCTCGCCGCGGACCTCGGCCATCTTCTTGGCCAGCGAGTTGGCCACCGCCTTGGCGATCAGCGTCTTGCCGCAGCCGGGCGGGCCGTAGAGCAGCACACCTTTGGGCGGGCGCAGCGAATACTCCCGGTACAGCTCCTTGTGCAGGAACGGCAGCTCCACCGCGTCGCGGATCTGCTCGATCTGGCGGGTCAGGCCACCGATGTCGCCGTAGGACACGTCCGGCACCTCTTCGAGCACCAGGTCCTCGACCTCGGCCTTGGGGATCCGCTCGTAGGCGTAGCCGGCCTTGGTGTCGACCAGCAGCGAGTCGCCCGGACGCAGTTTGCGCGGCCGGTCGTCATCGGCCAGGCTGGCCGCCACCTCGGGATCCATGATCTCGACCGCCACCAGCGGCTCGGCCAGCCAGACGATGCGCTCCTCGTCGGCGTGGCCGATTACCAGCGCACGGTGGCCGTCGGCAAGCACCTCACGCAGAGTGCTGATCTCACCGACCGCTTCGAAGGTGCCGGCCTCGACGACTGTCAGCGCCTCGTTGAGCCGGAGCGTCTGCCCCTTCTTGAGTTCGGAGACGTCGATGTTGGGTGAGCAGGTGAGCCGCATCCTGCGACCGGAGGTGAACACGTCGACGGTGTCGTCGTCGTGCGCCGCGAGCATCACGCCGTAGCCGCTGGGCGGCTGGCCGAGCCGGTCGACCTCCTCGCGCAGCGCCAGCAGCTGCTGGCGCGCTTCCTTGAGGGTGTCCATCAGCTTGGCATTGCGGGCCGCCAACGAGTCGATCCGGGCTTCCAGCTGCTGCACCTCACGCGGCCGTTGGCCGCCGCTCACGCTCTTGAGCTGCTCGCGCAGGATGGCGGCTTCACGACGCAACTGCTCCAACTCGGCAGCATCGTCGTCGTCGAAACCACCCAAAGATCCGGAACGGTGTGACTCGGTCATATACGGCTCCTTCCGCGCACCTGCTGGTGCGGTGGATACCCCAACGCTACCGGCGATTGAACCATCTTGTGCGTTCGGACAATTTCTACACTCTGACATCACTGTTAACCTTTCGGCAGCCGGCCCGATCGGAAGGACAGTCGTGACCGCAAAATTCCTCGCCACAGCTGTGGCCGCCGCCGCGATCGTCGGCGGAGCCGCAGCGGGTGTGACGGCAGCCGTGTCGATCACGCCGGCCGCTTCCCCGGCCGTCGCCCCGATGGTGTTCGGCACGCCCCTGCCGATGAACCCAATGCCACTGAACCCGGCCGCGGATCTGCCCAGTGCCGATCAGCTCGCCGGCGTGCTCAACAGCCTGGCCAACCCGAGTGTGCCGTTCGCGGCCAAGGGCTACCTGATCGAGGGCGGCATCGGGCGTCTGGAGGCCAAGACCGCCGATGCGCTGATGCGCAGTGCGATCGCCAAGGGTCAGGTACCGCTGAACTTCAGCATCGGCCCCATCGCACCGGTGGGCCCGGGCGCGGCCACCGCCACGGTGACCGCCGCCGGACCGGCGATGCCGTCGACCACCCAGGCCGTCACGTTCGTCAACCAGGGCGGCTGGAAGCTCTCCCGCGCTTCGGCCAGCACCATCCTCACGATCTTCGGGGGCTGACCGGCGCGCGACGCAGCCTGATCGCATGTGGATCGGCTGGCTGGAATTCGACATCCTGCTCGGCGACGTCCGGTCGCTAAAGCAGAAGCGTTCGGCGGTGCGCCCGATCGTCGCGGAGTTGCAGCGCCGGTTCAGTGTGTCGGCCGCCGAGACCGGCTGGCTGGATCTGCACCGCAGGGCCGGGATCGGCGTCGCGGTGGTGGCCGCAGATCGCGCACACGTGGTCGAGGTGCTCGATGCCGCCGAGCGACTGGTGGCCGCCCGGCCGGAGATCGAGTTGCTCTCGGCCCGCAGGGATCTGCGCCGCAGCGACGACTGACCCAGCGCCGCGACGAGGAGCCCGGCGATCAGGGAATGGTGATGCGGACCAAGGTGCAGTCGTCGTGAAAGTCTCCGTTTTCGGATCGGTCCCTGAGTTGACCGACGAGGTCGTCGAGGGTCCACTGCGGTGAGCGCGCGGTGCGGGCGCACAGATCGATGAATTGATCGAGGGTCAAGCGCGCGCCGCCGGTCAGCACCAGTTCGAAAGCGCCGTCACTGTAAAGAAGAACGTCGGCGTCCGCGTCCAGTCGGTATTCGTGGGTTTCATAGGTGACATCCGTCAGAACTCCGATCGGTACGGATCCGGAATCCAGCTGAGCCGGACCTGAGCCGTTCCCGGTCAGCACGATCGCCGGAGGGTGCCCGGCGCGGGCGTAGCGGAGCGTGCGGGTGGAGGGCTGGTACACGCCGTACCAGATGGTGAAGGAATTGCCGGCTTGCTTCTCCTGCTGGAAAAGCCGGTTGAGTTCGGTGAGGACCCGGCCGGGATCTCGCAGCATGTCCTGGCCGAGGGTTCCCGACCGCAGCAGGTTGTGTACCGACACCGAGAACACGGCGGGGCCGATGCCATGGCCGGACACGTCGACCACGTAGACAACCAGGTGGTCGTCGTCGAGCCAGCGGTGGTCGAAACTGTCGCCGCCGAGTTGCTCGGAGGGAATGTAGCGGGAGCTCACCGGTACCGGGGATTCGACGTCGCGGGGAAGAATCGACTCGACGTAGCGGGCGGCGCCGCCGAGTGCGGCCGTCAGCCGGCGCGCCAGTGACTCCATGCCGGAGAGGACGAGCAGGAAAGTCTCAAGCATGAATGTCATCGCCAGGACCGCCAGAAACAGGATCGCCATGACTCCGTTGCGACTCTCGGTGAATGCTGCGCTCGTGGGACGCACGGTGAGTTCCCAACTGCGCCCGTAGACATCGAGCGGCAAAGTGGTCGCTGTCGGTGCGGCGCTGACGTGATCAGGCGAGGCCGAGTTCCGCGCCGGCAGATCGGCGATGACGACGGGCTGCTCGCTGCCGCTGACGTCGACGAGAGTCACGCCGACGCTGTCCCAACGCGGGCCACGGAAAGTCTCGGCAAGCAGGTTGCCGAGGCGGTACACGCCGACGGCGAAACCCCGAAGACCGGCGCGCGGAACAGACTCCTGGTCCCGAGCACCCTCGTAGACCGGCAACAGGGCGAGCATGCCTTTCTGGGTGCCGGACTCCTGGACGAGATCGACGGGTGCGGTCGCCGTTGGCCGGCCGGTGTCGCGGGCCGTTCGGATGGCGACCGCGCGAGCTGGGTCGGAGTTGATATCGAAGCCGAGGGCGGTGCGGTTGTTCGCGATCGGCTCGATGTAGGCCACGGCGACGTACTCGCGACGAGGTGACACCGGCCGTAGTTTGCCTTCGCCGTCGCGCTCGGTGACGGTGAAGTTCTGCAGGCCTGGCTGCATGCGTTGGCGCGCCTCGAATGCTTCCAGCTCCGAGTCGGTGACCAGGGGGTTCCATGACAAGGCCTGCAAATTGGGGAAGCGCCCCAGCATATCGTCGGTGTAGGTGGTGAACTCCTCAGCGGTGACGTCGTCAGAGGCTTCCACCAGACCCCGGAGACCTTCTAGCACTTCCTGGTGCAGGGCGATATTGCGAGTGAGGGCCTCGTCGGCCTCCACGGCCAACTGCGCCACGGCTCTCTCGATCCGGGCACGTTCGTTGGCGACGTTCTGGACGACCGCGGCAATCAGGATTCCGGAGATCAGCAGTGACGGCACGGCGATCTTCCAGCGACGCCCCGACCAGTACCCGCCCCGTCCCGGCATCAGCATGAGTACCAGGGGGGCGAAGACGATGGTCCCGATAGCATCGCCCACCCACCACGTCAGCCAGCCGAAGGCCGCTTTGTCGGTACTGAGAATCCCGGTCGTGAGCTGGGCCGCCACACCGACGGTGGGCGCCACCGTGGTGGCAACGAGCCCGCCGAGGGCCAGGGTCAGGATCACCGAGCGGGGTATGTCCAGTCGGGGAACCGGCCCGATGAAGCGTCGTACCAGGCTTGCGCCCGCAGCTGCCCCGAGCGCCGCCCCGATGCCGACCGCCACGGCAGTGAACCAGGTTCCCGCCTCAGGTTCTCCCAGCCGAGTCAGCCAGAACGCGTTGGCGGCAACAGACCCGAGAAAAATCCCGGGCAGGGCGCGCCATCGCCACTGCAACGCGGCAGCGAAGGCGACACCGGCGGCTGGCCAGACCGGCGCTGCCAGACCGGTCATCTGGCCCAGCGCGAGTGTCAGGAGGCCGAGGGTTGCGTAGACGACGGCAACGACCAGTGAGACAACGGCCGGGGAGACGAGGACTGCCCGTCTGTCCACTGTCGCCCCCCATGGCATCCCAAACGTCCGTTACGTCAACCACATGAATAGCCACATTCAGCGCCGGGACCGCGGCGGCGACGACTCCCCCGTCTGCCGCAGGCACCCAGATCGGTATACACCGCGACGAGCACTCCGGACAAGCCAGCACGCTGGCCGGCTCAGACCGCCGTGCCGCGGCCCTTCTTGCGCAGCGGTGTCGGCGTAACGGTACCCGGGGCCAGCCGGCGCGCGGAGATCAGGAACGCGGTGTGGCCGCGCATGTTGTGTTGCGGGCGCACCGCCAGGCCGACGACGTTCCAGCCGCGCTGCATGGTCTCCCAGGACCGCGGCTCGGTCCAGCACTGCTGCTCGCGCAACGCCTCGACCGTCTTGGAGAGCTGGGTGACCGTGGCGACGTAGACGATCAGCACGCCGCCCGGCACCAGCACGTTGGCCACCGCGTCGAGCACATCCCACGGCGCCAGCATGTCCAGGACTACCCGGTCCACGCCGCCGTCGGCCAGACCCGGCTGCGCCGACGCGTCGGTCACGTCGCCGATCACCAGGCTCCAATTGGCCGGGTCCTGCCCGAAGAACGTCGACACGTTGCGCCGGGCGTGCTCGGCGTGGTCGTCGCGCAGCTCGTAGGAGATCACCTCGCCGGCCGGCCCGACGGCACGCAGCAGCGAACAGGTCAACGCGCCTGATCCAGCGCCCGCCTCCAGCACTCGGGCGCCGGGAAAGATGTCACCCTCGTGGATGATCTGCGCGGCATCCTTGGGGTAGATCACCTGCGCGCCGCGCGGCATCGACATGACGTAGTCGACCAGAAGCGGGCGCAGCACCAGGAAGGCGTCGCCGTTGGTCGCCTTGACCACACAGCCCTCGGGCGAATCGATCACCGAGTCGTGGGCGACGATCCCCCGGTGCGTATGGAACTCGCCGCCGGGCTTGAGGATCATCGTGTAGTGGCGGCCCTTGGCGTCGGTCAGCTGGACCCGGTCGCCGACGGCGAAGGGCCCGGTGCGGCGCGGGGCGTGCTCAGGCGCCGTTGCACACTCCCGACGAACGGATCACATCGCCGTACACCCGCATCGTGGCGTTGTTGGCGTTGATCACCCCGGAGGGCATCTGGTTGGCGATCTTGTCACTGATCTGGGTCAGCTGGTACCAGAGGTGGTAGAAGGAGTCGCCGTTGTAGAGCGGCGAGTACTGGCTGCGATCCGGGTAGTTCGTGATGTACAGCGTGTGCACCCGCGGATCGAGGAAGGCCGCCGACTGGTCGAGGTTGGCCTTGAGCACATTGGCCGCACCCGCGACGCCGTCCCAGTTGTCGAAGTTGTCGTGCAGCGCTTTCTGGAAACCGAACGCCTGCCCGCTGATGGTGTCGTATTGGGCGTTGAACCACTGGCAGGCGTCCCGCTCGGCGATGACCATCTGCGGCGTCACGCGGCTCTGCCACATGTTGTACGGGTGGACGCTGTAGTTAGGCGACCATCCCGACGGGTACGGGACGAAGACCGGCAGCGACGCGGCGTCGTCGGCGTGGGCGGGCGCGGACAACGCTGTGGCCAGGCCGACGGCGACACAGCCCAGCGCAGTGACGGCCCTACGCCGGGCCGTCGGGAGAACAGAGGTCATCCCCCGATTATCCGAGGCGAGCGCGGCACCGGCGCCCGATTGGGTAATTCGGCGTCTCACAACACGCTCGTCAGGAAGGCGACGGCGACACCGGCAACGGCGGCGAACACGTCCTCACCGAGAGCGACGGGCCGGTCCTTGCCGCCGTTGGCGGCGACCAGCCGGGTGCGGGCGGCGTAGCCGCCGATGGTGCCGATGACCGCACCGATCAAGCCGGCGCCGAGGCTGCCCCAGCGGTATCCCCAGGCGGTGCCCAGAACCGCTCCGGAGAACGCGCCGGTGGCCAGCCGCACCAGGAACTGCGGAGCGCTCTTGCGGCTCGGCAGGGTCGGCATCTTGTCGCTGACCAGTTCGGCGACCGCGATTACGGTCAGGATCCCCACGGTGGCCCAGTGGCCCATCCACGACGCCCAGGTGCCGTCGAGGTTGATCCAGTTCAGGGCGGCCGCCCAGGCCATCACCGCGGGCGCGGTGAAGGCCCGCAGACCGGCGACCACGCCGATCAGCAGGGCCAGCAACAAGACGAGCGCATGCGTCATGGCGTCCTCCGGGGGTAGGCGGTCATCGGGACGCTAGCACGGCGGTCGTGCCCGGCCCCGCTATCAGAAGCGGCAGAACCTCACGTCGGAGGCCAGAATCGCCTTGGCGCCGATCCCGGCCAACTCGTCCATGATCGCGTTGACGTCGCGGCGTGGCACCAGCGCCCGCACCGCGACCCACTCCGGGTCGGCCAGCGGAGCGATCGTCGGCGATTCCAGGCCGGGGGTGATCGCGGTGGCGCGCTGCACCAGGTCGCGGGGGCAGTCGTAATCCAGCATCAGATACTGCTGACCGAACACCACCCCCTGCACCCGCGCCGCGAGCTGCTCGCGGGCGGCGCGGTTGCGGTCGTGGGTGCCGCCGGCGCGTTCGATGAGAACGGCTTCTGAATCACACAGCGGGTCTCCGAAGGCCGCCAGGTTGTGCATGGCCAGGGTGCGACCGGAGCCCACCACGTCGGCGATGGCATCGGCCACGCCGAGTTGAACCGAGATCTCCACGGCGCCGTCCAGCCGGATCACGGTCGCCTCGATGCCCCTGGCCGCCAGGTCGTTGCGGACCAGATTCGGGTAGGCGGTGGCGATGCGGTGGCCGGCCAGGTCGGCCACCGTCCAGTCGCGACCGGCCGGGGCGGCGTACCGGAAGCTCGACGACCCGAAGCCCAGTGCCAGGCGCTCGCGGACCGGGGCGCCACTCTCCGCTGCCAGGTCCCGGCCGGTGATACCGAGGTCGAGGTCGCCGGACCCGACGTAGATCGCAATGTCCTTGGGCCGCAGGAAGAAGAACTCGACCCCGTTGGTGGGATCGATGACGGTGAGATCCTTGGGATCGCTCCGGCGCCGGTAGCCGGCCTCGGAGAGGATCTCGGCAGCGGACTCCGACAGCGCCCCCTTATTGGGGACAGCGACACGCAGCATGGGGTCCTACAGCTTCCGGTAGACGTCGTCGAGATTCAGTCCACGGGCGATCATGAGGACCTGGGTCCAGTACAGCAGCTGGCTGATCTCCTCGGCGAGCGACTCGTCGGGCTCGTGCTCGGCGGCCAGCCACACCTCGCCGGCCTCTTCGAGGATCTTCTTGCCGAGCGTGTGCACGCCGGCGTCCAGCGCGGCCACCGTGGCGCTACCGGCCGGGCGGGTGCGCGCCCGTTCGCCCAGTTGGGCGAAGAGTTCCTCGAAGGTCTTCACGGGCTGGGATTGTTCCATGCGGCCCGTGCCGCAGTCACGCGGATTGCGGCGAACCTAAGCGGCGGCCAGACCCTGATCCAGCAGGACGCCCAACCGGTCGAGCACGTCGTCGGAGCGGGTGTCGTCGCCCCGACAGAGCTGGAACGCCATCCCCCAGATCAGCCCCATCAGCAATTCGGTCAATCCATCTGTGCCCTGCCGGATTTCACCCCGCTGCGCCGCGGCAGCCACCGCCGCGCCGACGAATCGCTCGACGAGCGCGGCGGCTTCGGACTTTCCAGGTGGCAGGTGTTCGACGTCGATCGCGGACTGCACCAGGAATCCGGCCAGCGACGGGTCTGCGCACTCGCCGCGGATCGCCACCCGGATGAAGGTCAACAGCTGTTCGGCCAGGGTGGGCGCGTCGGATGCAGTGTGGATGGCGTCGAGGACGATGTCGCTGACCCGGCGGGCCACTGCGCCGTACAGCGCGGACTTGCTGTGGAAGTAGTTGTTGATCGCCGGCCGGGTCAGCCCGATTTCCATTGCGATTGCCTGGAACGTCGCAGCCTCGTAGCCCGATTCCGCGAAGACCTTCTGGGCAGCCTGCAGAATCCGCTCCCTGGTCACCGCAGAGTCGCTTGCCGGCGGGCGCCCCCGGCGCCGTGCCGGGGCCCACGAAGTGTTGGTCATCAGAAAACTCCTGGCGAATCGTCACGGTGATTTCGCTAGGTTTGCCCGGTGCGGCTGGTTCCGAAACGCGAACTCGCTGATGAGACCAGCGTTGGGGTCGCCTTCGATTCGCTAAGCCATCGATTCGCTACGCCATCTGGTCGGCGGTCATGTCCTCCAGTGCGAGGCCCTTGGTCTCGTGGACCAGCTTCCAGACGAACACGAACGACAACACAGCACACAGGGCGTAGAAGCCGTACGCCAGTCCCAGGACGTTACGCAATCCCGGGAAGCTGACGGTGATCAGCCAGTTCGCTGCCCACTGGCCGGCGGCGGCCAGACCGAGCGCGGCGGCGCGGATCCGGTTGGGGAACATCTCGCCGAGCAGCACCCATACCACCGGGCCCCACGACATACCGAAGGACACGACGAACAGGTTGGCGGCGATCAGGGCAATCCACCCGGCGGTGTCGCTGAACTGCGGGGCCCCGTTCACCTGCTCGGCGGTGCCGAAAATGATCGCCATGGTGGCCAGGGTGACGGCCATGCCGGCTGAGCCGATCAGCAACAGGGGTTTACGGCCGATCTTGTCGATCAGCGCGATGGCGATCAGCGTGGTGGCGATGTTGATCACCGAGGTGATCACGGTGATGGTGAACGCCTGGCTCTCGTCGTAGCCGGCGGCCTGCCAGAGCACGTTGGAGTAGTAGAAGATCACGTTGATGCCGACGAACTGCTGGAAGATCGACAGTCCCAGGCCCACCCAGACGATTCCGTAGATTCCCCCGCCCGGCCTGCGCAGATCACTCCAAGAGGGCTTCTTCTCCCCGGCCAGTGTGCTCTGAATCCGGTCGATGGTGATGTCGAGGTTCTTCTCCCCCAGCAGCATCGTGAGAACCTTGCGGGCCTCCGGAATGCGGTGGTTGGCAACGAGATAGCGCGGCGACTCCGGGATGGTGAACGCCAGCGCTCCGTAGATGATGGCGGGGATGGCCATCATCAGGAACATCCACCGCCATGCCTCCAGGCCGAGCCACAAATCTTTGTCGGCGCCACCGGCCAGATGCGCCAGTAGGTAGTCGATGGCCAGCGAAATGAAGATGCCGGAGACGATCGCCAACTGCTGCAGCGACCCGAGCCGGCCGCGGATCCGCGCCGGTGAGGTTTCGGCGATGTAGGCCGGCGCGATCACCGAGGCGACGCCGACGCCGATGCCGCCGATGATGCGGAACAGCACGATCAACCAGACGCTGCCGGCCAGGCCGGTGCCGATGGCACTGATGAAGAACAGCACCGCGGCAATCTTCATGACTGCGATGCGGCCGATCTTGTCGGCCAGCCGGCCGGCGGTCATGGCCCCGACTGCCGCACCGAGCAATGCCGAGGCCACTGCGAAGCCGAGCGAGGCGTTGTTGATCCCGAAGTGCTTCTGGATCGGATCGACGGCGCCGTTGATCACCGCGCTGTCGTAGCCGAACAGCAGGCCGCCCAGGGCAGCGACCGAGGCGATCCGGACGGCACCGCGGCCGGAACCTACGTCATCGTCGTCAAAGATCGACGGGGTGTCACTGATGGGCCCCTGGCCGGACATGGCGGGCTTCCTTTCCGCAGCGGGCAAACGCTTAACCGCTCAACGATGGCATACCCACGTGGTACCCGGCAGCCGTATCGGCAACGGCGGTGACGAGCCGCTGGGGACGGCAAATCGACCAGACTCAGCCCGTCAGTTCGGGATCGAGTTGCAGTTCGTCGTAGATACGGCGAAGCCGGGCGGCGTCCATTCCGGCTAACGACGCCACGTGCCGGCGGCGCGGGCTCACCGGAACGTCGACGTCGTTGGGCACCACCAGCACCGGGCATCCGGCCTCCTCGGCCGAGTTCGCGCCGGTCACCGAATCCTCGATGGCCAGGCAGTGCCGCGGGTCCAGGCCCAGCAGCGCGGCGGCCTGCCGATAGGGGTCCGGCGCGGGCTTGCCGCGGGGCACCTCGTCGCCGCAGACACTGGTCAGGAAGTAGTGCCGGCCGATCCGGTTGAGCGCCCGCTCGGTCAGCCCGCGGCGGGTGTTGGTCACCAATGCCATCGGCACCCCGGCTCCGGCCAGCTCGTCGAGCAGTTCCGGGGCGCCCTCGCACCAGGGCAGGCCGGCGTCGAACAGGTCACCGGTGATCTCATGCAGCCAGTCCGCGGTGGCCGCCATCTCACGCGGGTCGTGGTCCAGACCCAGATCGGTGTAGACGATCCGGATGACGTCCTCCGACGAGCCGCCCACCGTCAGTTCGCGCACCTCGGGCGTCATCGCCGCCCCGTAGCGGTCGTAGAGCTGATGCATGGCGACGTCCCACAGCTTCTCGGAGTCCACCAGCGTGCCGTCCATGTCGAACAGCACGGCTTTCATGGCTGGAGATTCTGTCATGGGCCGGCTGGTGTGAACGCGGGGGCAGGCTCGACGCCCCAGCAAGTTATACCCGGTTATACTTGCGGCGTGAAGACAGCGATATCGCTTCCCGACGCGACCTTCGATCGGGTGTGCCGCCGCGCCAGCGCCTTGGGGATGAGCCGCTCGGAGTTTTTCGCCAGGGCCGCACAGCGCTACCTCGACGAATTGGACTCTCAGTCGCTGACAGCGCAGATCGACAGTGTCGTCGACCGAATGGACACCCCCGACGAGGCCCAGGCCGCGGCGGTTTCGGCGGGCCGGCGGGTACTGGACGCGATGGACGACGAGTGGTGATCGAACGCGGCGACATCTATTGGGCCGAGCTCGGCGCACCGGCAGGTAGCCGCCCCGCCAAACGCCGCCCCGTGCTGGTGGTGCAGGCCGATGCCTACAACAGCAGTCGGCTGGCCACTGTTCTGAGCGTGGCGATCACCTCCAATACCGCGCTGGCGGCGATGCCGGGGAACGTCTTTCTTCCAGCCGATGCCACCGGGCTGCCCCGCGATTCGGTGGTCAACGTCACCGCAGTGGTGACGCTGAACAAGGGCGATTTGTCCGATCGCGTCGGTCCGCTGCCGCAGAGTTTGGCCGCGGAGGTGGACCGCGGGCTGCGTCGGGTGCTCGATCTGTGACGGCTCGATCTGTAATAACGGCCTGAGGTTCAAAACTTGATGCTCCTATTCGTGTCAAGCGGCCTTGAGCCAGTTTCTGTAGGTGTCGGCGAAGGTGTCGTCGCGCTGTAGGCCGCGTTCGATGCGGGAGATGACGGTGGGCCAGACCCCGAAGTGGTTGGCGG
>JAULZA010000145.1:0-22822 GCA_032117575.1 Mycolicibacterium sp.
GATGAGTACCGGTCACCGGGGGAGCGCCGCCACCGCGGTCTGCGCGACATGTTCGGCTCCCGGCGCCGCCCCGCGCCCCGCTAGGTACCGTCGCGCCGAAGCGAGACTGCGACGACTACGAGACGGTGCGGATGAGTTTCTTGTTGACGAACTCGTCGATGCCGAACCGACCCAGTTCACGTCCGAAACCGGAGCGCTTCACCCCGCCGAACGGCAGCTCGACACCTTCAGCGCCGACGGCGTTGATGAAAACCATTCCGGCATCGATCTTGTCGGCCACACGCTTGGCCTGCTCCGGGTCGGTGGTGAATACGTACGAGCCCAGGCCGAACGGGGTGTCGTTGGCCACCTTGACGGCCTCGTCCTCGGAGTCGACCTTGTAGACCGTTGCCACCGGGCCGAACAGTTCCTCGTGATAGGACGCCGAGGCGGGCGACACACCGGTGAGCACCGCCGGCGGGAAATAGGCGCCGTTGCGTTCGCCCGCGGAAACCAGTTGGGCGCCGTCGGCGACAGCCCGGTCGACCTGCTCGGCCAGCCGTTCCGCGGCGGCTGCCGAGGACAGCGGAGCAAGGCCGTCGGCGATGTCCATCACCTTCTTGGTGAACCGGTCGATGAAGTCGTCATACAAGTCGGCGACCACGATGAACCGCTTGGCGGCGTTACAGGCCTGGCCGGTGTTCTCGAACCGGCCGGCCACGGCGGCGTCGACGGTGGCATCAAGGTCGTCGCTGCTGAGGACTATGAACGGGTCGGATCCGCCGAGTTCGAGCACCACTTTCTTGAGGTTGCGGCCGGCGATCTCGGCAACCGCCGCGCCGGCGCGCTCCGAGCCGGTCAGCGAGACGCCTTGGACGCGCGGGTCGGCGATGGCTGCGGCGATCTGCTCGTTGGTCGCGTAGACGTTGACGTAGGCGCCCTTGGGGAACCCGGCGTCGTCGAAGATCTGCTGGATGGCCTCGGCTGACTCCGGGCACTGCGGGGCATGCTTGAGCACGATGGTGTTGCCCAGCACCAGGTTTGGTCCGGCGAACCGGGCCACCTGGTAGTAGGGGTAGTTCCACGGCATGATGCCCAGCAGAACGCCCACCGGACCGCGTCGGATCACCGCGCTGCCCCCGCCGTCGAGCAGGTCGATCGACTCGTCGGCCAGGAATTTCTCGGCATGATCGGCGTAGTAGTCGTAGATCGCGGCGCTGAAGTCCACCTCGCCCAGCGACTGCTCAACTGGCTTGCCCATTTCGCGGTTGATGATGTCGGCCAGCGTCTCCCGGCGCTCGGTGTGCAACTGGGCGACCTTTTTCATCAGTGCCGCGCGCTGTGCCACTGTCGAATTCTTCGACCACTCGCGGAAGGCAGTGTCGGCAGCGACCAGCGCTTGCTCCATCTCGGCGTCGGTGGCTGTCGGGTACTCCCGCTCCACCTTGCCGGTTGCCGGATTGACTACTGCGTACATGTTCACGTCTCCTTGTGCGAAGTTGGCGGTTCAGAGGTCGGCGAGGATGCCGGCAAGGACGTCGAGGCCCTCGTTGAGCAGGTCGTCGCCGATGGTCAGCGGCGGCAGGAAGCGCAGCACGTTGCCGAACGTGCCGCAGCTGAGCACGATCACGCCCTGGGCGTGGGCGCGCGCGCACAGCGCCTTGGTGAGATCCGGATCCGGTTCGGCGGTGCCTGTTTTCACCAGTTCGACGGCGATCATGGCGCCGCGGCCCCGGACGTCGCCGATGCGGTCGTCGTCGGCCTGCATACGGCTGAGCCGCTCCTTCATCAGCCGCTCGATGTGCTTGGCGCGGTCGAGCAGGCCGTCGGTCTCGATGGTCTCGATGGTGGCCAGTGCCGCCGCGCAGGCCAACGGGTTGCCGCCGTAGGTGCCGCCGACAGCGCCCACGTGCGTGGCGTCCATGATCTCGGCGCGGCCGGTGACTCCGGACAGCGGCAGTCCGTCGGCGATGCCTTTGGCGGTGATGATCAGATCCGGTTCGATGCCCTCGTCCTCGCAGGCGAACATCGCACCGGTGCGGGCGAACCCGCTCTGCACCTCGTCGGCGATGAAGACCACGTCGTTGGCACTACACCAGGCCCGCAGGGCGGGAAGGAAGCCCGGCGCGGGCACGATGAACCCGCCCTCACCCTGAACCGGCTCGATGATCACCGCGGCGAGGTTGGCCGCGCCGATCTGCTTGTCGATCACCGTCAGCGCGCGCTGGGCGGCCAGTTCGCCGTTGGTGGCCCATTCTTTGTCGATCAGGCCGTCCCGGTAGGGATAGGACATCGGCGCCCGGTAGATCTCCGGGGCGAACGGGCCCATGCCGCTCTTGTAGGGCATCGACTTCGCCGTCAAGCCCATCGTGAGGTTGGTCCGGCCGTGGTAGGCGTGGTCGAACGCCACCACCGCGGTGCGGCCCGTGTAGAGGCGCGCGATCTTCACCGCGTTCTCCACCGCCTCGGCGCCGGAGTTGAACAGCGCGGTCCGCTTGTCGAACGAGCCGGGCGTCAGCCGGTTGAGGTGTTCGGCGACGGCGACGTATCCCTCGTACGGCGTGACCATGAAGCAGGTGTGGGTGAAGTCCACCACCTGATCGCGCACTGCTTCGACCACCCGCGGTGAGGCGTTGCCGATCGTGGTCACAGCGATTCCCGACCCGAGGTCGATGAACCGGTTTCCGTCGACGTCTTCGAGGATGCCGCCGCCGGCGCGGGCGGCGAACACCGGCATGGTGGTACTCACCCCGCGGCATACCGAAGCGACCTTGCGTTTGGCAAGTTCGGTGGAGTTCGGACCGGGGATGGGGGTGACGAGTTTGCGGGTCTGCTCGACGGTGCTCACGGTACCTCCTCCGCAGCGCCTCAGCGCTGGACAGACGGGTTGACAGGGGTGAGTTGAGCCTAGTCGGATCACGCCGCCGCGCAACGGGAAAAGCGCTGGTTCGGTAGGGCCGGTCCGCCGACTCGATCGACGGTGGTAGAGGCCGATACCGGCGGTCGCCGGAGCCGGCCCGGCTGGTGCACCGGGTGGCCCAATGCCACGACGGCGGCCAGCGCATTCCCGGACCGCGCCGGTGCTGCGGCGGGTCTCGATTAGGTCTATGGCGGTATTGTCCGCGCAGCGGTGCGTTAACGCCGACAGGAGCCAATGGCACACTGGTCTGCACAGGGGGACCTGCGTTGCCGGTCTCGCCATGACCAGACCCCGGACCGAAAGACAGCATCACCATGGATCTACTCAGTCTGCTGCCCCTCTTCATCATCATGGGCGCGTTCATGTTCTTCGCCTCGCGGCGGCAGCGGAAGGCGATGCAGGCCACCATCGACCTGCACGAGTCGTTGCGCGTTGGCGACCGGGTGCACACCACCTCCGGCCTCCAGGCCGCCATTACCGGCATCACCGATGACCATGTGGATCTGGAAATCGCTCCCGGTGTGGTCACCCGCTGGATGAAGCTGGCCATCCGCGACCGCGTCGAGGCCGAAGTGCCGGAGATCGACGACGCGGGCACCGTCACCCGGGTGGCCGACCCGATCGACAGCGACGCGGACCGCCTCACCCGCGACTGACAACACCACCACCCGTACCCTTTCTCGGGGAGCGTGAGCCGCCGCGGGCTGCTCGCGGCAACAACTAGGAGAATCGACACGTGGCATCGTCACCGGCGCCGGTGCACCCGTACCGCTTTCTGGCGCTGTTCCTGGTCCTGGTGGTCGGCGTCTACCTGCTGATCTTCCTGACCGGAGACAAGCAGGCAAAGCCCAAGTTGGGCATCGACCTTCAGGGCGGCACCCGCGTGACGCTCACGGCGCGCACTCCGGACGGGTCCAAGCCCACCCGCGAGGCCCTCGACCAGGCCCAGCAGATCATCAGCGCGCGTGTGGACGGACTCGGCGTGTCCGGATCCGAGGTCATTATCGACGGCGAGAACCTGGTCATCACCGTGCCGGGTAACGACGGCACCGAGGCTCGTAACCTCGGCCAGACCGCACGGCTGTTCATCCGGCCGGTGATCGGCCAGCCCATTCCGGTCGAGGCGATCAAGAACCCGCCGAAGGCGCCGGGCGCGCCGGGCGCGCCGCCGCCCGGAGCCGCGGGGGCACCTCCGCCACCGCCTCCGGGCGAAGCACCGCCGCCCCCACCGGCTGAGTCCGCCCCGGCCTCGCCGGCGCCGCAGCCGCGCCCGTTCCCGCTGGAGCCGACTCCGTCACCACCACCACCCCCTGCCCCGCCGGCCGGTCAGCCCGCGCCGCCGCCGGGGGCTCCCGGTCAGCCCGCGCCGCCCGGACCTCCGGACCCGCGCCAGGACCTCGCCGCGCGGATCAAGTTCGAGAAGGATCTGCGCCAGAGCGGCAACCAGAACCTGCTGCTGCTCTCGGTGCAGTACATGGCCGGGCGCTGCGACCAGGAAGACGTCCTGGCCGGCAACGACGACCCCAATCTGCCGCTGGTGACCTGCTCGCAGGACAAGAAGTACGTCTACATCCTGGACAAATCGATCATCAGCGGCGACCAGATCGCGACCGCCAACTCCGGGTTCGACCAGCAGGGCGGCTCCTACGTCGTCGACCTGGAGTTCAAAGAGGACGCCGCCAAGACCTGGGGCGACTTCACCGCGGCCAACATCGGCACCCAGACGGCATTCACCCTGGACTCCCAAGTGGTCAGCGCACCGCAGATCCGAGAGGCCATCCCGGGCGGGCGGACCCAGATCTCCGGCGGTGACCCGCCGTTCACCGTCGATTCGTCCAAGGCCCTGGCGAACGTCCTCAAATATGGATCGCTGCCGCTGTCTTTCGAGTCTTCGGAAGCCGAAACAGTCTCGGCCACACTGGGATTGACCTCACTGCGGGCCGGCCTGATCGCCGGCGCCATCGGGGTGGCGATGGTGCTGTTGTATTCGCTGGCCTACTACCGGGCGCTCGGGTTCCTCACCCTGCTGTCGCTGGTGGCCTCCGGTGCGGTGGTGTACGGGATCCTGGTGCTGCTAGGTCGCTACATCAACTACACCCTGGACCTGGCCGGCATCGCCGGTCTGATCATCGGCATCGGTACCACCGCCGACTCCTTCGTGGTGTTCTTCGAACGCATCAAAGACGAGATGCGCGAAGGGCGCTCGTTCCGGTCTGCGATACCCCGAGCCTGGGTACGGGCCCGTAAGACCATCCTGTCCGGGGCCGTGGTCGGCTTCCTGGCCGCCGCGGTGCTCTACTTCCTCGCCGTCGGTCAGGTCAGGGGCTTCGCCTTCACCCTGGGCCTGACCACGATCCTCGACGTCGTGGTGGTATTCCTGATCACCTGGCCGCTGATGTACCTGGCGTCCAAGTCGGTGACCATGGCCAAACCGACCCTCAACGGGTTGGGTGCGGTTCAGCAGGTCGCACGGGAGCGGCGTGCCGCCATGGCCGCCTCGACGGGACGGGGATAGGTCCATGGCTGACAAGACCAGCGGGGTCGACGTGACGTCGGCAACCCAACTCGACGCGACCGGCGCGGAGATCCCCGACACCCCGCGGCACGGCTTCTTCAACCGCCTCTACACCGGTACCGGCGGTTACGACGTGATGGGCAAGCGGAAGATCTTCTTCGCCATCACCGCGCTGATGGTGGCCATCGCCGCCGCCAGCATCCTGCTGCGGGGCTTCACCTTCGGCATCGACTTCCAGGGCGGCACGAAGGTCGGGTTCCCCCGCGGCGAGGCCAGCGTCACCCAAGTGGAGCAGGTGTTCACCGATACGATCGGCACGGCGCCGGAGTCGGTGGTCACCGTCGGCAACGGTCCGGGCGCCACTGTGCAGATCCGCTCCAAGGCATTGAGTAACGAGGAGACGGAGAAGCTGCGCAACGCCCTCTTCGAAAAGTTCCAGCCCAAGGGCGCCGACGGTAAGCCGAGCAAGCAGGCCATCAGCGACTCGGCGGTGTCGGAGACCTGGGGCGACCAGATCACCAAGAAGGCGCTCATCGCCCTCGGGGTGTTCCTGTTCCTGGTCGGTATCTACCTGGCGTTGCGCTACGAGCGCTACATGGCCGTCGCGGCCCTGAGCTCGCTGTCGCTGGACGTCGTCATCACCGCCGGCATCTACTCCCTGATCGGCTTCGAGGTCACCCCCGCGACCGTGATCGGCCTGCTCACCATCCTGGGCTACTCGCTCTACGACACCGTCATCGTGTTCGACAAGGTCGAGGAGAACACCAAGGACTTCCAGCACACCACCCGGCGGACCTTCGCCGAGCAGGCCAACCTGGCTGTCAACCAGACCTTCATGCGGTCGATCAACACCAGCATCATCTCGATCATGCCGGTGCTGGCGCTGATGGTGGTGGCGGTGTGGCTGCTCGGTGTCGGCACGCTCAAGGACCTGTCGCTGGTGCTGCTGATCGGCATCCTGGCCGGCAACTACTCGTCGATCTTCTTCGCCACCCCACTGCTGGTCAGCCTGCGAGAGCGCACCAAGCTGGTGCGCGATCACACCCGCCGGGTGCTCAACCGGCGCCGGGGCGGCGCCGGCTCAGCCGAGGTGACCACCGCCGCCGTCGGCGAGGTCGAGACCGCGACGGTAGGCGCGGGCACCGGCCAGGGGGCGTCCACGCCGGTTCGTCCGGTGCGGCCGCGACGCCCGTCCGGCAAGCGGGAACGTTAGGGCGGCTATGGGATTCAGGCTGGCTTTGAGGCTGGCTTCGAAGCGCCGCCTGTCCGCCGTCGCGGTGGCCGCTGGAACCATCGTCGTCCCCACCATGGTCAGCGGGTGCTCGGATACGGCAGTCGAACAGGTCAACTACGCCGTTGACGGAGTGCTGAGCAGCTACAACACCAACACCGTCAACGGCGCCGCCTCCGCCGGCCCGCAGGCGTTCGCACGCACCCTCACCGGATTCAGCTTCCACGGCCCCGAAGGGCAGGCGCTGGCCGACAACGACTTCGGGACCGTGGCAGTCGTCGGCCGGGAACCGCTGACCCTGGATTACCAGATCTCCGACAACGCGGTGTACTCCGACGGCAAACCCATCACGTGCGACGACATGGTTTTGACCTGGGCGGCGCAGTCCGGCCGGCTGCCGGGGTTCGACTCGGCCAGCAGGGCGGGCTATGTCGACATCGCCGGTATCGAGTGCCAGACCGGCCAGAAGAAGGCCAAGGTCAATTTTCTGCCCACCCGCGGGGTGGTCGACTACAACCAGCTTTTCACCGCCACGTCGCTGATGCCCTCCCACGTCCTAGCCGACGAACTCGGTATCGACGTCACCGGTGCCCTGCTGACCGGGGATCCGGGCGGGGTCAGCCGGATCGCGGAGGCCTGGAACACCATCTGGGATCTCAAGCCGGGTATGGACGCTGAAGCCCTCAAGCGGTTCCCGTCGTCGGGTCCCTACAAGATCGACTCGGTGCTCGACAGCGGCGCGGTGGTGCTTGTCGCCAACGATCAATGGTGGGGCGCCAAGCCGGTGACCAAGCGGATCACCGTCTGGCCGCGCGGGATCGACGTGCAGGACCGGATCAACAACGGCAGCTTCCACGTCGTCGACGTGGCCACTGGTTCGTCGGGCACCCTGACCACCCCGGACGAGTACCAGAGCGCCGAAATCCCTTCCGGCGGAATCGAACAGGTCATCTTCGGGCCTAAAGGTTCGGTGTCGACGCCGGAGGCGCGCCGGGCGGTGTCGTCCTGCATCCCGCGTGACGTGATCGCCCGCAACGCCGGCCTGCCGATCGCCCAGACCCGGCTCAACGCGGACAACGAGGACGCCTACACCGTGCTGGAGACCGGGCCGTTGGCCGATCAGTACAACGTGGCCAACCCCGATGCGGCCAGCGCGGCCCTGCAGTATCAGCCACTGACGATGCGACTGGGCTACCAGGCCCCCAACCCCCGGCTGGCCGCCGCCGTCGCGGCGATCTCCCAGGCCTGCGCGCCGGCGGGTATCACGGTGGTCGACGTGACCGCCCCGGGCACCGGTCCGCAGACCCTGCGCGACGGACAGATCGACGCGCTGCTGGCCAGCACGGGCGGGGCCGCGGGCAGCGGGTCCACCGGCTCCGCAGCCCTGGACGCCTACACCTTCTTCGCGGGCAACGGCAACAACCTTTCCGGTTACGCCAACCCGCAGATCGACGGCATCATCTCGGCGATGGTCATCACCACCGCCCCCAAAGAACAGGCCCGGCTGCTGGGCGACGCTGCGCCGATCCTGTGGACCGACGTGCCGACCCTGCCGCTGTACCGCCAGCAGCGCACCCTCATCTCGTCGAAGAAGATGTTCGCCGTGCAGGCCAATCCCACCAAGTGGGGCGCCGGGTGGAACATGGACCGGTGGCGGCTGGAGCCGTGAGCCGGCCCGGTGATGGCGGCCGCCTGCCCGCAGCAGACCCTGCCGCGATCCTCACCGCCCTGACTCGCCAGATTCCCGACTTCCCCGAGCCCGGTGTGCTGTTCCGCGACCTGACGCCGGTGCTGGCCGACGCCGGCGGCTTCGCGGTGGTCACCGAGGCGCTGGCGGCCATGGTCGACGGGGCAGACCTCATCGCCGGAATCGACGCCCGAGGTTTTCTGCTCGGTGGGGCCGTGGCCTACCGGCTCGGTGTGGGTGTGTTGGCCGTCCGCAAGGGCGGCAAGCTGCCGCCGCCCGTGCGCAGCTTGCACTACACCCTCGAGTACGGGACGGCGTCCCTGGAGATCCCGGCCGACGGCATCCCGCTGGCCGGCCGCCGGATCGCCATCATCGACGACGTGCTGGCCACCGGTGGCACGGTGACCGCCACCCGTGACCTGCTGATTGCCGCCGAGGCGGAGGTGACGGCCGCGGCAGTGGTGCTCGAACTGACCGCACTGCGCGGCCGCGAGCGCCTGTCGCCAGTTCCGGTGTGCGCCATCCAGCAGATTTAGCGCCGGCTGCAGAGCGGACCGGTGACACCTCGCCGGGGGTTCCCGGGCGATATCCTCGGTGGGGACGGGAGGTGAGCATTGGCCGAAGAACACGTGGGCGCACCCATAGGCGCACCCGTAGGCGCACCCGTTGGCGCTGCGGCGCCGCCGGTCGTCGAGCTGCCCGAACCGCGTCCCGAATCCTCCGCCCCGGCCGCCGTGAAGGCGGCCAGCGCATCCCGCCGGGTGCGCGCTCGCCTGGCCCGTCGGATGACCGCCGGGCGCGGTACCGTCAACCCGGTCCTGGAACCGCTGGTCGCGATGCACCGGGAGATCTATCCCAAAGCCGACCTGTCGATTCTGCAGCGGGCCTACGAGGTCGCCGACCAACGGCACGCCGACCAGATGCGTCGTTCCGGCGATCCCTACATCACCCATCCGCTGGCGGTGGCGAACATCCTGGCCGAACTGGGCATGGACACCACCACGCTGGTCGCGGCGCTGCTGCACGACACCGTCGAAGACACCGGCTACACCCTGGAAGCGCTGACCGCCGAGTTCGGCGAGGAGGTCGGTCACCTTGTCGACGGCGTGACCAAGCTGGATAAGGTGGTGCTGGGCAACGCCGCCGAGGGCGAGACGATCCGCAAGATGATCATCGCGATGGCCCGCGACCCCCGGGTGCTGGTGATCAAGGTCGCCGACCGGCTGCACAACATGCGCACCATGCGGTTCCTGCCGCCCGAGAAGCAGGTCCGAAAGGCTAGGGAGACGCTGGAAGTCATTGCGCCCCTTGCTCATCGGCTCGGCATGGCGACGGTCAAGTGGGAGTTGGAGGACCTGTCGTTCGCCATCCTGCATCCCAAGCGGTACGACGAGATCGTCCGGCTGGTGGCCGACCGGGCACCGTCGAGGGACACTTATCTGGCCAAGGTGCGCGCCGAGATCAACGCCGCGCTCAGTGCGATGAAGATCGGCGCGACGGTCGAGGGCCGACCCAAGCACTACTGGTCGATTTACCAGAAGATGATCGTCAAGGGCCGCGACTTCGACGATATCCACGACCTGGTCGGAGTGCGGATCCTGTGCGACGAGATCCGCGACTGTTACGCCGCGGTGGGCGTGGTGCACTCGCTGTGGCAGCCGATGCCCGGCCGATTCAAGGACTACATCGCCCAGCCACGTTTCGGGGTGTACCAGTCGTTGCACACCACCGTCGTCGGGCCGGAGGGTAAGCCGCTGGAGGTGCAGATTCGCACCCGCGACATGCACCGGACCGCGGAGTACGGCATCGCCGCGCACTGGCGCTACAAAGAAGCCAAGGGGCGCGCCGGAGTTCCGCCCCCGCATGCCGCCGGCGAAATCGATGACATGGCCTGGATGCGTCAGCTGCTCGACTGGCAGCGGGAAGCCGCCGACCCCGGGGAGTTCCTCGAGTCGCTGCGCTACGACCTGGCCGTCCAGGAAATCTTCGTCTTCACCCCCAAGGGGGATGTGATCACCCTGCCGGCGGGCTCCACGCCGGTGGACTTTGCCTACGCGGTGCACACCGAGGTCGGCCACCGCTGCATCGGGGCGCGGGTCAACGGCCGGCTGGTGGCGCTGGAACGCAAGCTCGAAAACGGGGAAGTGGTGGAGGTTTTCACCTCCAAGGCGCCCAACGCCGGGCCATCGCGGGACTGGCAGGGCTTCGTGGTGTCCCCGCGCGCCAAGGCCAAGATCCGGCAGTGGTTCGCCAAGGAACGCCGCGAGGAGGCGCTGGAAAGCGGTAAGGACGCGATCGCCCGGGAAGTGCGACGCGGCGGTCTGCCGCTGCAGCGGTTGGTCAACGGCGAGGCGATGGGCGCGCTGGCCCAGGAGCTGCGCTACGCCGACGTCTCGGCGCTTTACACCGCAGTCGGCGAGGGGCACGTGTCCGCACGCCACGTCGTGCAGCGGCTGCTGGCCCAGCTCGGCGGTGCCGACGGCGCCGAGGACGAACTCGCCGAGCGTTCGACCCCGACCACCATGGCGGTGCGTCAGCGCTCCACCGACGACACCGGTGTGGCGGTGCCCGGTGCGCCTGGCGTGCTGACCAAGCTGGCCAAGTGCTGCACACCGGTGCCCGGGGACAACATCATGGGTTTCGTCACCCGCGGCGGCGGGGTCAGCGTGCACCGCACCGATTGCACCAACGCCACTGATCTGCAGCACCAGTCCGAGCGCATCATCGACGTGCTGTGGGCGCCGTCGCCCACGTCGGTGTTCCTGGTCGCCATCCAGGTGGAGGCCCTGGACCGGCATCGGCTGCTGTCCGACGTCACCCGGGTGCTGGCCGACGAAAAGGTCAACATTCTGTCGGCGTCGGTGACCACCTCCGACGACCGAGTTGCCATCAGCCGGTTCACTTTCGAGATGGGCGACCCCAAGCACCTCGGCCACGTGCTCAACACGGTTCGCAATGTCGAGGGTGTCTACGACGTCTACCGGATTACTTCCGCCGCGTGACGATGCCGGGCGAGGAACGAGCCCGGAGGAGGAAGGCGGCAATTCGGATTCCGCCGCGTGACCGCCGAGCCGACCGCCGAGCCGACGATGCCGGGCGAGGACCGAGCCCGGAGGAGGGACGAGGAGAATCGGATTCCGCCGCCTGAAATCCGCCGCCTCGGCGGTAGGGTAACCCCCATGTCTGAGGTGCCGCTGATGTCAGGGTTCCCCTCCGACCCGGCGCTGCGGGTCACCCTGGTGAATTGGCAAGATCCGCCGTTCAACCAGTGGTCGTTTCAACATCTGCGGGAACTGATTCCCACGCAGCGGATTCCGCGTGGTCAGGGGCCGGTGCGGCCGTTGGCGCGTCACGACACCATGCTCGATCCCGGTGTGGTTGCCGTTCAACTGGTCGACGATCGGGTGTCCACCCTCGCCGAACTGATCGAGGAGACCTCGACGGACGCCGTGTTGGTCGTCCACGACGGACGCATCGTGCTGGAGCGCTACTACGGCGGGATGACCCCTGACACGGTGCACCTGCTGATGTCGGTGACCAAGTCGGTCGTCGGCTGTGTGGCCGGAGTGCTGGTGGACCGAGGTCAGCTCGACCCCAGTCTGCCCGTCGACGTCTACGTGCCGGAAGTCACCGGCTCGGGCTACAGCGGGGCCACTGTGCGTGACGTCCTGGACATGCGCACCGGGGTGCTGTTTCGCGAGGAGTACACCAATCCCGAGTCCGAGGTCCGGGTGATGGAGCGGCACATGGGCTGGCGCCCCGGTCTGAGCCCCGGATACATCGGCGGCATGTACGCCTTTCTGGCTTCGATGACCGCCGCCAGCCACCACGGTGGCCCGTTCGTGTACCGCTCAGCTGACACCGACATGCTGGGCTGGGTCTGCGAGCGCGCCGCCGGCGTCCGGATGGCGGATCTGATCTCCACGCTGATCTGGCAGCGGATGGGCGCCGAGCATGAGGCGGAAATCACCTGTGATGGAGTCGGTTCGGCGATTCACGACGGCGGGATGTCGGCGACGGCCCGCGACGTCGCCAGGTTCGGACAGATGCTTCTGGACGACGGCTATGTGTCGGGGATCCCGGTTGTTCCCAGTCGCTGGCTCGTGCAGTCGCGCATGCTCGACCCCGATATCCGGGGTGCCTTCACAGCGTCGGCGTCCGAGGCGACGCTGACCGGCGGCTGGTATCGCAACCAGTTCTGGTACGTACCGGGGCCGGTCGGAGATCTCCAGGTGTGCATGGGCATTCACGGTCAAATGGTTCTGATCGACCGCGCGACCAGAACGGTGTCGGTCAAGCTGTCGTCGTGGCCGACCGCCCAATCGCCGTCTCAGTTGCTCGATACCATCAGGGCGTTCGTCGCGACAGGTCGCTATCTGGCCGGGCTGTCCGGCCACGGGCACAACCGGACGGCCCTGACGGGGCCGATCGGCGTGGTCGAGGGCCGCGGACGCGGTCGTAGCTGAGCCCGCCGGCTCAACCGTCTACTTCACGAAACCGATCGGATACACCGAGGGCGGAGCCGGCAGCGGTTCGCTGACGTAAATGGCCCTGATGCCGTCGATGTAGCTGCGGCACCGGCGGGTCAGTCCGTCATCGGTCTGCATCCGGCCCTTGGTGACCAGGATGCCCAGGTCGGCTCCCTTGAAGCGGTAGTCGCCGGGACCGTACACGCGCAGGAAGAAGCACTCGTCCTCGTGGGTCACGTCGTGCCAGTCGTTGGTGACGCCGATGAAGTTCAGCGTGCCGTCCTCGGTCAGCCGGTACCGACCGGTCTGGGGTGCGGCCAGAATCCGCTCGATCTCTTCGTTGGGTTCCTTCATGATCAGCTGGGCCCACACGTCCACGGCGGCAAGCTCTCGCCAGCGCTCGTTGATCTCGTCGACGTCGACTTGGTAGTCGAGATCCATGAATTCCAGCAGATGAAACAGGAACAGCGGAATGTCGGCGTAGGCGCCGGCGGTGACGTTGGTCATCGACGACGCCCCGGAGATCCGTGGGTTCAGCTCGCCGAGGTAGACCTCGTCGGAGTCGAGGTCCACCAGTACGTCGACCTCGAAGAATCCCTTGTATCCCTCTTGCCGGAGCCGGTCGCCGAGGCGCCGTACATGGCCGATGGCGGTGTTGCGGTGCGCCTCCGAGAGCGCCTCGGGGTACAGGTCGTTACCGCACCAGCCCCCGCGGTAGGGGGTCAACTCCGGGTATCCGGTCAGGTCGGTCATGAACGGCCCGACGACTGTGCCGTGCTCGGTGTTGACCGCCTCGACCGCCACGGCACGGTTGTTGATGCGCTTCATGATCTTCAGGTCCTGGCCGACCATGTTCTCGCTGTCGCGGTCCCACTCGTCCTGGCAGGTGATGAAGAACGTGGTTTTGCCCGAGTCGCCGTAGGGTGTCTGAACCACCAGGTCCGAGCCGAGGCCAGCCGCGGCGGTCAGCTCGCAGAGTTGCTGATAGTTGTCGGCTCGGGCTAGGACGTTGGGCACGGAGGGCGCGCCGGCTTCTTCTCCGAGTTGGGTGGTGACGATCTTGGAGTCGAGATGGCGGCGCAGTGAGTCCGGCGGCAGAATCAAGTTGTAATCCAAGTCGCGGCAGATCTGCTCGGTCTCCTCGTCGAAGAAAACCATGGCGATCATGGGGCGCAAACCCGTTGCTGCGCAACGTGACTCGATGTGCTTCTGTACCTCGGCGTCGCGCAGCAGGTAATTGTTGATTTGCTCGGAACTGCTGAACTCGGTGTAGGGCTTGAGGTTGGGGGTGAACACCCGTGGATGGGCGGAGTCCCACGAATCGTGGTAGACGATGTACTCGAAACCGCGCACCCAACGATCGATTCCGAGCAGGTTGAACGCGGTCGGGCCGACGAAGAAGATAGGTTGCTCGTTGGTTCGGAAGAACGTCCGAATCTCCGGGATGCCATTAAGCCCGCGGGCTCCGAATGCGGTGGATATCATTGCAAGGTCCTGCCGTGGATTGGCCGTTTTTGCTTGTAAAGCGGATTCTCTCACGCCGCAGGGACTTCGGCACCGGAAAACGTCGACTGTCATGGTCGGGCAAGGAGGCCTTGGATGGGCCAGCATCCACTCGATTCGCTTTCGGCCGAGGAGTTTCGGCGCACCGCTGAGATCCTCCGCACCGAGGGCCGGGTGACAGACGGGTGGCGTTTCACCTCAATCGAACTCAAGGAGCCGGAGAAGAGCGCGGTCAAGGCCTGGCGGCCGGGTCAGCCTGTCCCACGGCTGTCCTTCGCTGTGTTGCTGGACCGGACCGAGAACAAGACCTACGAAGCCACCGTCGATCTGGTTGCCGGTTCGGTGGTCTCGTTCGAGCACATTCCGGGCGTCCAGCCCAACTTCACCCTCGACGAGTTCTACGAGATCAACGAGGCGATGCGTAAGCACCCCGACGTGATCGCGGCACTGGCCGAGCGTGGTTTCACCGACATGGATCTGGTGCTGGTCGATACCTGGACCTATGCCAAAGCGCTTATGCCGGAGAAGTATCGCGACCGCCGGCTGGGCTGGAGCGACTTGTGGGTGCGGGCAACCCCGCAGGGCAATCCCTACGGCCATCCGGTGTCTGGCATGAAACTGGTGGTCGACATGAACACCGGCGAACTGCTGGAGATCGAACGCCACCACGATTTCGGCCAGCCCGAAGTGGACTGCGAATACGTACCGTCGGTGCGCGGGACAACCGTGCGTACCGACCTCAAGCCGCTGCACATCACTCAGCCCGAAGGCCCGTCGTTCACCCTCGAAGGTTCGGAGCTCAAGTGGCAGAACTGGACGATGCGGCTGGGCTTCAACTATCGCGAAGGCCCGGTGATCTACCAACTGTCCTTTGACGACAACGGTGTCAAACGCGATGTCGCTTACCGGATTTCGTTAGCCGAGATGATCGTCCCGTACCGGGATCCCAGCTTTGATCACTACCGCAGAACCGCTTACGACATCGGTGAGTGGGGTCTGGGTTCGATGACGACCTCCCTTGAGCTGGGATGCGACTGCCTCGGCGAGATCCGCTATCTCGATGCGACCCTGGCCGACAGCCGCGGCGAGCCCTACACAGTCAAGAACGCCGTCTGCCTGCACGAGGAAGACAACGCGGTGATGTGGAAGCACGTCGACTACCTGGTGGGGGCCGAGGTGCGCCGTCAGCGCCGCATGGTGATCTCCTGCCATGCCACCGTGGCCAACTACGAGTACCTGATCTACTGGCGCCTGTACCAGGACGGCAACATCGAGTGCGAGATTCGGGCCACCGGCATCATGGTGACCACTCCCTTCCCGGACGGCGCCACGCCGCCGCCCTACGGCACCGTCGTCGACACCAACACCTACGCCCCTTTCCATCAGCATTTCCTGGTCGCTCGGCTCGATCTCGACGTCGACGGTGCGGACAACACCGTCATGGAGATCGACTCAGTGGCCCCGCCTGTCTCCGAGGACAACCCCTATGGCTTGGCGCTGGTCACCGAATCCACGCCGATCACCTCCGAGGCTCAGTCGGCGCGGGACTTCGACTGGTCGACCCAGCGCAGCTGGAAGGTGGTCAATCCCAATAAGACCAACAAGTACGGCACCAACGTCTCGTACAAACTTGTTCCGGGAGCGTGTTTTCCGCCGATGATGGACCCGTCGACGGTCCAGTACCTGCGGGCTCCGGTGATCGGCCACACCCTGTGGGTGACCAAGAACAGTGCCGACGAGCGTTGGCCGGCCGGCAAATACCCGGCTCAGTCCGAAGTCGACACCGGGATGACCGAGTGGCTCAAGGACGACGCGCCGTTGGTCAACACCGACGTGGTGCTCTGGTACGTGTTCGGCATCCACCACATCACCCGCATGGAGGAGTGGCCGATCATGTCGGTCGACACCGTGTCGTTCTGGCTCAAGCCGTCCGGATTCTTCGATCGCAACCCGTCGATCGATGCGCCGCCGACGTCGAAGGGCGGCGGGGGAGCCTGCCACAGCGGGTAGAGGAGGCGGTTCGCCTGCTCCGTGTCACTCCACGATGACGGCGGGTGTGTCGGTGCGCAGGGTCTCGCCGCGGAAGAACGCGGGCGCCATCGAACGCCACACCATCATCAGGACCACACCGAGCAAGATCAGCCCGAGCCCCAGCACCAGCACGAGTCCTACACCGAAAACGCTTGCGCCGCTGCCGTAATCGGGTGACGCGCTGTCGCGCAGCGTGATGATCAGGACCGCGAACAGGCCCAAGCCGCCAAGCAGTGGGAAGAGCAGTTTGAACACGAAGCTGTTGAGGTCGGCGAACAGTTCGCGGCGGAAGAACCAGATGCAGGCGAACGCGGTGAGACCGTAGTAGAAGCAGATCATGATGCCCAGGGCGTAGATGGTGTCCATCAGGGCGTTGCGGCTGAGCAAGTGCATCACCGTGTAGAACGCGCCGGCGACGACCCCGGCGGCCACCGTGGCGTACGACGGGGTGAGGTAACGCGGGTGAATCGACGCGAACCGTGCGGGCAGCGCCCCATAGGCGGCCATGCCGAGCATGGTGCGCGACGACGGCAGGAATGTGGTGATGAGGCTCGCGGTGCTCGATGCGAGCACGGCCAGATAGAGCAGCAGCTGCCAGGGGTTGCCCAGCACGGGCTCGGCCAGTGCGGCGAAGACATTGCTGGCGTTGTCGGGGTTACCCAGACCCACGCCTTCCTCGCCGGTGCCGGCGAACATCTGACTGGCGGTCGCGACGATCAGGTAGGTCAGCAGGATGGACAGGACGCAGAGCAGCGCCGCCCGGCCGGGGGTTTTCGCCGAACCCTTGGACTCCTCATTGACAGTCAGGCAGGTGTCCCAGCCCCAGAACGCGAAGATCGAGCCGGACAGCCCGGCGATGAACGCCGACAGCGTCAGCCCCGCGGGACTGAACCAGTCCCAGGAGAACGACATTCCGGTGGCCGACGAGCCCGACTTGGAGATCGCCAGGACGGCGAACAGGCCGAGCATCGCCAACTGGAAACCGACCAGCACGAACTGCACCCGCTCCGTCGTGGTGATACCCCGGTAGGCCACCCAGGTCGCGACGAACAGGAAGGCGAGGCAGGTCAGGACGTTGATCAGTGGGTTCTCCCACAGTGCCCCCAGGCTTTCGTTTCCGAACAGGTCGCCGAGGAACTGATAGAAGAACTCCACCGCAACTCCGGCCAGGTTGGACAGCACGATGGCCGTCGCCAGAACTGCGGCCCACCCGCCGAGCCAGCCGACGTAGGGACCAAATGCCTTGGTGGTCCAGGTGAACGATGTGCCGCAGTCCGGCACCACCTTGTTCAACTCGCGATAGGCGTAAGCGGCGAAGAACATTGGCAGGAACCCGGCGATGATCACCACGGCCATCTTGGTGCCGGCCTGCGTTACCAGAATGCCGATGGTCGCTGTGAGTGCGTAGGCCGGTGCGACCGAGGAGATACCCAGCACAACGCTGCCGAGTACGCCGACGGAGTTCGCCGAGAGGCCCTTCTCATGAAGGTCGGCTTCGGCGGCGTGCTGGAGATGGTGTGCTTGTTCCATATCCCCCGCCGGGTCTGGTCCGATGAATGTTGGATGTACGGTACCGCTGGCAGCGGACCGTTGCTCGGTGTTCGCTTACCTTGGCATAGTTGCACCACGCCGCGTGTGTCACGCGAGCTTGACTGATAGGAGCCCCGCCATGACAGTCGAGATCCCCGAGCCCGGCGTGGTCGTCGGAGCAGACGGGTCCGAGCACGGCATCGCCGCCCTGCGCTGGGCTGCAGCGACCGCCGTGGCCTACGGCCTGCCGCTGACGGTGCTGCACGCGCGCCCGGACGCCATCGCCGAGCCGACGCTGCTTGCCGAGCCCGACGGTGTTCTCGGCGACGCGGTGGCGGTGGCCCGCGCCGAGTACCCGGGGCTGCAGACCCGGGCGCTGCAGATGCCCGACGCACCAGTGCAATCGCTGCTGGCCGCGGGTGAGGAGGCCGACATCGTGGTGATCGGCTCGCGCGGCATCGAAGGTTTCCGTGGCCTGCTGCTGGGGTCGACGACGATGCACGTCGCGCCCTACGCGCAATGCCCGGTGGTGGTGGTGCACTCCGCTTTGGAGGGCGGTGTGCTGTTCGAGGCCAGTGACGGTTACCCCGGCAACCCGGGGCAGGTGGTCCTCGGTTACGACGGCTCTCCGGCGGCGAACCGGGCTGCGGCGTTCGCGTTCCGGCACGCCGAGGCGATCGGCTGCGGTGTGGTGGCGGTGACCGTGGAAGCCGGCCGGGGCGACCCGGAGGCCGAGCCGATCGACCCGGAGAACGCCACCCCCGGCTCGGACACCAGCGCGTTCCACTCGCCGGTGATCGTCACCGCCTCATCGTTCCCCGATGTCCCGGTGTCGTTCGTCGCCGGTTACGGACGGCCGGCCGAGGTGCTACTCACCCAGGCGATCAGCGCCGAGCTGCTGGTGGTCGGCAGCCGCGGCTCCGGTGGCTTCGCCGGGCTCATCATGGGCTCGGTCAGCCAGAAGGTGCTGGCCCACGCCAGCTGTCCGGTGGCGGTGCTGCATCCGGGGATTCCGGCCGAGACCGCTTCCGGGATGGCCTGATCCGGACCCAGCCGGGCTGGCGTGATCAGTCCAGCAGAATCGACGTGACCTTTACCTCGGTGGCCGGCTTGCCGTCCTGGCCGCCACCGGCGACACCCGCGCCGGCGATCTTGTCCAGAGTGGCCAGACCGGTGGAATCGATGGTGCCGAACACGGTGTAGTTCGGCGGCAGCTTGGAGTCCTTGTAGACCAGGAAGAACTGGCTGCCGTTGGTGTTCGGTCCGGCATTGGCCATGGCCAGCGCTCCGCGCGGGTAGAGCACCGGCTTCTTCAGCGCCGGGTCGTCCTTGCCGAACTGGTTGGTGGGGTATTCGTTGGCGAACGAGTACCCCGGTCCGCCGGAGCCCGAGGCGGTCGGGTCACCGCACTGCAGCACGCCAAGGTCGGGCGCGGTGGTCAGCCGGTGGCAGACGGTGTCGTTGAAGTAGCCCTTCTGGGACAGGCTGGCGAAGCTGTTGACCGTGCAGGGCGCCTCGGCGTTGTTCAGAACCAGCCCGACGTTGCCCTGGTCGGTGGCCATGCTGACGCTGATCGTCGCCGGGTCGGTGGGCACCGTGCCGGTGTTCGGCGGGGCGACGTCCTTGGACTTCTGTCCGGCCGCCGGGTACTGGCAGTTCTTGCCGAGATCGGCGGGGGCCTGGAAGGCCGGCAGCTGGTCGGGTCCGCCGCGCACCAGCTGGGTGGGCGCGCCCGGGGCGGCTGCTGCCGTGCTCGTTGCGCTGGAGGACGCCGACGACGCCGACGATTCGGCCTTGTCGCCCTTGAAGACGAACGCCGCGATCGCCGCGGCGCCGACGGCCAGCGTCAGCATCGCCGCCACCACCGTGAGGATCCGCTGCCGGCGCTCCTGCTGGGTGCGCTGCTCAAGCTGCTGCTCCAGCTTGCGCTTGGCCTCTTCTCGTCGTTCTGCGTTCGTGGTCACCGCTGAAGGTCCTCCGTATCGGGGTCGTTCGATCGCGCAGACGAGTGTGCCAGCCCGGGCTGTGAGCGGGTGGACCGGGCTGGGACACTGGTCGGCGTGTTGCTCAAGGCGTTCCCGGCCGGCATGTTGGCGTGCAACTGTTACGTACTGGCCCAGCACCAGGGGGCCGACGCGATCATCGTCGACCCCGGGCAGCGCGCATTCGGCCCGTTGCGCCGCATCCTCGACGAGAACCGGCTGACTCCGGCGGCCGTTCTGCTCACCCACGGCCACATCGATCATCTGTGGTCGGCGCAGAAGGTCGCCGACACGTTCGGTTGCCCGGTGTTCATCCATCCCGAGGACCGGTTCATGCTCACCGACCCGATCCGCGGGTTCGGCCCGCGGATCGCCCAGGTCGCGCTGGGCACCCTGTTCCGCGAACCCAAGCAGGTGGTCGAACTCGACCGCGACGGTGACACCCTGGACCTGGGCGGGATGACGGTGGTGGTCGACCACACCCCCGGGCACACCAAGGGCTCGGTGGTGTTCCGCACCAACCCCGGGGGCAGCGAACCGCCACTGGCCTTCACCGGGGACACGCTGTTTCACCTGTCGGTCGGCCGCACCGATCTGCCCGGCGGCAGCGGCCGCGACCTGCTCGGCTCGATCCTCAACAAACTGCTGGTACTCGACGACACGACCAAGGTGCTGCCCGGACACGGCCCGTCGTCGACGATCGGGTTCGAGCGCTACGGCAACCCGTTCCTGGAAGGTCTGATGCTGTGAGCGATAGCGAAAATTTTGATGCTGTGAGCGACTACCGTGCCTGATTTCCAAGCCCCCAAAGGGGTTCCGGACTACCTGCCCCCGGAGTCGGCGGAGTTCGTCGCCGTGCGCGACGGCCTGCTGGCCGCCGCACGGCGCGCCGGGTACGGCGACATCGAGTTGCCGATCTTCGAGGACACCGCGCTGTTCGCCCGCGGGGTGGGGGAGTCCACCGACGTGGTGTCCAAGGAGATGTACACCTTCGCCGATCGCGGCGAGCGTTCGGTGACGCTGCGCCCCGAAGGCACCGCCGGGGTGATGCGTGCGGTGATCGAACACGGCCTGGACCGCGGCGCGCTGCCGGTCAAGCTCTGCTATGCCGGGCCGTTCTTCCGCTACGAGCGTCCGCAGGCCGGGCGATACCGCCAGCTGCAGCAGGTCGGGGTGGAGGCCATCGGCGTCGACGACCCCGCCCTGGACGCCGAAGTGATCGCCGTCGCCGACGCCGGTTTCCGCTCGCTCGGACTCGACGGCTTCCGCTTGGAGATCACCTCGCTGGGCGACGACACCTGCCGGCCCCAGTACCGGGAACTGTTGCAGGAGTTCCTTTTTCGTCTCGATCTCGACGACGCAACCCGGGCCCGGGCGCAGATCAACCCGCTGCGGGTGCTCGACGACAAGAGGCCGCACATCCGCGAACTCACCGCGGACGCCCCGGTGATGCTCGACCACCTTTCCGGCGTCGCCAAGGGGCACTTCGACACCGTGCTGGCCCACCTCGATGCCCTAGGGGTGCCCTACGTGATCAACCCGCGCATGGTGCGCGGCCTGGACTACTACACCAAGACCACGTTCGAGTTCGTCCACGACGGCCTGGGTGCGCAGTCCGGGATCGGCGGCGGCGGCCGCTACGACGGCCTGATGGCCCAGCTGGGCGGGCAGAACCTCTCCGGTATCGGTTTCGGCCTGGGTGTCGACCGCACCGTGCTGGCGCTGCGCGCCGAGGGCAAGCCGGTGGGTGAGCACACCCGCTGCGACGTGTTCGGGGTGCCGCTGGGCGAGCAGGCCAAGCTGGAACTGGCCCGGATCGGCGCGCAGTTACGGGCCGCCGGGCTGCGGGTGGACTTGGCTTACGGCGACCGCGGCATCAAGAGCGCCATGCGGGCCGCTGACCGCTCCGGTGCCCGGGTGGCACTGGTCGCCGGTGACCGCGACATCGCCGCGGGCACGATCGGAGTCAAAGACCTGTCCACCGGCGAGCAGCTCGACATCCCCGTCGACGCGGTCATCGGTGAGGTGCGTTCCCGACTGGGCTGACGGCCGCCCCCGCCGTCGACTGAGGAACCACGCAGTCGAATCGCGAGTAACCCGCTGCGGGGTTCCTCAATCAACACAACATTCACCGATTTCTTAGCCCCGCGTGGGAACCAAGGGGATGCCCGGGGCCGTTGATCTGAACATGAACCGGCTGATCGAGGATTTTCTACGCACCCGTGGTGCGCGGTATTTCCGGGGCCACCACGACGACGAATACTTCTTCCTGGTCGACTTCGTGCGGCACAGGAAGGGCCACCTCAATGTGCACCTGGAAGTCGGCGGTCGCGACCGCGACACCGTGCACGTCAGCGTCACCGCCGACCGCTATTACCCGGCCGAGCAGCGAGCCCGCCTCGACGAGCTCGTCGACCGGTGGAACGCCGACGCCCCGGCGCTGCCGGCGACGATCCACGACTCCTGCGACCCGCGGCTGGTGGGGCTGCTGGCCAGCGGGGAGTATCGGCCCGCGGATCTGACCGACCTCACCAATTTCGTCGACGCCGCGGTGGCCGGCGCGGTGACGCTGTTCGGCGCGGCGGCCGGTGTCGACATCACGGCGCTGCAGAGCCCCCACACGCTCCGGGATGCGGGCTGAGCGGTCGGTAACACCGCATCCGGCGGCACCGATAGTGCCGGTATGCGACATCTGACAGCAGTGGGAGCCGCCGCGGTTCTGCTCGCCGCCGGCATCAGCGCCGCCGCATCGGCGGGGGCCGATCCAGCCGATGCGCCCAGCCCTGCGCCGACATCCCCCGCTCCCGCATCGTCGGCGGCTCCGGCCAGCCCCGCGTCAGCCGCCCCCGAGGCCCCGGCCAGCGCGGCCTCCGACGTCCCGGCCGGAGCGCGTCAGGTTACCTACCGGGTCACCACCACCAGTGATCTGACCGCCAACATCTACTACGTCATCGGCGACCCGCCGGACCAGGCCG
>JAULZA010000146.1:0-46213 GCA_032117575.1 Mycolicibacterium sp.
CGCGGCGGCCCGGCGTGCCAGCCGGGACCACAGCGTGCCCATGGCGCTAGTTGGCCCCGCTCGCGGCGCGGACCGCCTCGGCAAACGCATCGCCGCGGTCTCCGTAACCGCTGAACTGGTCGAAGGACGCTCCGGCCGGGGCCAGCAGGACGGTGTCCCCGGCCCGGGCCAGGCCGGCCGCGGCGGCGACGACCTCGGTCATCACCCGCCGGCCGAGGCCGGGTCCGGCGGCATCGATCACCCGAGTCCCACAAGCAACAAATGACTCATTGGTCTCATGCACCACAGCATCCTCCCCCGTCACAACCTGGATGACGGGCACATCGGGTGCGTGTCGCGATAACGCCTCAGCGAAGGCGGCGCGGTCCTGGCCGATCAGCACCGCGCCGACCAGCCGGTCGGCCACCCGGGCCACCGTCTGGTCCACCGCCGCACCCTTGAGCAGGCCGCCGGCCACCCACACCACCCGCGGGAAGGCCAGGATGGATGCTTCCGCGGCGTGCGGGTTGGTGGCCTTCGAGTCGTCGATGTAGCGCACCCCGTCGATCTGCCCGACCGGCTCGGCGCGGTGCCGGCCCACCCGGAACCCGGCCAGCGCCGAGGCGATGGCCGCGGCGGGAACACCCGCCGCCCGGGCCAGCGCCGCCGCCCCGAGCGCGTCCAGCACGCCCACCGGGCCGGCCACCGGAATCGTCGCGACATCGGCCAGCACCAGGTCCCCGCCAAATTCACTGGCGAACGCCCGGTCGACCAGCGCGCCGTCACGCACCCCCAGTTCGCCGGGCGCCGGCTCGCCCAGCCGGAAGCCCACCTTTACCGGCGCAGCGGCACCGTCGAGCAGCGCGCGGGCCGCGGCATCGTCGACACCGGCTACCGCCACCCGGCCGTCCAGGGCGCGGGCTTTGGCGGCGGCGTAGGCCCCGAAGCCGCCGTGCCAGTCCAGATGATCCTCGGCGACGTTGAGCACCGCGCCGGCCGCCGGGCGCAGTGACGGCGCCCAGAACAGCTGGAAGCTGGAGACTTCCACCGCCAGCACCTCCGACGGGCGGTTCAGCACATCCAGCACGGGCTCGCCGATATTGCCGCACAGCACCGCCCGGCGACCGTCGGCGATGAGCATGTCGTAGAGCATCGACGTGGTGGTGGTCTTGCCGTTGGTTCCGGTGACCACCAGCCAGCGCCGCGGTGGGCCGTACCTGCCCGCGGCGTCCAGTCGCCAGGCGAGTTCCACATCGCCCCAGATCGGCACCCCAGCCGCGGCCGCGGCTGCCAGCACCGGGGCGGTCGGGGGAAACCCGGGGCTGGTCACCACCAGGTCGAATTCGCCGGCCCGCGCGATCGCCTCCTCGGGCGCGAGGCTGGTCACGTCGTCGCCCAGCGCGCGGGCAGCCGCGGGATCGTCGTCACAGACCGACAGCGCAACGTCCCAGGATGCCAGCGCGGCGACGATGGCCCGGCCGGTCACCCGGGCGCCGGCGACCAGGACGCGGGCACCGGGCGCCAGCAGCGACAGGTCAGTCTCCACCTCAGTCACCGGGTCAGGCACCGATAGCCGAAAGCCACTCGCCGTAGAACAGCCCCACCCCGAGTCCGCAGGCGATCGCGGTGAGCAACCAGAATCGGATGATCACCGTCGTTTCGGCCCAGCCGACCAGTTCGAAGTGGTGGTGGAACGGTGCCATCCGGAACACCCGCCGGCCGGTGGAGCGAAACGCGATGATCTGGATCACCACCGAGGTCACCTCGGCGACGAACAGCGCGCCCAGCACGACGGCGAGCACCTCGGTGCGGCTGGTGACCGACAGACCGGCGATGATGCCGCCGAGCGCCAGCGATCCGGTGTCGCCCATGAAGATCTTGGCCGGGGCGGCGTTCCACCACAGGAAGCCGGTGCAGGCGCCGGCGGTGGCGGCGGCGATCAACGCCAGATCCAGCGGATCGCGGACGTTGTAGCACCCGACCCCGGGGGCGGTCGCGCAGGCGTTGCGGTACTGCCAGAAGGTGATCAGCACGTAGGCCGAACTGACCATGGCCATGCTCCCGGCGGCCAGCCCGTCCAGACCGTCGGTGAGGTTCACCGCGTTGGACCAGGCGCTCACCAGGATCACGACGAACAGCACGAACAGCACCGGCGGCAGGGCGACGGTGGAGATCTCCCGCACGTAGGACAGCTGGTCGGAAGCCGGGGTGATTCCGTCGGCATTGGCGAACTGCAGCACCAGGATGCCGAAGATCAGCGCGGAAACGATCTGGCCGAGCGTCTTGGCGGTCTTGTTCAGGCCCAGGTTGCGGGCGCGCCGGATCTTGATGATGTCGTCGAGGAATCCCACGATGCCCAGCGAGGTGGCCAGCCCGAGCACCAGCAGCCCGGAGGCCGACGGGCCCTGTCCGTCCAGCGCCAGACCCACCAGGTGGGTGCCGAAGTAGCCGGCCCAGATACCGGCCAGGATTGCCACACCGCCCATCGACGGGGTGCCGCGTTTGGTGTGGTGGCTGGGCGGACCGTCCTCCCGGATCTCCTGCCCGAAGCCCTGCTTGGTGAACAGCCGGATCAGCGTCGGCGTCAGCAGGATGGAGACCGCCAGGGCGATGCCGACCGCGATCAGCACCTGCCTCACGTCGGAGCCACCAATGCTTCGGCCAACGCACCCAGCCCGGCCGCGTTGGACGCCTTGATCAGCACGACGTCCCCGGGGGCGAGCTCGGTGCGCAGCAGTTCCAGGGCGGCGTCGGCGTCGGGCACCATGGTCGACTCCGACCCCCAGGAACCCTCCATGACCGCCCCGTGGTGCATGGCGCTCATGGGCCTCCCAGTTCCGACGACGACGAGCCGACTGATATCTAAGCGCACCGCCAGCCGTCCGACACGGTCGTGTTCGGTTATCGACTCATCACCCAGTTCACCCATCTCGCCGAGGACCGCCCAGCTGCGACGCCGCCCGTCGGCAGTGGAGCGGGCCATCACGGCCAACGCCTGCAGACCAGCCCGCACGGAGTCGGGGTTGGCGTTGTAGGCGTCATTGATGACGGTCACCCCGTCGGCCCGGGTGTGCACCTCCATCCGGTGTCGCGACGCCGAGGCCGCGCCACCGAGCGCGTCGGCGACCTGCTGCAGGCCGGCCCCGCATTCCAGCGCCACCGCTGCGGCCGACAACGCATTGCCCACCTGATGTTCGCCGTGCACGGCCAGCGCGACGTCCACCGATCCGCCGGCGGTATGCAGGGTGAACCGTGGCCGGGCCAGCTCGTCGAGTTCGACGTTCCCGGCGCGCACGTCGGCGTTCTCGCTGCGGCCCACCCGCACCACCCGGGCCCCCGTCTGTCCGGCCATGGCGGCGACCATCGGGTCGTCGGCGTTGAGCACCGCCACCCCCGAAGACGGAACCGCTTGCACCAGTTCGGCTTTGGTGGTCGCAATCACCTCGCGGGAACCGAACTCCCCCAAGTGCGCGGTGCCCACGTTGAGAACCACCGCGATGGACGGCGGGGCGATGGCGGCCAGCGCGGCGATATTGCCGGGGTGCCGCGCCGACATCTCCAGCACCAGGAAGTCGGTGTCGCGGGTGGCCCGCAGCACCGTCCACGGATGGCCCAGTTCGTTGTTGAACGATCCGGGCGGTGCCACCACCTGCCCGAGCGGGCGCAGCACCGCGGCGACGAGGTCCTTGGTGGAGGTCTTGCCCGACGACCCGGTGATACCCACGATCCGCAAACCGCCGGCTACCAGGTCGGCGGCCACCGCACCGGCCAGCCGGGCCAGCGCGGCGAGCACCGCGGCGCCGGACCCGTCGGCGTCGTGTTCGAGCACCCCGGCATGCGCGTCGGGCGCCGAGCCTTCCTGGGCGGGGGGCACCACGATGGCCGGAACCCCGACCGGGCGGGCGGCCAGCACCGCCACCGCACCGGCCTCGACCGCGCCCGCGGCGAAGTCGTGGCCGTCGGAGCGGGCTCCCGGCAGGGCCAGGAACAACCCGCCGGGGGTGACGGCGCGCGAGTCGAACTCCACGGTGCCGGTGATCCGGGTGGCCGCCGCGTCCTGCGGGCTGATGTCGGCCAGCCGGCCGCCGACGATCGCAGCGACTTCCGCGAGGGTCAGGTCGATCACCGCGACATCCTCTCCAGGGCGTGAGCGAGTTCATCGCGGTCGTCGAAGGGCCGGGTCTGGCCTCCGCCGGTCTGGCCACTCTCGTGGCCCTTGCCGGCGATCACCACCACGTCGCCGCGCCGGGCCCAACCGACGGCATAGGAGATCGCCGCCCGCCGGTCGGCCATCTCGACCACCTCCACGTCTCGGCTGGTCGGGTGTGTGCCACGCGCCCGCGCCGCACCGGCGACGGCGCCGGCGAGAATAGCCGCCCGGATCGCCGCGGGGTCCTCGTCGCGCGGATTGTCGTCGGTGACCACCACCAGATCGGCCAGTTCCGCGGCCACCTCCCCCATCGGCTCGCGCTTGCCGGCGTCCCGGTTGCCGCCCGCCCCGAACACCACCGCCAGCCTGCCGTCTGGACGGCGCAGGGTTTCCAGAACCGCCTGCAGCGCGCCGGGTTTGTGCGCGTAGTCGACGACGGCGAGGAAGTCCTGACCGCGGTCGACCAGTTCCAGCCGTCCGGGCACCGTGGCGCCCCGCAGACCCGGCGAGGCCTGCTCGGGCGAGATGCCGACCGTATCCAACATGGCCAGGGCCAGCAGCGCATTGGCGACGTTGTAGCGGCCGGGTAGCGCGATCCGTAGCCGGTGACGCACACCGGCCGGATCGACGGCGGTGAATTCCTGCAGACCGCTGTCGAGTTCGACGACGTCCTCGACAGTCCAGTCCGCCGGGCGACCTTCGGCGCTCAGGGTGACCGCGGTCTCCGCGCGGGCGGCCATGGCCCGCCCGGCGTCGTCGTCGACGCACACCACCGCCGACACCGCGTGCACCGGCGACGCCGGATCGAACAGCTTTGCCTTGGCGTCGAAATAGGCCGCCATGGTGGGGTGGAAGTCCAGGTGGTCGCGGGAAAGGTTGGTGAAACCGCCTACCGTGAAACGGATTCCGTCCACCCGGCCGAGTTCCAGGGCATGACTGGACACCTCCATCACCGCGGTGTCGACACCCGCTTCGAGCATCACCGCCAGCAGGGCCTGCAGGGCCGGGGCTTCGGGGGTGGTGAGCGCGCTGGGGACGTCGGTACCGGCGATGCGGACTCCGACGGTGCCGATCATGCCCACCGTGCGGCCGGCAGCCCGCAACCCGGCTTCGATCAGGTGCGTGGTGGTGGTCTTGCCCGACGTGCCGGTGACACCGAGCACCGTCAGCCGCTCCGAGGGACGCCCGTACACCTCGGCGGCCAGGCGGCCGAGCACCGCACGCGGGGACGAATGCACCAGTACCGGGACCGGCGCCGGGTCGCCCAGCAACCGGTGGATCGTCGCCGCGCCGTCGGGATCGGTGAACACGGCGACCGCCCCCGATTCCAGCGCCGCCGCCGTGAACTCGGCGCCGTGAGCGGTGCCGCCGGGCAGCGCGGCGAACAGGTCGCCGGGGGCGGCGTCCTGGGCGCGCAGGGTGACTCCGCAGATGCGGACGTCGGGCAGGCCGTCAGCCACGGCACCGGGGATGGCACCGGGGATGGCACCGTCGAGAGCCGCGCCGACGCCTGCGGCCAGGGAAGCCAGCGACAAGCCGGGGGTGTTACGGGGCCGCAAGGCGGCATCGTTTCCCGCGTTGCTGGTCAACGCCGTCACCTCCATCAAGCCGACTCGCGGGTACACCCTATCCAGCGCAGGGCGCAACCCTACCGAGCGAAACGGCCGCGATGCCTCAGGTCGCCTGCAGCGTCAGCGGCGGGACGGGCGGGGACAACGGCACGTTCTGCCGCTGCATCAGCCACCCGGCGATGTTGTGGAACAGCGGTGCCGCGGAGTGGCCCGGCGTTCCGTCGGCGTTGCGCGACGGTGCGTCCAGCATCAGACCGATCACGTAGCGCGGGTCGTCGGAGGGAGCCATCCCGGCGAAGGTGATCCAGTACACGTCGTCGTAGTAGCAGCCGCAGGCCGGGTTGATCTGCTGAGCGGTGCCGGTCTTGCCGGCCATCTGGTAGCCGTCCACCGCGGCGGCCGGGGCGGTGCCCTGCTGGGCTCCCATCGGGTCGCGCTGGACGACGGCGCGCAGCATGTCGCGCACCGTCCGGGCGGTCTCCGCGGAAACCACCCGGATACCGTCGGGCCGCTTCTCGACGGTGCGTGTGCCGGCCGCGTCGATGGTGGCAGAGACGATCCGCGGCGGAATCCGCACGCCGTCGTTGGCGATCGCCTGGTACATCCCGGTCATCTGCAGCAGCGTCATCGAAAGCCCCTGCCCGATAGGAAGATTCGAGAAGGTGCTGCCCGACCACTGGTCGATCGGCGGGACGATGCCGGCGCTCTCGCCGGGCAGGCCGACCCCGGTGCGCTGGCCCAGGCCGAACTTGCCGAGCATCTCGTAGAACCGTTCCGTGCCCAGCCGCTGAACCAGCATGAGGGTGCCCACGTTCGAGGACTTTCCGAAGATCCCGGTGGTGGTGTAGGGCATCACCCCGTGCGCCCAGGCGTCGCGGATGTTGACCCCGCCCATTCCGATCGACCCGGGCACCTGCAACACCTCGTCGGGGTTGGACAGGCCGTACTCGATGACAGCGGCGGCCGTCACGAGCTTGTTGACCGAGCCGGGCTCGAACGGCGAGGTGACCGGGAGGTTGCCGATCTGCCGGTCGGACTGCCGGCCGATGTCCTGGCTGGGGTCGAAGGTGGTGTCGTTGGCCATCGCCAGCACCTCACCGGTCTTGGCGTCGAGGACCACCGCCGAGACGTTGCGGGCCCCGGAGAGGTCCTTGGCCTGCTGCACCTGCTGCTGGACGTAGAACTGGATGTCGTCGTCGAGGGTCAGTTGCACAGTGGACCCGTTGACCGCCTGATGGCGGTTGCGATAGCTGCCCGGGATGACCACACCGTCGGAGCCGCGGTCGTAGGTGATGGACCCGTCGGTACCGGCCAGCACCGAATCCATCGAATCCTCCAGGCCCAGCAGGCCGTGGCCGTCCCAGTCGATTCCGCCGACCACATTGGCCGCCAGCGAACCGCCCGGGTACTGACGGATGTCCTGCCGCTCGGCGCCGACCTCGGGGTACTTCTTGATGAGCGCCGCCGCGACCGCCGGATCGACGGCCCGCGCGAGGTAGACGAAGGTCTCGTTGCTGCGCAGCTTCTTCAGCAGGGTCGGCGAATCGGGCTTGTTGTCCAGCGCACCGGCGACATCGCGGGCGATGTCGGCAAGTCGCTGATCGGGATCGGGGGCCGACGGCGCCTTCTGCTTGGCCTCGGTCAGCTGCTTGCGGATCTTGGCGGGCTGAAAGGTCAGCGCCCGGGCCTCGGTGGTGAACGCCAGCTTGTCGAAATTGCGGTCGACGATGGCGCCCCGAACGGCCTGCTCGACGTCAGTTACTTTCAGCTGCCCGGCGGCTTGCGCGCGCAGGGCCGCGGCACTGGGCACTTGCAGGTTGAACAGCTGCGCGGCGGCGGCCAGCAGAGCCACGAAGATCACGATGTTCCCGACCCGGTACCGGTAGCCGAATGACGAGGTGCCCGGCGAGGTCTCGGTGGCCGTCCGGATTCTGCGGGTATTGGCGGCATGGCCCTGGCCGGCGGTCACCGGCTGGGTGGTCGACGGCCTGACCCGACGCGTCCCGTTGACCGACGGCGGTCCGGGCCGGCGGGCTCGACTCACCGCGGCCCTCCGCCAGCAATCACCTCAGGAGTAACACCAGAAACAGCAGGCACATCAGTAACTGTAGGTACCGGGGCTGCCGGCAGCGCCGCAGGCGGATTCGTCAGCGTGTCGCCGGGCTGCGGAACAGCCGGGGCCGCAGGCGGCACGCCGGGCCCGGGCAGCGGCGGCGTGCCGGGCAGCGCCCCGGCCGGGATGTGTGCGCTCGACGGGGCCGGCGCGGCGGGAACCAGGACCGGAACCTCGGGCCCGGCCGGCACCGCGGCTGTGCCGGGCATCGGGGCCGGCGGTTGCGCCGGCGGAAGCCCCGGCCGGGGCGGTGCCAGCGCCGGCTTCTCCGGTGCCTCGGGCTTCGGTTCGGGCAACTTGGTGTTCAGCGGCGGCGGCGGCGCGCCCTCGGCGGGCTTGGGCTGCCCGACGACGATCCAGTTGCCCGCCGGGTCCAGCACCAGGTGCGCAGTGTCCCGGGACGGGATCATCCCGAGGTTGCGGGCGGCGTCGGCCAGCGCCGGCGCCGACTGCGCTTCCAGCACGTCGCGTTCGAGCGCTTCCTTCTGCTGGGTCAGCGCCTCGTTGAGCTCACGGGTGCTGCTCAACTGATACGAGCGCTGCGCGGCGTCGGTGGACAGCCACAGCGTGATCGCAAGTCCGACGGCCAGCGCGCCGATCACCAGCACGACGAACGGAATCTTGGCCAGCAGCGTGCGCGGGCTCAGATCGATCTGCGCCAGCCTGGCCAGTATCCGGTCCCGCAGCGGCGGCCGGACTACTTTGGGCGCCTTGGCCTTACGAGCTTTGGAGCGAGCTTTGGCCTGGGTGGCGCTCTTCGCCCGCGCCGGACGCTCGACCGGGCGTGCGGCCGGTGCGGTCTGCGGACGCTCGCGCTGTCCGCGAGGCTCCTGCGGTCCCGGCCGGGTACCTGTGCGCGGACGTGCCGGCCGGGCCGGGCCGTCGGTCGGGCGGCGCTTGCGCCCGACTTGGATCTCGCCCTTGCCACCCTTGCCGCCGCGACGGCGTGCCGGTGTGGCCGTGCGCACCGCCGTGTCGTCTCCGCCGGCACGGCTGGCTGGCTTGCGACCGACCTTCATCACGCGTCCTCTCCACATTCGATCGCGCGCAGGCGCACCGGAGCGCTGCGCGGGTTTGCCTCCACCTCGGCGGCGTCGGCGCGCTCGGCGCCTCGGGTGAGAGACACGAATTCCGGTCCGTAGCCGGGAAGTTCGACCGGCAACCCGGCCGGGCTGCGGGACGCCGTGGCAGCTGCGAAGGCCTGCTTGACGATCCGGTCCTCCAGGGACTGATAGGCCATCACGACGATGCGGCCGCTGGGACGCAGCGCCGCCAGCGCCGCGGGAAGCGCGGCGCTCAGCGAGTCCAGTTCGGCGTTGACCGCGATGCGCAGCGCCTGGAAGGTTCGCTTGGCCGGGTGCCCACCGGTTCGGCGGGCCGGCGCGGGGATCGCGTCGTACAGGGTCTCGACCAGCTCGCCGGTCCTGGTGTACGGCCGCGTCGCCCGGCGCTCCACGATGAACCCGGCGATGCGGGCGGCGAACTTCTCCTCGCCGAAGCGCCGCAGGATATCGGTGATCCGCCCGCGTTCCCAGGTGTTGAGGATGTCGGCCGCGGTCAGTTCGGCGTCGGGATCCATCCGCATGTCCAGCGGTGCGTCCTTGGCATAGGCGAAGCCCCGCTCCGGGCGGTCCAGTTGCATGGACGACACCCCGAGGTCGAAGAGCACCCCGTCCACCGAACGGGTTGCGGGTAGGCCGCTGTTGCGCAGCGCCTCGGCGATCCCGTCGTAGCGGGTGCGCACCAACGCGGCGCGCTCGCCGAACCGGGCCAGTCGGTTGCCGGCGATGTGAAGTGCATTGGGGTCGCGGTCCAGCCCGATCAGCCGCAGGCCGGCGAACCGGTCCAGGAAGCGTTCGGCGTGACCGCCGGCACCCAGCGTCGCGTCGACGAGGATCGCACCGGTGCCGTCGGCCGCAGAGCGGGTCAGCGCGGGGGTCAGCAGTTCGACGCAGCGGTCCAGCAGGACGGGGACGTGGCCATGTTCCTGACGATCGCCCTGCTGCCGTCCGCCGGGGCCCTGCTGGTCTCCGGCATTAGCGGCCACCGCGCAACCTCCGGTCTGATGCGGGGCGACCCGTGCCGCGGGGTCCCTGTCCGTCCCGAACCTGGCGTTGGGGAAGTACGCCAGGGTCGATTCGGGCAGAGACCACGCGGCACGGGCCGATGGTCTGATCGCGGGGCTAGATGATGTCGCTAAGGGCGTCATCGCTGGCCGCGGAGAAGTTCTCTTCGTGGGTCTGTTGGTAGTCGTGCCAGGACCCGGCGTCCCAGATCTCCAGGAAGTCGACCGCTCCGATGACCACGCAGTCCTTGCTGAGGTTCGCGTAGCGACGGTGGTCGGCCGACAGTGTGATGCGCCCCTGGGCATCCGGATGCTGCTCATCGGTTCCCGCGGCCAGGCTCCGCAGGAACGCCCTGGCCTCGGGATTGCTGCGCGACGATGCCGCCGCACGCCGAGCCAGCTGCTCGAACTCCGCCCGCGGGTACACCGCCAGGCTGTGATCCTGACTCTTGGTGACCATCAACCCTCCCGACAGCGCATCGCGGAACTTCGCGGGCAGCGTCAGCCGGCCCTTGTCGTCCAACTTGGGTGTGTAAGTGCCGAGGAACATTCCCCGCGCCTCCTCACCCCGGAGTGCCTGCCACTCCGCTGCCGCCACGATACCCCACAATCCCCCACTTTGCTCCACAGCGACACTAAAAATCGGGTGCCGAAAGCCACCTCTCCCCCCGATTCTTGGGTGCGGCTGCTTTCTATCGCCCATCCGACCGGCGAGGGCGTTGAAAAGCCCAGCTCACAGGCACGTGGCCGGGGGTGGGGAACGGTGGGGGTGACAGCGCGCGATATGCGCGACCACACCGGCATGGCCGGTGTCCGGACGAAGAAAAGGGGCAGCCGAAACGGCTGCCCCTATTGCCAGAGCTGGGATTATTCGTCGAAACGGCGGCGGAAGCGGTCTTCCATCCGGTTGGTGAACGACCCGCCGGACTTGCCGCGCCGCGGCTGCCGCGGCGGGTCGGCGCTGCCGCGCTCCCCCGCGCCGTGCACCGGCGGCCCGGTGATCGCGAAGACCACCCCGGCGAACATCACCATGAAGCCCAGGACGGAGAGGACGGGGAATCCCCCCACCATGGTGGCCTTGACCGCCACCCCGGTGACCAGCATCGCCAGGCCCAGCAGGAACAATCCCGCACCCTGCAGGCGCCTGCGGGTCGATCGCGTGCGCAGGTTCCCGCCACGCACGCTCGACGCGAATTTGGGGTCCTCGGCGTAGAGAGCGCTCTCGATCTGGTCGAGCATCCTCTGCTCATGCTCGGAGAGTGGCATTCGTCCCTCCTTAGCCGACGCGGCCGGTTAGCGGGGTGTCTACCGCGGCGATGACCGGGCGACTACCCACATGATACGAGGTGGGGATGCCCCGTACCACCCGGTTTCAACACCGGAAATTTGGAATGTGCTTTTGAGGAGTCTAACGCGCCCCGGCCGTCGCACCAGATTCGCTCGCATCATGTAACGCGGCCGTAAGGACTGCTCCGGGCGTTCGGCGGGAACCAGCCCATAATGGCGGGGTACGGCGGGGTACGGCGGGGTACGGCGGGGTACGGCGGGGTACGGCGGGGTACGGCGGTCGACGGCGACGAAGGAGGCAGCAGACGTTGGCGACGTTCCTCATCGACCTGTCGCCCAACGACATGCAGGCCCGGCTTGGCGATGCCCTGGCGGTGTACGTCGACGCGATGGGGTACCCCCGCGGCACCGAGAGCCAGCGTGCGCCGATGTGGCTTGAGCACACGCGCAGGGTCGGCTGGCACGCGGTGGCGGCCGTCGAGGTGGACTCCCCGGCGGATGACCAGCTCGGTTACCAGGAGGAGTTGGACACCGACACCGACACCGACGCCGGCGACGCTCCCGCTCCCGAGCAACTGGCCGCCGCCCAGTTGCGGGGTATCGCGTACGGGTACCGGGGCGCGCCGGACCAGTGGTGGCAGCAGCAGGTGCAGCGCGGACTGCGGCACTGCGGTCTGCCCTACACCGAGATCGACCGCCTGATGAGTGACTACTTCGAACTCACCGAGCTGCACATCCATCCGGCCGCCCAGGGCCGAGGGCTGGGCGAGGCGCTGGCGCGCAGGTTGCTCAGCGACCGTGTGGAGTCCCGGGTGCTGCTGTCGACACCGGAGATGGTCGGCCAGCCCAACCGGGCCTGGCGGCTGTACCGGCGGCTCGGCTTCGCCGACATCATCCGCGGCTACCACTTTTCCGGCGACCCGCGGGCCTTCGCCATTCTCGGTCGGGCGCTGCCGCTGTAGCCCCGGGTCGCTGTAGGCCGGCGGTCTGGCACGATACCCCTCGTGCCGTCTCTTCTCCGTGTTCGCTCGCGGCGCAGCCTGCGTGCACTGGTGTTGCTGCTGCTGTTCCTGACACCCGTGCTGACCGGGTGTCTGCGCGTGCACGCCTCGATCACCGTCTCCCGTGACGACAAGGTGTCGGGGCAGATCATCGCCGCCGTCAAGCCGCGCGACGACAAGGACAAGGGCCCCCAGTTCAACGCCAACCTGGGCTTCAGCCAGAAGGTCTCGGTGTCCTCGTACCGGGCCGACGGCTACGTCGGCTCGCAGGCTCGTTTCACCGACCTGACCCTGGCCGAGTTACCGCAGCTGGCCAACCTGAGCCGAGAGGCCAGCGGGGTCGACATCTCGTTGCGCCGAGCCGGTGAGCTGGTGATCCTGGAGGGTCGGGTGGACCTCACCACTGTCACCGACCCGGAGTCCGACGTGAAGTTCAGCGCTCAGTTCCCGGGCGAGGTGACATCGACCAACGGCGACCGCATCGACACCAGCCTGGTCGAGTGGAAGCTGAAGCCCGGGGTGGTCAATACGATGAGCGCACAGTCCCGCTTCACCGATCCCAGCACCCGCTCGTTCACCGCGGCAGCTCTCTGGCTCGGCCTGGCCGCCTGCCTGGTGGCCGGCATCATCGCCGCGCTGGCCTGGCGTGATCACGACCGCACCTCACCCCGGTACGCCGCAGCGGGGCAGGACGAGGAACTGTAGAGACATCTAGTCTGTGACCGTGGATACAACAGCGCCGTCGGCCCTCGAGCTTGCCGGCGCCGTCACCGAACAGCTCCGTGGTTATCTGGCCGGCCGTCGCGCCGATGCCGCGTACATCGGAACCGACTACGACGGTCTGATCGCCGCGCTGGAGGAGTTCGTGCTGCGCGGCGGCAAACGGCTGCGGCCGGCCTTCGCCTACTGGGGCTACCGCGCTGTCACCAACGGCCCTCACGATCCGGTCGACGACGACGTGCTCACGCTGTTCGCCGCACTCGAACTGCTGCACGCCTGCGCCCTGGTGCACGACGACGTCATCGACGGTTCGGCCACCCGTCGCGGAATGCCCACGGCGCACGTACATTTCGCCGAACTGCACCGCCGCCAGGGGTGGCGCGGGTCGTCTGATCAGTTCGGCCAGTCGGCGGCGATCCTGCTGGGGGACCTCTCCCTGGTGTGGGCCGACGACATCGTCGCCGCAGCCGAGCTCCCGCCGCAGGCGCGCCGCCGGGTTCAGCGCGTCTGGTCCGACATCCGCACCGAGGTCCTGGGTGGTCAGTACCTCGACATCGTGGCCGAATCCAGCGGATCGCACTCCATCGCCACGGCGATGAACGTCAACAACTACAAGACGGCCTCGTACACGGTGTCGCGGCCGCTGCAGTTCGGCGCGGCCGCGGCCGCCGACCGCCCGGAGATCCAGACCGCGTTCCACAGCATCGGCACCGACCTGGGTATCGCCTTCCAACTGCGCGACGACGTCCTCGGCGTCTTCGGCGACCCGGCCGTCACCGGCAAGCCGTCCGGGGACGACCTGCGATCGGGCAAGCGGACGGTGCTGCTCGCCGAGGCCGTCGAGCGCGCCGAGCGGTCGGACCCGGGCGCCGCCGAATTGCTGCGCTCCTCGATCGGCATCGATCTGACCGACAGCGAGGTCAGCGACGTGTGCGCCGTCATCGAGTCGGTGGGCGCCCTGGCCGCGGTGGAGGACCGGATCGGCGTCCTGACCCGGCGCTGCCTGGAAGCCCTCGAACAGGCCCCGATCAATGCTCCGGCCAAGGCCGGTCTGGCCGAACTCGCCGGATTGGCCGCGCACCGGTCGGCCTGAGCGCAGATGCCCGTACCCACCGGCGCAGCACCGGCGTCGACCGCCGTCAGCCGATTCCTTGCCTTCGCTCGCAGCGACGACAGCCGGCCCGCCTGGCTGGGTCTGCTCGGGACGGCGCTGATCGCGGTCGGCGGCCTGGGCGCCGGCAGCACCCGGCAGCACGATCCGCTGCTGGAGGCCATCCACATGTCGTGGCTCCGGTTCGGCCACGGCCTGGTGGTCTCGTCACTGGTGCTGTGGGCCGGTGTGCTGGTGACGCTGGCGGCCTGGACGTGGTTGGGCCGGCGGATGCTCGACGGCAGGTCGGCCAGCGAGTACACCATGATCGCCACCACCGCGTTCTGGCTCGCACCGATGCTGATCAGCGTTCCGCTGTTCAGCCGGGACACCTATTCCTATCTGGCGCAGGGCGCCCTACTGCGCGACGGCTTCGACCCGTACGTTGTGGGACCGATAGAGAATCCGAACTCGTTGCTGGACAACGTCAGTTCGGTGTGGACCACCACCACCGCCCCCTACGGCCCGGCCTTCATCCTGGTGGCCAAGTTCGTCACCGCGCTGGTGGGCAACAACGTCGTCGCCGGCACCATGCTGCTGCGGCTGTGCATGCTGCCGGGCCTGGCACTGCTGATCTGGGCGGCGCCCCGGGTGGCCCGCCACGTAGGCGCCCATGGTGCTCCTGCGCTGTGGATCTGTGTGCTCAACCCGTTGGTGATCATCCATCTGATGGGCGGGGTGCACAACGAGATGCTCATGGTCGGGCTGATGATGGCCGGCATCGCCTCGACCTTCGCCGGCCGCCACATCGCCGGCGCCGCGATGATCGCGGTGGCGGTGGCGGTGAAAGCCACCGCGATACTCGCGTTGCCCTTCATGGTGTGGGTGTGGGTCAGGCACATCGGCGGCAACCGGATACGGGCGTTCGTCGTGGCCTCGGCCGGCTCGGCAGCCACCTTCGTCGCAGTCTTCGCCGTGCTTTCCGGCCTGGCCGGCGTCGGACTGGGCTGGCTCACGGCACTGCAGGGATCGGTGCGGATCATCAACTGGCTCACCGTGCCCACCGCGCTGGCCAATCTCACCGACGCGATCGCCGGGAGGGTCATGCAGGTCAGCTTCTACGCCGTGCTCGACGTCACCCGGCTGGTCGGTATCGGGATCATCCTGGTGTCGCTTCCGCTGCTGTGGTGGCGGTTCCGGCATGACGACCGGGAAGCGTTGCAGGGCATCGCCTGGGCGATGGTGGTGGTGGTGCTGTTCGTGCCGGCCGCACTCCCCTGGTACTACACCTGGCCGCTGGCCGTGATGTCGGCGCTGACCCAGTCCCGGCCGGCGATCGCTCTGATCGCCGGCTTCTCGACGTGGATCATGGTGATCTTCAAACCGGACGGCTCCCATGGCATGTACTCCTGGCTGCACGTCCTGCTGGCGACCGCGTGCGCGGTGGCGGCCTGGCGGGCGCTGAGCCGCCCGGAGGGCATCTCGGTCCGCGGTGGGCCGGTTCAGTAAGCCAGTCTCAGTACGCCATGGCCTGCGCGCGGCGCAGCACCTCGCGGGCCTGATGGGAGTGCAGTGCGTCGACCGGGCGGGCGTTGTGCCGCGCTTCGCGGCTTCCGTCGCGGGTCAGGGTCAGCGAAGGGTCGGCGGTGAACATCCAGCGCAGAATCTCGTCGTCGTGGTAGCCACCGTCGCGCAGCACCGCCAGCAGGCCTGAGAGCCCACGGACCACCTGCACCGCCCCGCTTTCGGATTGGGAGAAGAACGCCGTCGGGACCACGGGAATCCGATTGCGGCGCACCGCCACCAGATGGCCCTCCCGTAACTGCTGGTGGACCTTGGTCACCGGAACCCGCAGCAACTCGGCCACGGTCGGGAGGTCGTACACCGGTTCGCTCGCGTCGAGAACATCGTCACCGGCCGGAATGCTGCTCACGCGAGTCATTCTAGAGAGCCGGCGCCGGCGGACACGCCGCTGCGGGTCAATCCGCGAGCCGGGTTGCGCACCGGTCGCGGACTTAGGATGGGCCGGTGACGGACCCCCTGGTCGGCGCTGCGCTCGACGGCCGCTACCGGGTCGAGACTCGGATCGCCACCGGCGGAATGTCGACGGTCTACCGGGGCCTCGACCTGCGCCTGGACCGGCCGGTGGCGCTGAAGGTGATGGACGCCCGCTACGCCGGCGACCACCAGTTCCTGGCCCGTTTCCAGCGTGAGGCCCGGGCGATCGCGCGGCTGAAGCACCCCGGGCTCGTCGCCATTTACGACCAGGGCAACGACGGCACCCACCCGTACCTGGTGATGGAGTTGGTCGAAGGCGGGACGCTGCGCGAACTGCTGCGCGAACGTGGCCCGATGCCGCCGCACGCGGTCGCCGCGGTGCTACGGCCGATGCTCGGCGGACTGGCCGTGGCGCACCGCGCCGGCCTGGTGCACCGCGACATCAAGCCGGAGAACGTTCTGATCTCCGATGACGGCGAGGTCAAGCTGGTGGACTTCGGTCTGGTCCGGGCCATCGCCGAGGCCGGGATCACCTCCACCAGCGTGATCCTCGGGACCGCCGGCTACCTGTCCCCCGAGCAGGTCGAGGGCCGTCCCACCGGACCTCGCAGCGACGTCTACTCAGCCGGCATCATGGCTTTCGAATTGCTCACCGGCACAACCCCTTTCCGGGGCGACAACGCGCTGAGCCTGGCCCACCAGCGGCTCGACCACGACGTTCCCCCGCCCAGCACGGTCATCGACGGGGTGCCGCGGCAGTTCGACGAGTTCATCGCGCATGCCACCGCGCGGGACCCCGAATACCGCTTCCCCGACGCTGCAGCCATGGGCGCCGCACTGGATGACATCGCCGAGCAACTGGTCCTGCCGGCATTCCGGGTACCGGCGCCCCGCAGTTCCGCCCAGCACACCGCGGCGACGGTGGTGCACGGCCACCGCGCCGCCCCGGCGCACTACCGGCCCGCACCCGCCGCACCGGCGCGAACCCGGCAGTTCACCCCCGAACCGCAGCCGCGGCGTCCGGCGCCGCACGTCGACGCCGCCCCGCCGCAGTTTGATCCCGACTACGACGATCCCAACTACGACGATCCCAACTACGACGATCCCAACTACGACGACTACCGTTCTGGCACAAAGCGATTCGCCGGCATCGATGTCGAGGAGTTCGCCTGGGCGCAGCAGCGAAGCCGGCGCGCCATGGTGTTCTGGGTTCTTGCCGTGCTGGTTCTCAACGGCCTGGTCGCCACTGCGGCATGGAGCATCGGGCTCAACGTGCAGGGGCTGCTCGGCCGCTAGCTGAATCGTCTCGCTCCTCCTCCGCCTCGTTCCTCGGCGGCATCGTCGACTCGACTGTCAGCCCGAATTGTCAGTCGCGCAGCATCTCCGCGACCAGGAACGCCAGCTCCAAGCTCTGCTGGGTGTTCAGCCGCGGGTCACAGGCGGTCTCGTACCGGCCGGAAAGGTCGGTGTCGGAGATGTCCTGGGCACCGCCGAGGCATTCGGTGACGTTCTCGCCGGTCAGCTCGATGTGGATGCCGCCCGGGTGGGTGCCCAGCGCGCGGTGCACCTCGAAGAAGCCCTGCACCTCGTCGACGATCCGGTCGAAGTGGCGGGTCTTGTAACCGGTGGACGACTCATGGGTGTTGCCGTGCATCGGGTCGCACTGCCAGATGACCTGATGGCCGGTGGCCTGCACCTTCTCAATGATCGGGGGCAGCACATCACGCACCTTGTGGTTGCCCAGCCTGCTGATCAGCGTCAGACGGCCCGGCTTGTTGCGCGGGTCGAGCCGCTCGACGTACTCCACCGCCAGTTCCGGCGTCATTGTCGGCCCGATCTTGACCCCGATCGGATTGGCCACCACCTCAGCGAAGGCGATGTGGGCGCCGTCGAGCTGGCGGGTGCGCTCCCCGATCCAGATGTAGTGGGCGGAGAGGTCGTAGAGCTGCGGCTCCGGGGACTGGCGGGGGAACTCGTCGCTCAAGCGCAGCATGGCCCGCTCGTAGTCCAGCACCAGCGCCTCGTGGCTGGCGTAGATGTCAGCGGTGTCGAGGTTGCGGTCGTTGACGCCGCAGGCGCTCATGAAGCTCAGGCCGCGGTCGATCTCGCCGGCCAGCGCTTCGTAGCGGGCACCAGCCGGGGAGGTGCGCACGAACTCGCGGTTCCAGTCGTGCACCAGATGCAGCGAGGCAAGACCCGATGATGTCAGGGCACGCACCAGGTTCATCGCCGCGCTGGCGTTGGCGTAGGCCCGCACAAGCCGAGACGGATCGTGCTCGCGCACGGCGGCATCCGGCGCGAAACCGTTGACCATGTCGCCGCGGTAGGACCTCAGGCCCAGAGAGTCGATGTCGGCGGACCGCGGCTTGGCGTACTGGCCGGCGATGCGGGCCACCTTCACCACCGGCAGGCTGGCACCGTAGGTCAGCACCACCGCCATCTGCAGCAGCGTGCGGATGTTGGCCCGAATATGCGGCTCGGTGTTGTCGACGAAGGTCTCGGCGCAGTCGCCGCCCTGCAGCAGGAACGCCTCACCGCGGGCCACCGCAGCGAGTTGACCGGACAGCCGCTCGATCTCCGAGGCGACGGTGACCGGCGGGACGCTCTCCAGCACCTTGCGCATCGCCGCAGCCTGCCCGGGATCCCAGCTGGGCTGCTGGGCGGCAGGCTTGGCCAGTGCCGCATGCAGCCGCTCCCGCAGTTCGGTCGGCAGCGGCGGCAGTGCCGGCAGCTGGTCGATCGGTACGTCAACGGTCCAGTTCACGCGACTATCCTAACGGGCTTGCCTCCGGGCCCCGCCCACCGGCGAGGCGGCCTACCTGCGCCGAAGCATCGGCACCTGGGCGGGCGCCGGAGTGGGCGCCGACATCGTGCCCGGTCATCATCAGCAGGTAGCGACGCCGGTTGTGCCGGGCGTCGACCAGTGCGTCGTGGGTGTCGGGCGGGCGCGGCGGCATCCGCGGGGCCCCGTGGTCCTCCCATAACTGGCGCAACTCCCGGGTGAAGCGGGGGATCTGCGGCGGCAGGCTGGTCATCGGACCCCACAGCTGACACAGCGCCACGTGGTCGTAGGCGCCCACCCAGGCCCACAGCTCGACCGGCTCGGGGCCGTCGATGCCGAAGAACTCCTCCAGGCCCTCCCGGATCGCTCGCCGCGACCGCCACAGCTGGGATGCCGGGGACGGCAGTTTGGGCAGCACGTTCGTGCGGACCCAGCGGCCCGCCGACTCCGGGTCGAACTCGGTGGACACCGCGTAGAACTCGCGGCCGTCCTCGGCGACGACGCCGATGGAGATCAGGTCGATGATCCGCCCGTTGTCGATGAACTCGGTGTCATAGAAGTACCGCACGGTGGCTACTCCCCTGCCGTGCCGGTCGGCGCCGGATCGGCGGCCTCTACGGGCGGGGGCGCGGCGTGGATCTCCCGGTCCAGTTCGGCGTCGACCTCGGTATCGCTGGGGAATCGTGGCTCGCCGGCGATGACGTGCTGCAACCACAGGTTGGCCTCCACGAACGGGCGACGCAGGTACCGCTCCCGCTCCAACGCGTGGTGCATTTTGCGCGGTCTGTCGTGGTAGTGCCACCGCGCCCATGGTGCGTGTGGCCGGGAAAGCCGGATTGCTCCCACGAACAGCAGTGGCGTGAAGAACATGCCCAGCAGCCCGGTCCACAGTTTGCCTTTGAGCAGCACCAGCACGGCCAGGCCCAGATTCAACACGGTGAGCCCCAGCACGGTGATCCGGGCGGTCAGCGAGTCGGCGTCGCGCCAGATCCCGACGTCGAACAGATTGAGCGGATTGAAGCCCAGCACCAGCAGGCCGGCCACGGCGACCGCGACAAAGACCGCGTCGACCGAGGTCCGTCCGTCCTCGGACCAGTACACGTCTTCCAGGTGCAGGATCAGCGCGAACTCGTCGAGGACCAGCGCGGCGCCGATGCCGAAGACGATCGCGACGGCGGTGAACTGCCGCATGGTGCCGCCGGTGGACATCGCAACCATCGTCACACCGGAGATCAGCACCAGGATGACCCCGAAGACGGCGTGGTGGATGTGGGTGCCGCCCTTGCCGGAGATGTTGCGCGGCTGCCACCACTTGCGCGGGCCGGTGCGGTCGGCCGTCGCTCGGATGTACCGGGTGATCGTGCGGGTGACGAAAAAGGTCAGGATGAAGGCGATCAGGCACCACAGCAGCGGCTGGCGCCCGGGCGCCAGGAAGTGGAAGTCGACGGTGAATACGCCGAAGTAGAGGCCGGTGGGCACGGCCTAGAAACTACGCCTTTCCCGGCGTTGCAGGTACGGACCGATACGCTGGATAACGAGATGAGCAGGTTTCGGTCGCCCGACTGGGGCAGTCTGGCCGGGCGACCCCGATCCGGCCGGCTGGCTGGCGTCGCCTGGCGGCTGACCCAGGTGCTGATTCTGCTCGGCGTCGTTCATGCCTGCTGGCTGCTGTTCGGGCACATCCCCTACCGGATCGACGCCGACGTCTACCGGATGGGTGGGCAGGCCTGGCTGCAGGGAACCCCGCTGTACGCCGAGGGGGTTCGCTTCCCCACTCAGGCCGGCATCACTCTGCCCTTCACCTACCCGCCGTTGGCCGCCGTTGCCTTCAGCCCGCTCGCACTGGTTTCGCTGCCGGTGGCCAGTGTGGCGATCACCGTGACGACCCTGGTGTTGCTGGTGGTGTCGACCTGGATCGTGCTGACCCGCCTGCAGGTGGCCCAGTCCTGGCAAGTGGGCAATGGGCAGGAGCGCAACGAGCCGGGCTGGCTGCGCCGCTGGTGGCTGGCGGCGGGCGCGGTGGCCCTGGCGGTGTGGTGGCTGGAGCCCATCCAGGCGAATTTCTCATTCGGTCAGATCAACGTGATCCTGATGACCCTGGTGATCGCCGACTGCGTGCCGCGCCGGACGCCGTGGCCGCGCGGGCTGCTGCTGGGCCTGGCGATAGCGCTGAAACTCACGCCTGCGGTGTTCCTGCTGTACTTCGTGTTGCGGCGCGACGGTCGCGCGGTGCTGACCGCCATCGGTTCCTTCGTCGCGGCCACGCTGCTCGGTTTCGCCCTGGCCTGGCGGGATTCCGTGCAGTACTGGACGACGACGGTGCACGACACCGAACGGATCGGGGCCCCGACCCTGAACACCAATCAGAACGCCGCCGGGGCGCTGGCCCGGCTGGGACTGGGACACGGCGTCCATTTCCTGGTGTGGACGACGGTCTGCCTGGCGGTGTTGGCACTGACGGTGTGGGCGGTCCGCCGGATGCTGTCGGGCCAGGACCGCAACGAGCCGCTGGCGCTGGTGTGCGTCGCGTTGTTCGGGCTGGTGGTGTCACCGGTGTCGTGGTCACACCATTGGGTGTGGATGGTGCCGACGATTCTGGTACTCGCGGTGACCGCCGCCCGTCGCCGGGATGTGTGGCTGGGTCTGGTGTGCGCGGCCGGTATCGCGCTGACGGTGTGGTCGCCGATCATGTTGCTGCCCGAGCATCGGGAGGAAGGCGCCACCTGGTGGCGGCAACTGTTCGGGATGTCCTACGTCTGGTGGGCGCTCGCGGCGATCGCTGTGTGCGGTCTGCGGTTGGCTGCCCCGCCGGCTAACCGGCGGCGCTCTCCGGGATCCGCGCCGATGGCTGACCTGATTCAGCCGGCTTAGCGCCCGGCACGCCCTTCTTGAGTGACGCCGCGTAGACGTCGACGTACTCCTGGCCGGAGAGCTTCATCAGCTCGTACATGACCTCGTCGATCACGGCCCGCTCGATGAACCGGTTGCCCGCCATGCCGTCGAACCGGGAGAAGTCCATCGGCTTGCCGAACCGAACGGTGACGTGCCCGAATTTCCAGAACTTCGATCCCGGCGGATTGACCACGTCAGTGCCGATCATCGCGACCGGGATCACCGGGACGCCGGTCTCCAGGGCGAGCCGGGCCAGCCCGCTCTTACCCTTGTAGAGCCGGCCGTCCGGCGAGCGGGTGCCCTCGGGATACATGCCGAGCAACTTTCCCTGGCCGAGGATGCGCTCCGCGGTGTCCAGGGCGCCCTGCGCGGCGTCAGCACTGGTGCGGTCGATCGGCACCTGGCCGGCAACGGTGTAGAACCACCGATTGAACGCGCCCTTGATGCCGGTGCCGGTGAAGTACTCCGCCTTGGCCAAGAAGGTGATCCGGCGGCGGACCACCAGTGGGAGGAAGAAGCTGTCGGCCACCGCGAGGTGGTTACTGGCCAGAATCGCCGGGCCGGACGTCGGAACGTATTCCAGGCCTTCGACTTTCGGACGACCCAGGAACGACAGCAACGGGCCCATGAAGATGTACTTGAAAAGCCAGTACCACATAGCCCTCCCTCGCGCACTCAGCAGATCCGTCGTCCCCGGCTTACTCTACCGAGCCGCTGGTGCCGGGACTACACGGCAACCGTGTTCACGGACAATCCTTAGGCGCTCGGTTCGCCGGCGGTTTCCACGACGATCGGGATGTGGTGGTACCGGCTGTTGGAGGACGGCGGCGGTGCGCCGGCGTCCGGCTCGGCGGAGTCTGACTTCGGCGCGGCAGCAGCGGCCGCCGGGTCGGCCTTCGGGTCAGCCGGCGGCTGATCCTCGGCCATCGACCGGACCACCGTCATCAGCGTCTCGCTGTGCTCGGCGATCAAGGCCAGCAGCGGGTGCTGTTCGCCGTTGGCCAGAGCAGCCAGCGCGCAGACCGGGCACCACACCTGTTCACAGCGGACCGGTCCGCGCAGCGCCTCGCCGGCCTTCGACGCCGCGGCTCGCACCGCCGGGTCGAGTCGATCGAGGATGGCCTGGGCGAGCAGTCGCAACTCCGGTCCCAGATCGGAGTGACCGAACGGCTGGCTCATGCGCGCTCCCCTTCGTCTGCCGCACCGGCGTCCGATGCCGGCCACACCGCCGGGTCGGGCCGGAACCTCACCGTGAGTTCGGTGCCCCGCAATGCCGCGCCGGTCACGATGCACCGGCGCAACACGGCCGCCAGCCGCACGCGTCGTCGCAGCCCACCGACGCTGATGATCAGATCATCGCCGGCCCGACCGAGATTCAACCGCCCCGACTCGAGCGGGGGCAACTCCAGCCGCAAACGGTAGACCGCGTCGAGGCCCGAGCCGGATTCACGGTCCACGACGGGGCGCAGCGGCCCAGGTGGCGCCGAGCCGTCCCGGCGGCGGGCCTCGTCGAGCAACTGAGCCAGCGCCTTGGGGCCGATGGGCTCCCCCGCCAGATGCGGTGCGAGCAGCAGCTCGACGTCACCGACGGCGGCGCCCAGCCCGTCGAGCACCGACTGCTGCTCGGCGATCCGCCCGGCGTACCAGTCGAAGGCCGGGTGCTCGGGCAGATTGCTGTACTCGAAGGAATCGTCTTGGAACAAAACCTGGTTGACGATCAATTCGTTGACCCGTACGCCCATCACCGCCAGCGACCCGAGGGCACGCACACTCTCGGCCGCCACCACCCGCTCCGGTGTGAGCACCAGATGGGCGCCCACCCCCGGGGCGGTCAGCAGCGCCGCCAGTCTCTCGACACCGGCATGGACGGCCTCCACCATGGCGACCGTGACCACGGTGCGGGGATCACCAGAGCCGGCCGACAACCGGCGGTGCCGCGGCCAGCTGCGTTCGGCGTACATCGCGAACGATGCCGGCAGGGTCAGCATCCGCAAGGCATCGGCGGTGGAAGCGCAGTCCACCACCACGTAGTCCCACCGCCCGGACTGGGCCAGGTCGGCCACGGCACGCAGTCCGAGCACCTCCTGAATGCCGGGAAAAGCTGAAATCTCCTCCGGCGCAACGTCATTGAGATCGGATTCCGGAAACCGCGCGGCCAGCACCGGAGCCGCCGCGCGCCAGGCGGATTCCAGCAGGCTCATGGTGTCCAAGGCCAGCGCGTCCAGATGCCCGCCGCCGGAGTCGCCGCCCTGTTCCTCGGTGAGAATCCGGACCGGCTCGGCGTCGCCGTTGTGGCCGGCCGGATCCACCGGAACGCCGAAGACGTCACCCAGGGAATGCGCCTGATCGGTCGAGACCGTCAGGACCTTCTGCCCGCGCAGTGCGGCCCGCACGGCCGTGGCGGCAGCCAGCGTCGACTTGCCCACACCGCCCTTGCCCACGAAGAAGCTGATGCGGGCCGTGTCCTGCTGGCCCGCATCAGCGGCGGCGTCACGCTGGCTCACTCAGCCCTCGACCCGCTTTTTGAGGTCCTTCAGCGCGGTTTCGGTCAACCGCCGCTCGGCCTTGCGCTTCAGCAGCCCGATCATCGGCACCGTCAGGTCGACGGCCAGCTCGTAGGTGACGTCGGTTCCGGCCCCGCTGGGGGTCAGCGTGTAGGCGCCATCGAGCGCCTTGAGCAGTGAGCTGGACACCAGCGACCACCGCACCGAGGTCCGGTCTTCGGGCCAGTCGTACCGCAGCACCATGGTGTCGCGCAGCACTGCGGCGTCCAGCACCAGCCGGGCCACCTTCGGGTAACCCTCCTCGTCGGCTTCCATGACCTCGGCCTGGGTGTACTCCGACACCCATTGCGGGTAAGCGCCGATATCGGCGATGACGTCCATCACCGTGCGGGGGTCCGCCTCGATGTGGATCGTCTGCGCCGTCTTGTCAGCCACCGTTACCGCTCACCCTCGCTCGATCAGGTCCTGAAGTCACGCCGTCGGGGCCACACCCACGGGGCGATCCGCCTCCAGAACGTTCTTGACCTCGAACGCCATCCGTTTGCCCGCCACCCGACGCCGGTGCGTAATGCCGGGCAAATCCATCTTCGCCAGTTCCCCGGGGGCGGCACCGGTGGGCTCGGCGTGCAGAAAATAGTGCAAGATCACCCCGTCGAGCACCGGCTCCAACCAGATCTCCATAGTTCCGGTCAGCGGTCCGGCGACGGTCCAGCGAACGCCCTTGTCGGCCCGGTCCTCGACCACCTCGAGCAGCAAATCCGGAAACCACCGCCGCCAACTGGGCCGGTCTCCCACGGCGCGCCCGACCGCAACGGGGCGGGCAGCGACGAAAGTCTCGTCGGCGACCTGAATGCTGCTCACCACCAAAGCTTCACATATTCCCCCGGCGCGTGGGGCAGCTACCGCCTCCTACCCGAGCGGCTGGACCGGGCGCACCCGCAGCAGGTCCGACAGCCGGGCGGTGTGGGTGTCCCAGCTCCAGTCCCGAACGATCCACTCCCGGCCGGCCCGGCCCATCTTGCGGGCCCGGCTGGGGTCGGCCAACAGGCCGGCGATGACCTCGACGATCTGCTCGTGCGAACGGCCGTCGACGACGTTGCCGGTCTCGCCCTCGAGGACGGTTTCCGGCGCGCCCCCCGACCGGCCGGCCACCACCGGCACCCCGCTCGCCGACGCCTCCAGGAACACGATGCCCAGGCCCTCGACGTCCAGGCCGGCCCCGCGGGTCCGGCACGGCATCGCGAAGACGTCGGCCAGCGCGTAGTGGGCCGGCAGCTCCTCCGCGGGCACACCGCCGGTGAACAGTACGTCGGAACCGGCGGAGCTGTCTTCGGCGAGTGCGTGCAGGGCTTCGGAGTGCGGTCCGCCGCCGACGATCACCAGCGCCGCCCCGTCGACCCGGCGACCGATGTCGGCCCACGCCTTGATCAGCATGTCCTGGCCCTTGCGCGGGACCAGCCGCGAGATGCAGACCACCACCGGGCGTTCACCGAGGCCGTAGCGCGCCCGCAGTCCAGCGCGCGCCGCCGGGTCGGGCCGGAAGCGCTGCGCGTCCACCCCCGGGGGCAGCGGCTCCAGACGCGCCCGCGGCCCGAACGCGGACGCGAACCGGCCGCGGGTGTAGCGGCTGACGTAGGTGACGACGTCGGCGCTCTCCCCGATGCGCCGCAGCGCCGAACGGGCGCCGGGCAGCATGGACCAGCCCACCTCGTGGCCGTGGGTGCAGGCCAGCACCCGCTGCGCACCGGCCCCGCGCGCACGCTCGCCGAGCAGCGCCAGTGGTGCGGCAGCGCCGAACCACACCGTCTCGATGCCGTGTTCGCCGATCAACCTGCGCATCCGGCCGTCCACCCCGGGTTCGGGCAACATGAGGGTGCCGGGATGCCGGACGATCGGGAACGGTGCCGCGCGGTCGTAGTCGTCGGCGCCCTTCCACTGCGGGGCGTAGACGGTCAGCTGATGCTCGCCGGTGGCGGCCAGCCGATTGGCGAATTGTTCCAGGTAGGACTGGATGCCGCCGCGGCGCGGCGGAAAGTCGTTGGTGACCAGCAAGATCCGTGTCATCGACGTCAGGCTAACTCCTCAGCCACGTCGCCCACCGGTTGTGCAGCTCAACCAGTTCCACGCCGAGGGCCTCGTGGACCGCCGTGCCCAGATTCGCATGTCCGGGACCGCAAGCCAGGGTGTAGAGCCGGCGCAGGCCCTCGACCCCGTAGGTGTCGGCGACGAACCGGGCGAACCACCAGGCCCGGTCGTAGCCGGTGGACCGTTGCGGCCCGGGCTGATCGAGGTCGGCATCGGTCGGCAGCGCGGTGTCGGCCCCGGCCGTGCGGGGTACCGGTGTGGGCGGACGGGCTACGAAATCGGCGACGCCCTCGGTCAGCCAGCGGGGTGCGTCCAATGCGGTGCCGGTACGGGCTGCGAGATGAAAAAGCTCGTGGGTCACCACGATTCGCAGCGCGGAGTCCGACATGTCCGCAGCTCCCGGAGCCAGCACGATGCGCTGCCCGGATGCCGTGCGTCCGGCGAGGTCCACCTGATCGGCGACCGCGACGGCGGCGATATCGCCCCACTGCCCCGCTGGGTCCAGGTGCGCCTCGGTGGCGAATTGGGCCTGGGTGCCGGTGGCGACGACGGTGATCTCTGTTGTCCAGTCGGTTCCCCAGAACCGTTCCACGGCGTTCACCGCGTCGCCGAGGTCGGCGCGTACCCGGTGTAGCAGCAGGTCGGTCTTGCTGCCGCCCAGGCTGACGGCGTGGATGGTCCGGTGCTCCGGGGCGGCTTCTCGCTGAACGGGCGGGGCGGCTTCTCGCTGAACGTGCGGGTGGGCGGGCAGCGAAACAGTCGGGTGCGCTGGCACCGAAACAGTCGGGTGGGCGGGCAGCGACACGATCACCACCGATGCGGCCACGATCTGCGCAACCAGGACGGCCGCCGCGGAGAGGCGGACGCGGCGTACTGCGGTGTCGGTAGCGACGGACTTATCAGTAACGACGAACGTTGTAGATCGGGGCGCTGTGCACTGACTCGACACGGACCGGAATGCCGTAGGTGGAGGCGTGCACCATCAATCCGTCGCCGACGTAGATGCCCACATGCGAGGCGTCTGAGTACTGCGTGACGATATCGCCGGGCTGCATCTGGTCCAACGACACCGGCTGACCGCCGGCTGCCAGGGCGTAGCTTGAGCGCGGCAGCACCACGCCGGCCTGCCGGAAGGCCCACTGCACCAGACCCGAGCAGTCGAACGCGTTGGGACCGGCGGCTGCCCAGACATACGGCGACCCGATGCGGCTCAGGGCCGCCTGGACGGCGGACGCACCCAGACCGCTGCCGCCGCCACCCCCGCCGGGTATCGGCAGCGCGGCCAGCGAGGCGATGTCACTGGGGGCGGCGTTGGGTGCCGGGGTCGCCACCACCGACGGCGGCAGCGCAGCCGGTGCGGCGAGTGCGGCCTGCTGGGCTGCGGTGAGCGTCGCGTAGCGCGCCTTGACCGCGGTGATCTGGACTTGCAGTTCGGACTGCTTGCGCTGCAGGTCAGCCCGCACGGCGGCGGCGTCGTCGGCGGCGGCCGCGGCGTCGGCGGCGGACTTGGCCGAGGCGGCTTCGATGGTCAGGGCCTGCTGGCTGGCTTGGCGGAAGCCCTGCATCTGTTGCGCCATCTCGATGGCCATCACCCGCTGCACGGACATCTTGTCGATCAGGTTCTGCGGGGAGGCGGCGGTCAACATGGCGTTCATGCCGTCGGTGCGGCCGCCCATGTATACCGAGGCAGCTAACTTGTCGACGTTGCCCTGGTATGACGTCAACTGCGCTCTTGCGGCGTCGAGGGCGGCCAGGTCGTCGGTGTGCTTCCTGATCGCCTCGTTCTGCAGCGCGATCTTGTCGTCCAGGTCGATTTGGGCCGTATGCATGGTCTCGGTCAGCTGCTCGGCCTGCCGAGAGAGCTCGGTCAGTTTTGCCAGCGCATCCTCAGCCGGATCAGCAAACGCGGCCGCACCCCAGACTGAGGAGATCGCCGTAACTCCCACGAGGGTTCCTACCAACGGCTTGCAGACAACGAATTTCGCCACGAAAGAGGGGGAAAACTTCAAGACTTCGCATCCTTTGACTGCCGTCGACACCACATCCGTCGAACTGCCTGTCCATGTGCCTTAGGTCTCGAACAGGTTACGAAACGGCAACGGCCTTTGTCCAACGTGCGCATTAAGAATTCGCACAGAAATGGCGTCAGAATGTTTAAACGAAACCGGCCCGTGGGCCGGTTCAGGCTAGCTGGCCAGTCCGGGTTTGCCGTCGCGCCGGATCGGCACCAGCCGCAATCGGGGTGCCAGGCCCACGTCAGCGAGTACCTCCAATGCTGCGCGTTCGTCTTCCAGCAAAGTCTCGGGTACTCCCAGAAGTACGCTGACCACGCAGTCTCGGCAGCCTGGACCGCGCACCGCGCACTCGTCACAGTCGATGATCACCGGTTGATCCGGCTCCGGCGTGCAGTGTCCCATCTCGTCTCCTTCGTCGCCTGTTCTGAGCGCGCAGTCGTGAATTGCGCTGATCGCAGGACCCTAAGACGACCCTCTGACAACTTTTAGAGTTCGTTGCCCTCGGTTGTCGGTATCGGCCCCTACCGTCTGCAGACCGTGACCGCCTCCCGCCCTGCGCTCCAGCTGAGCTTCGGCGATATCGAGGGCGGCGATATCGAGGGCGGCGATATCGAGGGCGGCCCGTTCCGCGCGTCGGAGCGGACGCTGCGGGACACCACGTTCGTCGTCGTCGACCTGGAGACCACCGGAGGCCGGTCCAAGACGGCGCCCGACGGGTCATTCGACGCGATCACCGAGATCGGCGCGGTCAAGGTGCGCGGTGGCGAGGTGATCGGCGAGTTCGCCACCCTGGTCGACCCGCAGCGCAGCATTCCGCCGCAGATCGTGCAGCTCACCGGCATCACCACTGCCATGGTGCGCGACGCACCGACCATCTCCGCGGTGTTGCCGATGTTCCTCGAATTCGCCCGCGGGGCGGTGCTGGTGGCGCACAACGCCGGATTCGACGTCAGCTTCCTGCGCGCCGCCGCCGAGCGCTGTGACATCGCCTGGCCGCGGCCCCCGGTGTTGTGCACCGTGCGACTGGCCCGCCGCGTGCTCAGCCGCGACGAGGCTCCCAGCGTCCGGCTGTCCGCCCTGGCCCGGCTGGTCAAGTCCGCCACCGAACCCACTCACCGCGCACTCGACGATGCCCGGGCCACTGTCGACGTACTGCACGCCCTTATCGAGCGGGTGGGCAATCAGGGCGTCACCACCTACAGCGACCTGCGGTCCTACCTGCCGAACGTGACCACCGCACAGCGTGGCAAGCGGGTGCTGGCCCAGCGATTGCCGCACCGACCAGGGGTGTACCTGTTCCGTGGGCCGGCGGCCGAGGTTCTCTACGTCGGCACCGCGACCGACCTGCGCCGCAGAGTCGGTCAGTACTTCACCGGCGCCGATCCGCGGGTGCGGATGACGGAGATGGTGGCACTGGCCACCGCCGTCGACCACGTCGAGTGCGCGCACGCACTGGAAGCCGGGGTGCGCGAACTGCGCCTGCTTGCCGCCCACGCCCCGCCCTACAACCGGCGCTCCCGGTTCCCGCACCGATGGTGGTGGCTGGTGCTCACCGAGGAGCCGTTCCCCCGGCTCTCCGTAGTCCGGGGACCGCGCAGCGAGCGGGCCGTCGGTCCGTTCCGCACCCGGGCCGCCGCGGTCGACGCCGCCGGGCTGATCGGGCGGCTGACCGGGCTCCGCAGTTGCACCGGCCGGATCGGGCGCGCCGCGGTGCACGGGCCGGGATGTCCGGATCGGGAGGTCTCCCCGTGCCCGGCGCCGCGCGGCCTGGGTGCCGTCGACTATGCACCCGCCGCCGGCCGGGCGGTCGACCTGATCGACGGCTTGGACGACACCGCGCTGGCCGAGGCGGTGCGCCTGGTCGGCGACCTGGCTGATCGGGGCCGCTATGAGAGCGCGGCGAGGCTACGGGATCTGACAACGGCCACGGTCGAGGTGCTGTGGCGCGGGCAGAAACTGCGTGCCCTGGCCGCGGTCGGCGAACTGGTGGCCGCCGCGCCCGATGGCCGTGGCGGCTGGCAGCTGGCGGTAGTGCGGCATGGGCAACTGGCCGCCGCGGGGTGCGCGCGTCGCGGCGTTCCGCCGATGCCGGTGGTGGAGGCGCTGCGCAGCGGGGCCCAGGTGGTGCTGCCGCAGCCGGCACCGCTGGGCGGCGCACTGGTCGAGGAGACCTCGCTCATCGCCCGCTGGCTGACACAGCAGGGCGTCCGGATCGTTTGCGCCACAGATGGTTTGGCGTCACCACGGCACTCCGCGGGGCCGTGGCTGGACTGGGCGGCCAAGGCCCGTTCGGCGCAAGCCGCGGCGTCAGAGCTGCTGAGTGAACCTGATCCACTGCTCCAGGAGGCGCTGCGCCGCCCCGGAATCGATCGCCTCGGCGGCGCGGCTCAGACCGTCCTCCCAGGACGGCAGCCATTCGGCATGACTGGATAAACCGGCGTGGGCAACCATCGCCCCGGCCGCGTTGAGCACGACCGCGTCGCGCACCGCGCCGGTTGCCCCGCCGAAGACGGCGCGGGCCTCCTCGGCGTTGGTCTGCGCGTCACCGCCCACCAACTCCGCCACCTGGGCCCGCGGAAAGCCGAAGCCCAGCGGGTCGAAGGTGAGCTTGTCCACGGTGCCGGCCTGGACCCGCCAGATGGTGCTGGTAGTGGTGGTGGTCAGCTCGTCGAGTCCGTCGTCGCCGTGCACCACCAGGACACTGGCCCGCCGCGCCGCGAAGACGCCGGCCATCACCTCGGCCAGTTCGCCGAACGCACAGCCGATCAGACCGGCCCGCGGACCGGCCGGATTCGTCAGCGGCCCGAGCAGATTGAAGACCGTCGGCACGCCGATCTCCCGACGCGGCGGACCGGCGTATTTAAAGGACGGGTGGAAGACCGGGGCGAAGCAGAACCCGATGCCGACCTCCTGGACACAGCGGGCCACCTGGTCGGGCCCCAAGTCGATGCGCACACCGAGTGCCTCGAGCATGTCGGCGCCGCCACTCTTCGATGACGCTGCCCGGTTGCCGTGCTTGACCACCGGCACACCGGCCGCGGCAACCACCACGGCCGCCATGGTCGAGAGGTTGACGGTGTTGGACCGATCCCCGCCGGTGCCGACGATGTCCACGGTGTCGGTGCCGATGACATCGGTGGGAACGGGCAGTGCGTAGTGGAGCATGGTGTCGGCCAATTCCCGCACCTCGGCCGGCGTCGGGCATTTCATCTTCATCGACACGCCGAAAGCCGCAATCTGAGCCGGCGTCGCCGAGCCCGCCATGATCTGGTCCATCGCCCAGGCGGCCTGCCCCTCAGCCAACTCCGCTCCGGTCGTCAAACGGCCCAGGACCTGCGGCCATGATGAGATCGACTGCTCCTCGCGGGGCCCGTTAGACGCTGAATTCACCGCCTGATCGTCGCATGTCAGCCGATCCCGGCCAACCGGCACTCGGGCGTCGGCAAAACTTCTTAGAACTATTTCTGGCCCTGGCTGTACCTGATCAACTACAAAGCGTCATACTGCTTCCTGTGACGAGCGCTGTAGGTACCTCAGGAACTGCGATCACGTCGCGCGTGCATTCGCTGAACAGACCGAACATGGTCAGTGTCGGCACCATCGTGTGGCTGTCCAGTGAGTTGATGTTCTTTGCTGGGCTGTTCGCGATGTACTTCACCGCGCGCTCCCAGGCCGGCGGGAGTTGGCCCCCGCCGCCGACCGAGCTGAACCTGTTACAGGCGGTTCCGGTAACGCTGGTGCTCATCGCCTCGTCGTTCACCTGCCAGATGGGCGTTTTCGCTGCTGAGCGCGGGGACGTCTTCGGGCTGCGCCGGTGGTACACCGTGACCTTCCTGATGGGCCTGTTCTTCGTCCTCGGGCAGGGTTACGAGTACTACCACCTGGTGCAAGAGGGTACGACGATCGCCTCCAGCGCCTACGGCAGCGTCTTCTACCTGGCGACCGGTTTCCACGGCTTGCACGTCGTCGGCGGCCTCGTCGCCTTCATCCTGCTGCTGCTGCGCACCCGAATGAGCAAGTTCACCCCCGCCCAGGCGACGGCGGCGATCGTGGTGTCGTACTACTGGCACTTCGTCGACATCGTCTGGATCGCGCTGTTCGCCACGATCTACTTCATCCGTTGATGAGCGATCTGCTTCCTCCGTCGAAGAGAAGAGGTTCCATGCTCAAGTTCAGGTCGGGCATGAGTGCGAAGTCGCGCCGGCGACTTCATCGTCGGTTGACCGGTGCGGTCCTGCTGTTCTTCGGTTTGGCGTTCGCCGGTGTACTGGCGGCCACGCTGACGCCGAAGCCGCAAGTGGCTGTCGCCGACGAATCGCAGTCCGCGCTGCTGCGCACCGGACAGCAGCTGTACGAGACCGCCTGCATCACCTGCCACGGCGCAAACCTGCAAGGTGTCGAGGGTCGTGGCCCCAGCCTGGCCGGCGTTGGCGAGGCGGCAGTGTTCTTCCAGGTCAACACGGGCCGGATGCCCGCCATGCGCGGTGAGGCCCAGGCGGCCCGCAAGCATCCGATCTTCGACCTGGCCCAGACCGACGCGCTGGGCGCCTATGTCCAGAGCTACGGCGGCGGACCGCTGGTTCCCCGGGACGCCAACGGTGAGATCGCGGACAGGTCCCTCTACGGCGATGTCGCCCGCGGCGGTGACCTCTACCGGCTCAACTGCGCGTCGTGCCACAACTTCACCGGCCGCGGTGGGGCCCTCTCCTCGGGCAAGTACGCCCCCGGCCTGGACCCGGCTACCCCGGCACAGATCTACACGGCCATGCTGACCGGCCCGCAGAACATGCCCAAGTTCTCCGACCGCCAGCTGTCGCCCGAGGAGAAGAAGGACATCGTCGCCTACGTCCGCTCCGCCTCGCAGACCATGAATCCGGGCGGCTACGGTCTCGGCGGCTTCGGCCCCGTGCCGGAGGGTGCGGCAATCTTCGTCGTCGGTATGGCGGCCGCGATCGCGGTCGCGATGTGGATCGGGGCACGGTCATGAACGAGTCGAGTCAGCCGCACGGCGACGACCTCGCCCGCATGTCAAACGAAGAACTCACCGCGCTGGGCGCCAAAATGGACGGCGTCGAGACGGTCTTCAAGGAAGACCGCTGGCCGGTCCCCGGCACGCGTGCCGAGAAGCGCTCCGAGCGATTGGTCGCGGGCTGGCTGATTTTCGGCGGGCTGATGGGCCTGCTGCTGCTGCTCGTCTTCTTGTTCTGGCCCTGGGAGTACAAGCCGTACGGCGTCAAGGGCAACCTGCTCTACTCCTGGGCCACGCCGATGTACGGCATCACCTTCGGGTTGTCGATCCTGGCGATCGGCATCGGTGCGGTGTTGTACCAGAAGCGGTTCATCCCCGAGGAGATCTCCATCCAGGATCGCCACGACGGACGTTCTTCCGAAGTGGAGCGCAAAGCCACCGCGGCAACCCTGGTCAATGCCCTGGAGACCTCGACGATCAAGCGTCGCAAGATGGTCGGCGCCGCCCTGGGAATCGGCGCCGGAGCCTTCGGCCTGGGCACCGTGGTGGCCCTCTTCGGCGGTCTGGTGAAGAACCCGTGGAAGCCGGTGGTTCCCACCGCTGACGGACTCAAGGCCGTGCTGTGGACGTCGGACTGGACGCCCCGGTACAAAGGCGAAACGATCTTCCTGGGCCGGTCCACCGGCCGGCCGGGTGAGTCGCCGTTCACCAAAATCCGCCCCGAGGACATTGACGCCGGCGGCATGGAGACCGTTTTCCCGTGGCGCGAAGAGGACGGCGACGGCACCACCTTCGAGTCCCACGAGCGGCTCACCCACATCGGGATGGGCGTGCGCAACCCGGTCATGCTGATCCGCATCAAGCCGGTCGACATGCCCCGAGTAGTCAAGCGCCAGGGCCAGGAGAGCTTCAACTTCGGTGAGCTGTTCGCCTACACGAAGGTTTGCTCACACCTGGGCTGCCCGTCGTCGCTGTACGAACAGCAGACATACCGCATCCTGTGCCCGTGCCACCAGTCGCAGTTCGACGCTCTGCACTTCGCACGGCCAATTTTCGGACCAGCGGCGCGCGCATTGGCGCAATTGCCTATTACTATCGACAAAGACGGTTACCTCGTCGCCAACGGCGACTTCATCGAACCCGTTGGACCGGCCTTCTGGGAGCGCAGATCATGAGCATCAACGTCGCTGACCACGTCAACAAAGCTGCCGACAACATCGATTCCCGATACCACCCGTCGGCGGCTTTGCGGCGTCAGCTGAACAAGGTCTTCCCCACACACTGGTCGTTCCTGCTGGGTGAGGTAGCGCTGTACAGCTTCATCATCCTGCTTCTGACCGGCGTCTGGCTGACGCTGTTCTTCGACCCGTCGATGGCCGAAGTCACCTACGAAGGCGTCTATCAGCCGCTGCGTGGCATTCAGATGTCGAAAGCCTACGAGACCGCGCTGAACATCAGCTTCGAGGTCCGCGGCGGCCTGTTCGTCCGGCAGGTGCACCACTGGGCGGCGCTGCTCTTCGCCGCCTCGATCATGGTGCACATGGCCCGGGTGTTCTTCACCGGCGCGTTCCGACGACCCCGCGAGGTCAACTGGGTGATCGGCGCGCTGCTGTTCATCCTGGCCATGTTCGAGGGCTTCTTCGGTTACTCGCTTCCGGACGATCTGCTGTCGGGCACCGGTATCCGCGCGGCACTCTCCTCGATCACCCTGGGCATTCCGCTGGTGGGCACCTGGTTGCACTGGGCGATCTTCGGCGGCGACTTCCCCGGCAACATCATCATCCCGCGCCTCTACGCAGTGCACATCCTGATCTTCCCGGGAATCATGCTGGGGTTGATCGGCGCCCACCTGGCGCTGGTGTGGTTCCAGAAGCACACCCAGTTCCCCGGCCCCGGCCGCACCGAGCACAACGTCGTCGGTGTGCGGGTTCTGCCGGTGTTCGCGGTGAAGAGCGGCGCGTTCTTCGCGATGATCGTCGGCGTCCTGGGCCTGATGGGCGGTCTGCTGCAGATCAACCCGATCTGGCAGCTCGGCCCCTACAAGCCCTCGCAGGTATCGGCCGGTTCCCAGCCCGACTTCTACATGCTCTGGACCGACGGCCTTATCCGCCTCTTCCCGGCGTGGGAGATCTACATCGGCAACCACACCATCCCGGCCGCCGTGTGGGTGGCGGTCATCATGGGCGTCGTGTTCGCGCTGCTGATCGCCTACCCATGGCTGGAGAAGCGATTCACCGGCGACAACGCTCATCACAACCTGCTGCAGCGTCCGCGTGACGTGCCGGTGCGCACCGGCATCGGTGCCATGGTGATCGCGTTCTACCTGGTGATCACCTTGAGCGCCTGCAACGACATCATCGCCTACAACTTCCACATCTCGCTGAACGCGACCACGTGGATCGGACGAATCGGAATGCTGGTGGTGCCTCCGCTGGCCTTCTTCTTCGCCTACCGGTGGGCAGTCGGCCTGCAGCGCAGTGACCGTGACGTGCTGGAGCACGGCATTGAGACGGGCATCCTCAAGCGGCTTCCGCATGGTGCCTACATCGAGCTGCATCAGCCGTTGGGTCCGGTCGACGATCACGGCCACCCGATTCCGCTGGAGTACGAGGGCGCTGCCCTGCCGAAGCGGATGAACAAGCTGGGCGCGGCCGGCAGGCCTGGTAGCGGCAGCTTCCTGACCGCCGATCCGGCGTCCGAGGATGCCGCACTGAACCAGGCGGCGCATACCTCCGAGGTACGGGCCCTGACCGCTCTGAAGGAGTACCAGGACACCGAGATCAACGGGAACGGCAACGGAAGCGGCAACGGAAACGGCCGCTACAAGAAGTAGTCGCTCGATGAAGAAGGCCCCAGCCGATCAGGCTGGGGCCTTCTTCATTGCGCCGCGATCGGGGTTCAGATGGACCACTCCCCTCCCCCGGTGATTCATAGCCCGCACCCACGTTGCGGCTAGCTGCGCCCCAGCCGGCGTCCATACGTTGGCAATGTCCAACTACGACGTCTGACTACGAAGTCCGTCCGAGAAACGAAGTCCGACGTCACGAGATCGAGAACCACGAACCGAGGAGCATCACTATGGCAATCCGCCCGGCAATTCGAACCCTGTCCGCGACCGTCGTTACCGCCGCGGGAGCGGCCCTGATCGGCGGAGCGCTGGCCTTCGCCCCCACCGGCTTTGCAGCCCCGGGCACTGACACTGCCCCGCCCTGTGTGGCGGAGGGAACCTGCGCCCTGCTGACCCCCAAGCCGGCACCGCGATATCAGGAACTCACCCCGAAGCCGGCACCTGCGCAGTTCGCACCGCTGACGCCGGCACAGGCCGCGCAGTAGGTCCGAAGCAGCATTTGATGGGTGCCCGGGCAGCACGCGAAGTCGTGCGCCCGGGCACCGCAGGCCTACAGGCCGGCTTCCTCCACGGCTTCACCGAGCTGTCGGTGGAAGAAGGCCAACACCGCCGGCATCGCCACGGTGATGACGCCGGCCAAGCCGAATCCGACCCAGGCTGCCGTGTCACTACCGCCGGCCAGCAGATAGGTACCGATGGAAACCGCGATCAACGCCACACCCATGGCCGACAGCAGAGCGGTGGTGCCCCGCAACCACAACCGGTCCACCATCGCGGCCAGTGCGGGCGATACCTTGGGTTGCTCCGTCGACTCCGCCGTGCGGCTCGCGTAGGGGTCCACCCCGAAGATCCTCATCTTCTCCGTAGGCGCCTCGGTGGGGCGCACCGGAGCCACCGTCTCCGCAGCTGCGGACTCGTGCCGGCCGGGTTCAGCCAGCGCGTTCCGGCGAGCTCTCAGCAGCAGCGGAATAGCGCCGAGAATGACGAGTGCCGACACGATGATGATGCTGTAGAGCACCCATGAGGACTGGCCCTCCCCGTCGCCGGGACGCCCACTGCCGAGTTTGACCAGCGCTACGGTGGCGAACACGCTGGTGGCCAGCAGCGCCAGCCAGATCGCCCCACAGGCGCCGACCATGATGCGGTCGACCGCGTCCGGGGAACGTCCGGCGGAGTGTTCGGCCACGTGTTCCGTTGATTCGGGAGCCATCAGCAACTCGTCTGCGCCGCGTTGTTCTGATTCGATGACAGCACCGTCCCGTCGCTTGTCGTAATGGAGCAGTTCAGCCTACTGACCAGGAACAGGCTGGACGCCTGCACCGATCCGACGTCCGACTGGGAAATCGGCGTCACCGTCAGCGACCACGGGATGTAGACGTTGCGCTGGGTCCGTCGGCGGCCTGACGCGTCGACATACGTCACTGTGATGATGTCGCCGGGCGCCTTGGTGCCGGTCACGGTGTAGGTGACCTGCCGAGGTCCGGCCTGCGTCGTGGTAGTCGGTGGCGGTGGCGGTGTGGTTGTCACCGGCGGCGGCGGCGGGGGTGGCTCCGGGGCCGGCTCCGGGGCCGGCGGCGGGGGCGGAGGCGGCGGGGCCTCCGAGGTGACGGTGACCGTCTCGGTCGGCGGCGGCGGGGGCGGCGGTGGCGGTGGCGCAACCTCGGTCGGGGGCGGTGCCGGCGGGGGCGGCGGCGGGGGCGTCGTGGTGGTGATCTGGTCCTGCACCGGCGGGGTGGTGACGGTGGTGGTGGCCGGGGTAGCGGTGTTCTTGGTGTCGCGGTTGGTCACCAGCAACGCGACCGAAGCCACCAGCGCGATCGCCGCGACAATGGCCGTAATGCCGACCACCCAGGGCCATCTCGGCGGCGGCAGCTCATCGCCCGCAGCCGACTGCTCGTAGGCGTCGTAGTCGTAGAGCTCGATCTCGGCCGGCATGTACGGCGCGATGGTGTACTGCTCGGACTCGGGAGCAGAATAGGCACGGGAAAACCCGGTATCGGTCAGTTCCTCCCGGTCGCCGGCCCGGTCATCCGATGGCTGACCGCCCAGTTCCCGTTCCGGCGGATTGGGCCCGCTCATCTGCTGACTATCCTCTTTCGACTGCACATGCCCCGGGGAGTGGGCGTTCGCCTGGTGGCTGCAGCCGTACCCACGCAAACACTACCCAACGGACCCCCATGCGCGCCGCATTGGCCGCCTGGCGAGGTCAGTGCTTCTCAGGACCGACGTAGTACTCGAAGACCAATCCGCAGACCGCTGCCAACACGCACACGATGCCGACCGCGATCAGCCAGGGCAGCCACATTGCCGCACCGACGGCAGTGGTCGAGAAAGCCAGGGCGATCAGGATCGGCCACCAGCTGTGCGGCGAGAAGAAGCCCAGCTCCCCGGCGCCATCGGCGATGTCCGCGTCCTCGTAGTCCTCCGGACGGGTATCGAGGCGGCGGGCGATGAACCGGAAGAACGTGCCGATGATCAGCGACAAGCCGGCCGTCATGACCAGCGCCGTGGTTCCGGCCCACTCGACGGAGCCCTTCGGAAACTGGAAGACCGCGGTCAGCACGCCGTAGGCGACAGCAGCGAGGACGAAGAATCCGGTGAGAATTTCGAAAAGCCTGGCTTCGATACGCATGTTCCGACGCTCTCCTACTTGTTCGCCTGCGCGGCGGCCATCTGCTGCTTGGGAGTCACTCGTTCGCCACGGCGAGTGTCGAACGGCTTGGTGCTGGTCGCCAGTGGCGGCTGGTTGATCGCCTGCAATGCCTCGGAATTGCTCTTGCCGGCAGCGCGCGCCTGCAGGTAAGTCTTGAAGTCGTCGGCCGGAACCGCCCTAACCTCGAAGTTCATCATCGCGTGGTAGGTGCCGCACATCTCTGCGCAACGTCCGACGAAGGCTCCGGTCTCGGTGATCTCAGAGATCTGCCAGATGTTCTCCGAGTGGTTGGCCTCAGGATTCGGGAACACGTCGCGCTTGAACAGGAACTCCGGGACCCAGAACGAGTGGATGACGTCGGCGGATGCCTGCTGGAACTCGATGCGCTTGCCCACCGGGAGCACCAGGACGGGGATCTCATCGCTGCTGCCCAGCGTCTCGACCTTGTTGTAGTTGAGGTAGGAGCGGTCCTCCGGGTTCATCCCGCGGATGGCGCCGACCTTCTCCTCGCCATGCTTGTCGGTGCCTTCCGGCTTCGACAGCACCGCAGCCTTGCGGGCGGGGTCGGCGCCCTCGTAGTTGAACGAGCCGTCGGCGAAGGCCACCTTCTGGTAACCGAACTTCCAGTTCCACTGGAACGCGGTGATGTCGATCACCACCTCCGGATTGGGCTCCTTCTTCAGGACCTTGTCCTGGGTGAGCACCGTGAAGTAGAAGAGCACCGAGATGATCAGAAACGGGACCACCGTCAACACCAGCTCCAACGGCATGTTGTAGCCGAACTGGCGGGGCATTTCCTCGTCGCCCTTCTTCTTACGGAAGGCCGCGGCGCACCAGAACATCAACGCCCAGACGGCTAAACCGATCACGAGGGCGGCGATCACCGACCACAGCCACAGCGTGTGCATCGCGTGCGCCTCGGGGGTGATGCCATTGGGCCACCCGAGCGCTAAGGCTTCCCGCCAGCTACAACCGCTGAGGGTGGCAGCCAAGCCTGCGAGGCCGACGCCCAGCGCTAATCTCCGCCAGCGGCTGGACCGGTTCCGGGAGCCGGTGGTGGTATCGCCTAGCTCGCGTGGTGTCACTTGGCGCCTCCTGTGTCACAAGCTGGGCCGATGACCCCGGGCGCCCCTATGACAGAGGTCACTCAAGGGCACATCGCCACTCGAATACTACGCAGCGTAGACCACCGATGGGCAACAAGCCGACACACCTGCCGAATCGGTTGGATACCGGTTCGGGCGGTGGTGCCGGTTCGGGCATACTTGGCCGGATGTGCGGACTGCTTGCCCTGGTAGGACACGCGGCCGGCGCCATCACCGACGACACCGTCGACGCGGTGGCGGGTGCGTCGCATCTGATGCGTCACCGGGGTCCGGACGAGCCGGGAACCTGGTCGGATGCCACCGGAGCCGGAGGGCCGGCGACATCGGGCACCGGAGCCGGAGGGCCGGCGACATCGGGCACCGGAGCCGGAGGGCCGGCGACATCGGGCACCGGAGCCGGAGGGCCGGCGACATCAGGGACAGTTGTGCTCGGTTTCAACCGGCTCTCGATCATCGATATCGCCCACTCTCATCAGCCGCTGCGCTGGGGGCCGCCGGAGGAACCGGACCGCTACGTCCTGGTCTTCAACGGCGAGATCTACAACTACCTCGAACTACGTCAGGTGTTGCGGTCGGAGTTCGGTGCGGTGTTCCACACCGACGGTGACGGCGAGGCGATCGTCGCCGCCTACCACTACTGGGGCACCGAGGCGCTGGGCCGGCTGCGCGGCATGTTCGCCTTCGCGCTGTGGGACACCGCCCGCCGGGAGCTGTTCTGCGCCCGCGATCCGTTCGGCATCAAACCGCTGTTCATGGCAACTGGCCCGGGCGGAACCGCGGTCGGCAGCGAGAAGAAGTGCCTGCTGGACCTGGCCGGCATCCTCGGGTTGGACACCGAGATCGACACCCGGGCCCTGCAGCACTACACCGTGCTGCAGTACGTACCGGAACCGGAGACTCTGCACCGCGGGGTTCGCCGCCTGGAGTCCGGCTGCTACGCGGTGATCCGCCCCGGCCACTCCCCCGAGATCACCCGGTACTTCCGACCGCGGTTCGCCGCGGTGCCGTTCGTCGACGGCGGCGAACAGGCCCGCTACGACGAGATCACCGCGGTGCTGGAGGACTCCGTCGCCAAGCACATGCGCGCCGACGTCACCGTGGGGGCGTTCCTCTCGGGCGGCATCGACTCCACTGCCATCGCCGCGCTGGCGATTCGGCACAACCCGCGGCTGATCACCTTCACCACCGGATTCGAGCGGGAAGGGTTCTCCGAGGTGGACGTAGCCGTCGCCTCCGCGGAGGCCATCGGCGCCCGGCACGTCGCCAAGGTGGTGAGCCAGGCCGAATTCGTGGCCGCGCTGCCCGAGATCGTCTGGTACCTCGACGAGCCGGTGGCCGACCCGGCGCTGGTTCCGCTGTTCTTCATCGCCCGCGAGGCGCGCAAGCACGTCAAAGTGGTGCTGTCGGGCGAGGGCGCCGACGAGCTGTTCGGCGGCTACACCATCTACCGAGAGCCGCTGTCGCTCAAACCGTTCGACTACCTGCCCAAGGGTGTTCGCAAGTCGCTCGGCAAGGCATCCAAGCCGCTGCCCGAGGGCATGCGCGGCAAAAGCCTGCTGCACCGCGGCTCGCTGACGCTGGAGGAGCGCTACTACGGCAACGCCCGCAGCTTCTCCGACGAGCAACTGCGCACGGTGCTGCCCGGCTTCACACCGGAGTGGACCCACACCGACGTCACCGCCGCCGTCTACGCGGAGTCGACGGGCTGGGACCCGGTGGCCCGGATGCAGCACATCGACCTATTCACCTGGCTGCGCGGCGACATCCTCGTCAAGGCCGACAAGATGACCATGGCCAACTCCCTGGAGTTGCGGGTGCCGTTCCTGGATCCGGAGGTCTTCGCCGTCGCCTCCAGGCTGCCGTTCGACCAGAAGATCACCCGGACCACAACGAAGTACGCGCTGCGCCGGGCGCTGGAGCCGATCGTGCCCGCCCACGTGCTCCACCGGGCCAAACTCGGCTTCCCAGTGCCGATCCGGCACTGGCTGCGGTCCGGGGAACTGATGGACTGGGCCTACGGCATGATCGACGTCTCACAGGCCGGGCATCTGGTCGACCTGGTGGCGGTGCGGGCCATGCTCGACGAGCACCGGGCCGGCGAGAGCGACCACAGCCGGCGACTGTGGACTGTGCTGATCTTCCTGCTCTGGTACGCGATCTTCGTCGAGCACAGCATCGTGCCGCAGATCAGCGAGCCGCACTACCCCGTTCAGCTTTAGCCGGGTGCGCCGGCTGGCATACCGGTTCAGCGAGGGCCGTGCCGCGCACTGGCTGCTGCTGCTGGGCGCCGACCCGGATCAACGCCGTGGAGGCACATCTGGCCTCGCTGTTCACCCTGCGTCCGGACAACCCGATCACCGAGACCGGAGTGCGCAGCGAGTTCACCCACCATGGGCTCTCGTCGCGGTGGGGAACCGGCCGGGCCGACCTCAACCACACCTGGATGGATCCGGTGATCGTCGCCGGACCCTGGATCGCCGCCGGGGCCGCCGCGACGGCCGGCACCCGAAATGCCGCCCGACGGGTCAGGCGTTCAACGCGGGGATGATCTCCCCGGCGGCCTCCGGCCCGAAGGCGTCGGTCAGACGCTCCCTCGCGGTGCCCAGGTCCCAGGCCCAGTTCTGCGTGCCGGTGGTCTCCAGGACCAGCACCGCGACCAGCGAGCCCAGCTGGGCCGAGCGTTCGAGGTCCAGACCGGCTCCGCGGCCGGTGAGGAACCCGGCCCGGAACGCGTCGCCGACACCCGTCGGGTCCACCTGCGCGGTCTCCGGGACGACGCCGACGTGGATGTTGGTGCCGTCGGCGCCGATGATGTCGACGCCCTTGGCGCCCAGCGTGGTGACCCGCAGGCCGACCTGGGCGAGGACGTCGGCCTCAGTCCAGCCGGTCTTGGACAGCATCAGGTCCCACTCGTAGTCGTTACTGAACAGGTAGGTCGCTCCGTCGACGAGCCGACGGATCTCCTCGCCGGAAAGCCGGGCGAGCTGCTGCGAGGGGTCGGCGGCAAAGGCCAGACCCAGGCTGCGGCACTCGTCGGTGTGGGCGTACATCGCCTCGGGATCGTTGGCGCCGACGATCACCAGTTCGGGCTTGCCGGCGGCGGACACCAGATCCGCCAGCTTGATGTTGCGCGCCAGCGACATCGCGCCGGGGTAGAAAGACGCGATCTGCGCCATGTCCAGATCGGTGGTGCAGACGAACCGGGCGGTGTGCTGGGTGTCGGAGATAAGGACGTTCGCGCAATTGACACCGGCAGACTCCAGCCATTCCCGGTAGTCGGTGAAGTCGACTCCCGCCGCGCCGACCAGCGCCGCGTCACCGCCGAGCACGCCGATGGCGTACGCCATGTTTCCAGCCACCCCGCCGCGGTGGACCACCAGGTCGTCGACGAGGAAGCTCAGCGACACCTTCTGCAGGTGCTCGGCGAGCAACTGCTCGGAGAAACGCCCCGGAAAGCGCATCAGGTGGTCTGTGGCGATGGATCCCGTTACGGCGATGGTCACGACGACGTCCGCCCCTTCGTTGGTCGGGCAGGCCAGGCGGGTGCGCTAGCCTGCAACATTAGGAGCCGACTATATGGCCCGCGCACCGATGGGGTCGAAGCGGCTCAGCTGCGCGTAGTCCACATTGCCGACGAGTTTGGGTAGGAGAACCATTGATGGCTGGCCCGTATCCGCCCCACCAGCCGGGCGGCGCCGAGGGTCAGCCGTTCCCCGGTGCACCCGCATATTCCTACCCGGGGCTGTATCCGGGGCCGTTGCCGCCGCCGGTGGGCTATCCGGAGCCTGCCCAACCGGGCGGCGGAGGCAAACGGGCACTGCTGTGGAGTCTGCTGGCTCTAGGGGTGGCGGCCGCTCTGATCGCCGTGGTGGCGCTGTTCGGCTCGAACAAGTCCGCCGGGGGCATGGCGGCGTTCACCGACTCGGCCGCCAAGTCCTCGATCCAGAACTACCTGACTGCGCTGTCGGACGGCGATACCGAGACGGTGGCCCGCAATACGTTGTGCGGCATGTTCGACGCCATCAAGGACCGCAAGTCCGATATGGCGCTGGCCCGGCTGGCCAGCGACGCCTTCCGTAAGCAGTTCGCCCGCGCGGACGTCACCTCGATCGACAAGATCGTGATGAATTCCTCGTATCAGGCGCAGGTGCTGTTCACCATGAAGGTGGCACCGGCGTCGACATCACGTAAGGCCCGCGACCAGGAACAGGGTGTGGCCCAGTTGCTGCGTCAGGACAACAAGCTGCTGGTGTGCTCGTACCTGCTGCGCACCGCTGCCCAGTACTGACGCAGGGCTTGAATCCGCCCAGATCAGGACCGCCCTGAGCACACAGCCGATCAGTCAGCAGCGATCAGTTGAACGAATCGCCGCAGGCGCAGGACCCGGTGGCGTTCGGGTTGTCGATGGTGAAGCCCTGCTTCTCGATGCTGTCGACGAAGTCGATGGTGGCGCCCTCCACGTACGGGGCGCTCATCCGGTCGACGGTCAGCCGGACACCACCGAAGTCGGCGTTCAGGTCGCCGTCGAGGGTCCGGTCGTCGAAGAACAGGTTGTACTTGAGGCCGGCGCAGCCGCCGGGCTGCACGGCGATCCGCAGCGCCAAGTCGTCGCGGCCTTCCTGGTCCAGCAGCGACTTGGCCTTGGCAGCCGCGGCGTCGGACATGGTGACGCCGTGGGTGGTGGTCTCGGTCGCGGTGGACGACTCGTCAGTCATTAGGTCTCCCTCGTGCGGAAAATTCGTGGGGATGGGCGTCGGGATGGGTTTCACACAGAGTCAACCCAAGCAGTGACAACGGTACCCGCCCGGCGGCTATTCCTCCGACTCCGCGGGCAGGGCCGCCGCCGTGCGCTCCACCAGCCCCGACAGTTGCGCCGCGGCGTCGTCGATGGCCCGTCGCACCGACCCGGCGTAGTCGGCCACCGAGTACGCGGCGCGGATGCCGGCGGCCGCCATGGCCTCGGGCCCCAGTGCCACCTGACCGGCGAACACCAGCACCGGAAGTCGGTGCGGGCGGGCCGCCGCGGCCAGCGACCCGACCACCTTGCCGTGCAACGACTGCTCGTCGAGCCGCCCTTCCCCGGTCACCACAATTGCAGCGGACGCCATCTGCTGCTCGGCGCCGAGGTGCCGCGCGATCAGCGCCGCACCGGACTCGCGACGTGCGCCCAGGGCCAGCAGCGCCGCGCCCAGGCCCCCGGCCGCGCCGGCGCCGGGCAGCTCGCGGACGTCTGCCCCGCCGTCGGCTTCCAGCAGCGCAGCCCAGTCCTGCAGCCGAGCCTCAAGAAACTCGACGGTGGCTGCATCGGCACCCTTCTGCGGGCCGAACACCCGCGCCGCCCCGGACGGCCCCAGCAGCGGGTGCTCAACGTCGGTCGCGGCGATCAGGCGAACTGCCGCCAGCGTACGGCGCGCCGCGGAGAGGCCGCCGAGCGCCTCGACCATGCCCCGTCCCCCGTCGGTGCAGGCACTACCGCCCAGCCCTACGACGACGGTCCGCGCACCTGAGCCGACGGCGGCGTCGATCAGCTGTCCCACGCCGGTGCTGGTGGCGGCGATCGCGGTGTGCACGGTAGGCGGACCGTTCAGCAGCGCCAGCCCGCATGCCTGAGCGCTTTCGACATAGGCCGTCGCGGTGGCCGGATCGAACGCCCACTGGGCCGCGACAGGCTCGGCCAGCGGCCCGCTCACCCGCGCAGCCTGCACCCGAAGGTGCCGCCGCCCTGCCGTCAGCGCCGCCACGAAGCCGGGCCCGCCGTCGGACAACGGCAGCAGCACCAGCTGGTCGGCCGGCCGGGCCAACCGCCAGCCCGCGGCCATCGAATGGGCCGCCTGCACGGCGGTCAGGCTGTCGCCGAAACAGTCGGGGGCTATCAGCACCCGCGCTCCCAAGGCCATCCCAGCAGGCTACGGTGGCCGGTCGACGGCCGGACGGTGGCCGGACGCTGGCCGGACGCTGGCCAGTCCAGGACGTGCTTGCGCCAACCTGCCGATGCGCGAAGTAACCTGACAGGCGTGAAACTGCTGGGCCGCCGCAATAACGGCGCCGACCGCAACGACGACGAGGCGGACGGCGCCGCCGAGAACGAGAGCACCGCCGGCCCGATCGACACGGTCGGCACGACCGCGCCGAAGGGTCGCCCGACCCCCAAGCGCAGCGAGAAGGACAAACGCCGCGGCCCGGTCGCGCCCGCTCCGATGACCACCGCCGAGGCGCGTCAGCGGCGCAAGGCAGCCCGCAAGACGATGACCAAGGAGGAGCGTCAGGCGGACCGGGCCCGCCAGCGCTCGATCATCTCCGAGCGCAACGAGCGGATGAAGGCCGGCGAAGAGGCGTACCTGATCGGCCGGGACAAGGGCCCGGTCCGGCGCTTGGCCCGCGACAT
>JAULZA010000147.1:0-5473 GCA_032117575.1 Mycolicibacterium sp.
CTCGCTTCGCTGGGCATCAGCGGCAACCGGGCCATTAACGCCCGCGGCCTTACCCACGACCAGGTGGCCTCGCTGATCGGCCAGCCGGGTGACAAGGTGATGACTCCGCCGCTGACGTCGTTCCTCAAGGGTTGCTTCCGCTAGCTTCTAACCCTGCACCTGCCGGCGGGCTGGGTTTGAACCGACCGGCCTCTTGGCCTTAGTTTCCGGGCTCTGAATGGGCGCGGCCAGGTTCGAACCTGCGACCTCTCGCGTGTGAAGCCAGAGACGCTTCTAGGTAGCCGACGAGTCTTTGTGGCCCGGACAGAGGCCAGCTAGACGCGGGTGAGTTCCCGGCTGGCCCCGCCCGGCTGCTGGGGCTCGGGCTCGGGCTCGGGGCCGAACTCTTCCCACCAGCGCCAGCTGCCGTCCGGGCCGTCCATGTCGGCGGACCCAACGGGCGGAGGGCGAAGGGCACTACGCACGACGAAGACGAAGCTCGCGATCTTGATCACGGCGATAACCCCGATGGCGAGAGTGGCGGCGGTAGGCATCTGCTCTCAGTCTACGCACGACCAGCGGCCGGCGATCGAGTCTCTGCTCCACGGGCCCTGCTTCGGCCAGCGAGTCTTTCCCCACAGCAAGGCGCCACCGAGGCAAACCTCACCCCGGTGGCGCCGGCCCGAGTCCTGGCGGTCGGCCGGCTAGCCGGATACCGGGACCATGCGAACCACGACGCAGGCCTTCAGCGGATTTCCGGCTGCGCCGTACTTCAGCTCGAACGCGTTCCGGGACTCAGGGCTCCGGCCGCGCTCAACGAGACAGGCCCTAGTCGCCGACTGCTTTAGCTCGGCATTTGCGCGAGCACGCGCCGCGACGCACCTGCCGAACGCGTTCCTGCCGTTGGCGCCGGTGCCGTACTTGACGCGAAACGCGTTCCTGGACTCGGCCGTCAACCCCTGCTCGGCCCGACACTGCCGCGCAGCGTTCTTCAGGTCCGCGGCGTTCGGGTTGGCCGCGACCGCGGCCCCCGGCAGGGCCGCCGCAGCCAGCAGCGTTCCACCTATGACCACAGTTGAAAGTGTCCTCTTGAACATCCCTGACCTCCTTGTCCGGGTGATTTCTTCCTCACCTTCTGGAACGCCGAGCCTGGCGCCGAGTTGCGCGCGGCGGGTTCGGCCCAGCCGCCGCCTTGCTTCGGATCAGCCGAAGCGGGCGAAGTCAGGGTCACGGGTAAGCAGGGCAGCGCAGCAGAATCCTGCTTCCACCGCCATTCAGCGACTCGCTGCTCCAGAAACCTCGCGTCGGGGAGCCTGAATCCGCCCGGCTACCAGCACCGGCCTCTGGCGGACCACGATGCAATGAACGCGCTGCAGCGGTCGGTGGTGTACCAGGTAACCCAATCGTTGCTGATCCCGAAGGTATTCCCGTTCCGGTATCCCGCGCAAAGCCGGCTGTGTACGGCACAGAAGTTTGGAGCAGGACCCCAGATGACCCCTAGAAGTGGGTCACCCTGGGTGCCGCCGGCCACCGTGGAGCACCACCAACCGGCCCCGGCCATGTCCGAGCCCCAGAACGACATCGCGACGATCCCGACGTTGTGGTAGTAGAAGTAGGAGGGCCGTCCCGAGCCGACGATCGAGACTCCCGGGGAGTTCATCGCGTTGGGATTCCGTATCGTGGAAGTGAGGCTCGCGGGGCACATGGGATTCCTGCTCCCTGACGTCGTCTCTGGTCGGACGTCAGAGATGGGCATGTCGCCCGTCCAGCAACGGTGCAGGTATGAAGACCTGACCCCGTTACACGTCCCTGGATTCACACCTTCGTTGTTAGCCCGGATTTGGCCGCCGCTTGCCTTCCCGATTGCGGCGCCCGGTGCCGGTGCGGCGCTCAGCTCGGAGGTCGGCTCAGCGGGCGGCAGTTCCCTTTTTCGGGGGAAGTCAAGGACGACGTGCACGTCGCTGCGGTTGCGCGGCACCCTGACTGCGGTCAAGTTGTCAAGGTCGTCCTTGAGGAAGTATCGGCCACCGATCTTCCTGACCTGGTAGCGCGCAAGATCGGTGTCCACAAGCAGGCGCGCGGTGAAGACGAGCTTGCCGGCCGAGCTGCTCTGCAGCTGGGGCAACTGAACCAGCAGGACACCGTTGACTCCAGGTACCGCGATCACCGCCCGCGGCGCCTGGGCCGATTCGCCGCCGTCTGTGAACTGGCCCGAACGTTCGCCGTAATCATTCCAGTACGGAGGCAGCCCGCGGAAGGGCATCCGGGCGACAGAGGTTCTTCCCGACTTGGAGATCGAACGAATTTTCGCCGACTTCGAAACCCCCGACAGCGTCAGCGTGTAGAGCCGCTCGCCGCCCGCCTGCTTGGCCCACTTCGCCGAACGGGCTGTCAGCTCCATGGAGAAGTCCCGGGGAGAATTCTCAGGGACCGGATCGGACGCCGGCTCAGCCGCACCAGCCACGGAGGCAGGGCCGAAAGCGGCCGCCAAGACGATGAGGGGAAGGAGCGAAAGTGACCTGCGGGATCTCAGCATTCGGCGATCGTACTGGATTGCGGGTCACCGGGCGCCGACAGTCGCGAGACTCGAGAGCACCGGGCCCGACTACCTGCCTCAGCAGCAGAGAGTCGCCGACTCTTTGCGGGGCAAGCGGGGAGTCGGCGTTTCGCGCGACTCTTTGCGAGGCCAACAGCAGATCTATTGGCCGGGTGCCTCGTCCCCGGCAACCTTGGCGTAGGTCGCCAGCTCGGCCGCCTGCCGCGGGCAGAAGAACCAGGTGATCGCGATCGCCAGCAGCGCACCGGCTACACCAACCGCAAAACCGAGGTGCGAGCCGTCGACGAACGCCTGCTGGCCGGCGTTGAGAATCTCCGCCTTGTACTCAACCTGGCGCTGGCAGTTCGAGCTCCAGCACTGCTGGTTGGTGTTCCAGCCGGGCGTTGTGAAGGCAGGCCGGGCGCTGCGGGCCCGGCGCACGTGTCGAGCACATCGCTTATGGTCATGTGATGCGCCTTTCGAAGGTTTTCTGTCTGTCGCTTCTAGCGGGTGCGCAGCGAGCCGGATCAAGCGGCTTCAGACTCTCGCCCTACCTGGGCCAGTAGCGATGCTGAGGCTGCGACGGCTGGCTCCGGTTACCGTCTCGATTGTCGCTACCGCCGCGATCGGAGCCCCGGCAGCGTCAGCGGCTCAGCCTAAGGACTGCGGCAGCTTCAAGGTTGTGCGCAACGACAAGATCGCCAACCACGCGATCGCGAAGGGGACTTACCGGCTCGCCGCGCTTGGAGTCAGCTGCGAGGTTGTCGCCGGTGATTACGGGCTTTTCGATCAGTTCTTGACGCAGGGCGCGAAAACCTCTTTGCCGCTGCCATGGAGGTACTCGGTCGCAAAGCGCAGCCCCAAGTTCTCGGCCGTGGCTGGTGACTATTTCACGGCCACGAAGGTCGCAAGCAGAGCGCTAGCTGCACCGGCACAGGGGCCGAGGAACGCGCCCTGCGCGCCAAACTTCAAAGTCGCCAGCGACCAAACGATCGACAAGCGCCCGTTCCTTAAGGGCAGCTACCAGATCAACGCTTTCGGGATCTCCTGCGCCAAGGTGATCGGCAAGTACGGGCTGTTCGATCAGTTCTTGACGCAGAACGATTCGCGGTCTCTGCCGAAACCGTGGAGCTCTCTGGTTGCTATCGGTCAGCCAAAGTTCGATGCGAAACCGGGGGTCGGCTTCAGAGCCCAGCGAATCTCCGACTGACGGCAGTAGCGCCGCTGCGCTAGAGCGCCCTACGTTGTCATTCCGGTGAACTGGCCACCGGCTAGCCGGGCCGGTCGTCGCCGTCGCCTCGCCGGAGAGATTGCTCGCCGTACTGGCCTCCGGCTGATCTGCTGCTCATGCAGCAGGATGAACCTACCCGGCGTAGCCCGGCTTCAGGGCCGGGAGGGTCACGGTCCGGATGATGGTCCGGGCCTTCCCACCGCTCGGCGTGAAGGTCGTTCTCAGCACCACCCGGACTCTCCCTGAGCGCTGGGCGCGACGCGTCGCGGCGTTCGCCCGGCAGGTCAGCGTGTAGGTGCCGGCCCGGCCGGCCTTCTTCGAGTCGGTGCAGACCAGAGCGCGTGCGGCAGCCCCCGAGGCACTGGAGCGGGTTCCCCGCTGGCTGATCCTGCCGGCGCCCGGCACGCGAACCCGGGAGCGAATGGAGGTGGTGCCGGCCGTGGAGGCGGCGATCGTGAACCGGTTGGACGGGGTGGGGGTAGGGGTCGGGGTGGGCGTCGGCTCGAATTCGGCGGTCACTGCCTTTGCGGCGTCCATGGTCACCGTGCAGGTCGAAGCGCCTGAGCAGGCACCGCTCCATCCGGTGAACCGTGAACCGGATGCCGGCGTTGCGGTGAGGGTCACTGTCGTCCCTTCATCGAACTCGGCCGAGCAGGTGGCTCCGCAGTCGATCCCCGAGCCGCTGACCGCCCCGCTTCCGCCTCCGCCCCTGGAGACGGTGAGCGCGAACTTGGGGGTGAAGCGCACGCTGTTGGATGCAGCCGACGGCGCGGTTTGCCAGGTCGCAAGTCTTGCCTTTGAGGTGAACGTGTATGCGGTTCCGATAGTCAGCCCGCTCACTATGCAGGAGGACTCAAGGAAGCTGACGGTGCAGCTCTTCGAAGCATCCTGAGACGCGGTGAGGACATAGGACGACGGCGCACCGAAAGCCGCCGAGGCCGCATTGGCTGCAACCGTGACCGTTACCGTCCCGCTCCCGGCGCTTCCAACAGCTGCCGAAGGCGCCGCGGGCCTGGCCGGTGGAGCCGGGTAAGAGCCCGGCGTGATCTTCGACACATTGTCCGAGTCCTCGTTGGCGGTGTAGATGTTGCCGGCCGAATCAACCACGATCCCGATCGGGCTGGTGCCGGTGGCGGCCAGGATCGTTGAGGTGCCGCCCGGCGTGATCTTCGACACATTGTCCGAGCCGTAGTTGGCGGTGTAGATGCCGCCCGAATCCACCGCAATCCCGATCGGCACGCTGCCAGTGGTAACTCTCGCGCCGCCGGGTCCCCAGTTGACGGTTGATGTGCCGCCCGGGGTGATCTTCGACACATCGTCCGAGCCGGAATTGGCGGTGTAGATGTTGCCGGCCGAATCCACCGTGATCCCGCGCGGGCTGGTGCCGGTGGCGCCCAGGATCGTTGAGGTGCCGCCCGGCGTGATCTTCGACACATTGTCCGGGCCGTAGTTGGCGGTGTAGATGTTGCCGGCCGAATCGACCGCGATCCCGGACGGGCCGCGGCCGGTGGCGCCCAGGATCGTTGAGGTGCCGCCCGGCGTGATCTTCGACACATTGTCCGAGTCCTCGTTGGCGGTGTAGATGTTGCCGGCCGAATCCACCACAATCCCGGACGGGCCGGTGCCGGTGGCGCCCAGGATCGTTGAGGTGCCGCCCGGCGTGATCTTCGACACATTGTCCGAGCCGTAGTTGGCGGTGTAGATGTTGCCGGCCGAATCCACCACAA
>JAULZA010000148.1:0-11364 GCA_032117575.1 Mycolicibacterium sp.
TTGTCAAGGCCGACTGGCCGACGCTGGACCCGTCGCTGGACACGATGATCAACGACCCCATACCCGCCATGGCGACCATCAGCGGTTGCGGCCGACTGGAACCCGAACTCGATCCCGGAACCTGCTGGTTCGGGTCCACCACCGCTCCGGTCCGGATTTTCGTGCTCGGCAATTCCATTGCGCAGAACTACCTGGTCTCTCTCCGCGCCATCGCGGAGGGTTCGGGCGGAAATGTTCAGATCATGACGGGGGCTATGACCGGCTGCAACTTCGTGGACGTGCAGATCTATAACGCTGACGAGATTGACCTCTACGCCTGCCCCGCGCGTCGCGAACGGACGATCGAGCTGATCAACAGCATCAAGCCGCAGGTCGTGCTCTTCGCCCACAGTTACACCGACAAGAAGGTCGCAGGGTTGGATCGGGTTATCAGCCAGACAGAATGGGCTGACTCGCTGCGAAAGTACATCGAAAGGTTTCGCAGCAGCGTCGCCAAGGTTGCGTTTCTCGCGCCTGCGCCGGGAGACGACTGGATTGCTCACTGCTTCGGGAGCCGGGCTGAGCCACCGACACCCGCCGACTGTGTGAGCAAGCCGAACAGCATCTGGTCGAATATGGCCGACAGCGAGAAGACGCTCGCCAACTCGCTCGGCGGGGTGTGGATCGATTCAATGCCGTGGTTCTGCAACGGCGACGGCCAATGCCCGGCCTTCGTCGAGACGACACCGGTGAAGGTCGATGCCGCGCACATGACTAATGCCTATGCCCTCAAAGTCGTCCCGGCAATGCGCGAGGGGCTCGCGAAGGCGGGCCTTCTGGGCCCTGAACAGCCGGCCGCACCGGCGGGTGCCGCGCCCGGGTCTGCGACGTCAACGCCGCCACCCAATCCGGACGGTTCTGCGCCGTTACCGGCGGCGCCGCTGACTCCCGTCGCACCAGGTTTGCCGATGTCGCCGATGTCGCCTGTTACCGGCGGCGCCCCGGAGTCATCTTTCGGTCCCGCAACGGTGGAACCCGGCGCGGCGGCACCCGGTCCGGCCGACACTTCGACGCAGCCAGCCCAAAGCGGGTACTTCGGATTTAGGCAACGCCCGCACGGTTGATACGTAATACACTGAGCCAGTCGTCGACCCGTCAGGGGGTTCCGAAAATCGTGGATGCCGTGACCGACCAACTGGAAAACTCACCCCGGGAAGAGTGCGGCGTCTTCGGCGTCTGGGCCCCCGGCGAGGAAGTCGCCAAACTCACCTACTACGGCCTCTACGCCTTGCAACACCGCGGTCAGGAGGCAGCTGGTATCGCCGTCGCTGACGGCTCGCAGGTGCTGGTGTTCAAGGATCTCGGCCTGGTCAGCCAGGTATTCGACGAGCAGACCCTGGGCGCGATGCCCGGCCACGTCGCCGTCGGACACTGCCGGTACTCCACCACCGGCTCGACCACCTGGGAGAACGCCCAGCCGGTGTTCCGCAACACTGCCGCCGGCACCGGGGTGGCGCTGGGCCACAACGGCAACCTGGTCAACACCGCCGAACTGGCCAGGCGGGCCCGTAAGGCCGGTCTGATCAACCACAACGCCCCCGGCGCGGCCACCACCGACTCCGACATCCTCGGCGCCCTGCTGGCCGGCGGTGCCGCGGACTCCAGCATCGAGCAGGCTGCTCTGGAGCTGCTGCCGACCGTGCGGGGCGCGTTCTGCCTGGTATTCATGGACGAAACCACGCTGTACGCCGCCCGCGACCCGTTCGGGGTGCGGCCGCTGTCGCTCGGCCGGCTCGACCGCGGCTGGGTGGTCGCCTCGGAAACCGCCGCGCTGGACATCGTGGGCGCGTCGTTCGTACGCGACATCGAACCGGGTGAACTGCTGGCCATCGATGCCGACGGTGTCCGGTCCACCCGCTTCGCGCCGCCCACCCCCAAGGGCTGCGTCTTCGAATACGTCTACCTGGCCCGGCCGGACAGCGTGATCGGAGGCCGTTCGGTGCACGGCGCCCGGGTCGACATCGGGCGCCGCCTTGCCCGGGAACAGCCGGTCGACGCCGATCTGGTGATCGGTGTGCCAGAGTCCGGCACCCCCGCCGCGGTGGGGTACGCCCAGGAGTCCGGTGTCCCCTTCGGGCAGGGCTTAATGAAGAACGCCTACGTGGGCCGGACCTTCATCCAGCCGTCGCAGACCATCCGCCAACTCGGCATCCGGCTGAAGCTCAACCCCCTCAAGGACGTGATCCGCGGTAAGCGGCTGATCGTGGTCGACGACTCGATCGTCCGGGGCAACACCCAGCGGGCCCTCATCCGAATGCTGCGCGAAGCGGGGGCGGTGGAGGTGCACGTACGGATCGCCTCGCCGCCGGTGAAGTGGCCGTGCTTCTACGGAATCGATTTCGCCACACCGGCCGAACTGATCGCCAACGCGCCGGGAACCCAGACCGACGAGGGGGAAATGCTGGAGTCGGTGCGCCAGGCCATCGGCGCCGACACCCTGGGCTACATCTCTCAGCACGGGATGGTTGCCGCCACTGAGCAGCCCGTCAGCCGGTTGTGCTGCGCGTGCTTCGATGGCAATTACCCGATCGCGTTGCCGACGGCTTCCGCCCTGGGCAAGAACGTGGTGGAAAACATGCTGGCCGCGGTGCAGGCCGGCAGCGATAACGTCTCGGCGCTCAGCCGGCCCTAGCCGAGTACGCCTAGCCGCCGACTTAGCCGCCGACTTAGCCGCCGACTGAGGCCGTCACCTTCTTCACACGACGGTCCAACGTCACCGCTTCGAGTGGTCGCGCTGCGTACCAGTAGACGCGTCCGAGCAACCCCCGCGGGTAGAAGATCGCGCGCTGCTCGTAGCGGCTTCCCTTCCCGTCCGGGGTGACGCGCATCTCCAGCCACCGGTCACCGGGGCCGCGCCGTGACGAATGCAGCTTGAGCAGATCCGGTTCGCGCTCTTCCACCCGCCAGTGGTCGGGCAGGCTGGTTTGGACGGCCTTCCACAGTTGCTCGGGACTGGCGGTGGTGTGCAGCGTCCGGGTGTCGGTGTAGACCACCTCGCCGGCCCATTCCGGATCGCTGGGCGCCAACCCCGCGGTGCCGGTGTTCCAGGTGGTCTCGACATCGCCGCGCGCGATGCGCGCCAGGGCGAGTTCCACCGACCGTTTGTAGGGCGTGAGGCCGCCCTCGGGCGGCGGGATGATGGTGTCGATGTCGTGGTTTCCCATCACCGCGTCGCAGTGCAGTGACTCCACCAGTGGCCGCGCCAGGCCCGCCGGGATGGGGGTGACAAGTCCCACCCACAGCGAGGCGATCCGGGGAGTGAGCACCGGCAGCACCAGGATCCGGCGTGGCCGTAGCCCGGCCACCTCGGCGTAGCCCTGCATCATCTCGCCGTATTCGAGCACGTCCGGACCGCCGATGTCCCACTCCCGCGACACCGGCACCGGGCAGGTGGCCGAGGCCACCAAGTAGTGCAGCACGTCGCGGATCGCGATCGGCTGGATCTTGTTGTGCACCCACTTCGGGGTGGTCATCACCGGCAGCCGGTCGGTGAGGTGGCGGACCATCTCGAACGATGCCGAGCCCGACCCGACCACCACTCCGGCCTGCAGCACGATGGTCTCGATGCCGGAGGCGATGAGGATCTGGCCGACCGTGGTGCGGGAACCGAGGTGTTTGGACAACTCCGCGCCGTCGGGGTGCAGGCCGGACAAGTAGACGATTCTGCGCACCCCGGCCGTGCGGGCGGCATTGACGACGTTCAGCGCGGCGCGGCGTTCCTCGGCGGCGAAGTCCTTCTCGAAGCCCATCGAGTGCACCAGGTAGTAAACGACGTCGATGCCGTCGAACGCCGCGTCCAGCGATGCCGGATCACCGAGGTCGCCCCTGGCGACCTCGATGCGGTCGCGCCATGGCACGTTGTCGAGTTTGGCCGGGGTTCGGGCCAGCGCCCGCACGTCGAACCCGGCATCGAGCAGGCGGGGCACCAGACGCCCGCCGATGTAGCCCGTAGCGCCGGTTACCAAACAGCGAAGTCGCTCCGTCACCGATACCTCCGATCGTCAGGGTTCACATTCAACCTGCCGGAAGTGGAGCTTCGCAGCGGCTATGGCGTTTGTGTCACAGCGTTGTCATCCAAAGCCAACGTGGCATTACGTCGATCTCTCGGGTTAGCGTGCTGGGCGTGGCTGACTCCTACCTGATCACCAATGGCCCGATCTGGACGGGGGACGCGGGCCAGCCGTGGGCGCAGGCAGTGGTGGTACGCGGCCGTGACCTGGTTCATGTCGGCACCCGGGACGCCGCAGCCGGCTTCGTCGACGGCTCAACCGAGCTGATCGACCTTGACGGCCGGATGTGCCTGCCGGGCTTCGTCGACGCTCACAACCACCTGGCCTCGATGGCGTTGAGCAAGCTGGGTTGCAACCTTGCCGGCATCGTCGGGCGCGACGCGGTGCTCGCCGCTGTCCGCGAGTGGGTGGCCGCTCAGCCCCCGGACGCCCCGCTGCGCGGGCACGCCTGGATGCCGGACTCCTTCGAAGAGCGCTCACCGCGCCGCGAGTGGCTCGACGAGATCACCGGCGACCGGCCGATGTACCTGTTTTCCGCCGACGCCCATGACTCCTGGTTCAACACCGCCGCGATGAAAGCCGCCGGCATCGGTGCCAGCACCCCCGACCCCGACCCCGGCGCCCAGTACTGGGTGCGCGACCCCGACGGCACCCCGACCGGGCATGCCGTCGAAGCCGCGGCCACCATCCCGATCATCGTCGCGCAGAACCTGTTCTCGGTGACCAATGTGCATGCGGCGCAGCAACTCACGCTGCACCCCGCGCCGTCGTGGGGAATGACCGCCTACTTCGAGGCGGGCACCATCGTCGGGGAGACCAGCGAGGACTCCCGCTGGGTGTTCGAGGACCTGATCGCCCAGGACCGGGCCGGCACGCTGCCGATGCGGGTGGCCGGCTCCTACTGGACGCGCACCCCGCAGGACGACCCGCAGGCCATCGCGGCCGGCCTGGCCCGCTGGAACCGCGAACTGCGTTCCGAGCACGTGCAGATCAGCACCTGCAAGCTGTGGGCCGACGGGACCTTCATGAGCGGCGGGGCGCTGCTGCTCTCGCCGTGCTGCGGCCACGCCTCCGACGACCTGGGCACCATGACGTTTCCGGCCGAGAACATCGCCGCCCAGATCGAGGCGGTGCAGGCCGCCGGGTTCGACATGCACATCCACATCGACGGCGACGGCTCGGCGCGGGTGGTGCTCGACGCCTACGAGGCTGCGATGCAGCTTCCCGGCCACGGGGACCGGCCCTTCAAGCCCCGGCATGTCCTGGCGCACAACTCGATGGTCGACCCCGCCGACATCAACCGCTACGCCCAGCTGGGCCTGATCGCCAACTGCACCCCGCTGTGGGGCACCGACTACAACGGTCAGTACCGCGACATCTACACCGCCATGCTCGGCGCACAGCGGGTGGAGGAGCGGCTGTTTCCCTACGGCGACCTGGTGCGCTCGGGAGCTGTGGTGACCTACGGCAGCGACATTCCCGGTGTCGACATCCCAGAGATCCCGCCGCTGATCCAGATCGAAGCGCTGGTCACCCGGCAGCGCCCGGGATATCCCGACGACCTTCCGCTGGCGGCACGTCAGCGAATCGGGCTGCACGATGCGCTGCGCGGCTACACCGCCAACGGGGCCTACCAGCTGCGCCTGGACCACCGGACCGGGACGCTCACCGCAGGCAAGGCCGCCGACCTCACCGTGCTGGGCGCCGACCTGTTCCGAGTCGATCCGCACGAGATCCACGCCGTTCCCGTGGTGCTGACGATGATGGACGGCCGCATCACCCACGACAGCCGGTAACCGGACCGGTACAAAGAAGCCATGGCGTTTCGAGGGTGGCCCGTGGAGGCTGTCGAGTTCTACGAAGGCTTGCAGGCCGACAACTCCAAGGTCTACTGGCAGGAGCACAAGGCGGTCTACGAGGACTGCGTGCGGGCACCGATGGAGCAGTTGCTCACCGAGTTGGCCGACGAATTCGGCCCCGGCAAGTTGTTCCGGCCCTACCGCGACACCCGATTCAGCGCCGACAAGACGCCCTACAAGACCACCTGCGCGGCCACCCTGGGCCGAGGTATCGGGCAGGCGTACATGTCGTTCTCCGCCGACGGGTTGTCGGTGGGCGGCGGTCTGTACATGCCGGACCCGGCCGCCCTGCAGCGCTACCGCACGGCGGTGGACCGGGAGAAGTCCGGGGAGCAATTGGCCGGGATCGTCGCCGCACTGCTCGCCGGCGGCTACGAGATCATGGCGCACGACGTGCTTAAGACGGCTCCGCGCGGATTCCCCAAGGACCACCCGCGTATCGACCTGTTGCGGCACAAAGGGATTGCCATGATGAAGAACTGGCCGGTGGGCGCCTGGCTCGGAACCGCGAAGGCCAAGGACCGGGTGGTCGGCACCCTGCGGGCCGGCGTGCCGCTCAACGAGTGGCTCGCCCGCTACGTCGGCTGAAGCGGTCGGCTGAGCGGTTATGGTCATCAGCGATCTCGTCGTTGTCGGCGCCGGCATCGTCGGCCTCGCGGTGGCACGGGAGTGGATCTTCCGGCGCCCCGACGACACCGTGACGGTGTTGGAGCGCGAGGCCGCCCCGGCATTGCATCAGACCGGGCACAACTCGGGGGTGATCCACGGCGGCATCTACTACCAGCCCGGCTCGCTGAAGGCCCGGCTGTGCGTACAGGGCGCGCGGCTGATGTACGAGTACTGCGAGGAGAAGACGATTCCGCACCAGCGGTGCGGGAAGCTGATCGTGGCATCCCATCGCGACGAACTGCCCCGGCTGGACGACCTGGAGGCCCGTGGTACGGCGAACACGGTGCCCGGACTGCGCCGGATCCGCGCGGGTGAGATCGGCGAGATCGAGCCCAATGCTGTTGGCCTGCAAGCACTTCACGCGCCCAATACCGGAATCGTCGACTACGGCGCCGTGGCACGGTCACTGGCCGCCGACATCCGAAAAGCCGGCGTCACCGTCCGGTTCGGGGTGGACGTGACCTCGATCGACCGTGGCGCGCCTGCCGTGATCCAGACCGCCGCCGACCCGATCACCGCACGAGTGGTCATCGTCTGCGCGGGCCTGTGGGCCGATCGGCTCGCCCGCCGTTGCGGCGCGCCGCGCGACCCCCAGATCGTGCCGTTCCGTGGCGCCTACCTCGGCCTCGGACCGACCGCACCCCGACTCAACGGGATGATCTATCCGGTTCCCGACCCCGAGCTGCCGTTCCTCGGCGTGCACATCACCTCCCACATCGACGGCTCAGCGACGCTCGGCCCGACGGCGATGATGGTGGGCGCGCGCGACGCCTACACACTGCGCCGGCTGAATGCCCGGGACGCCCTCGAATCGTTGAGCTGGCCGGGAACCTGGCGGGTGGCACGCCGTTACTGGCGGGTGGGGGTCGACGAGATCCGGATGGCGGCCAGTCGGCGCGCGTTCGTTGCGGCGGCGGCCCGCTATATGCCGGGACTGTCGGTCGACCACCTCGACGGCAGCCGGTATGCCGGCGTGCGGGCGCAGGCGGTCGGCCGCGACGGGTCACTGGTCGACGATTTCGTCATCTCCCGGGACGGGCCGGTCTCCCACGTCCGCAACGCTCCTTCCCCGGCGGCGACGTCGGCGTTCGCGCTGGCCGCGGAACTGGTCGACCGGGTGAGCCGGTCCGGGGTCTGAACCCACCGGGAGACGGGTAGCCTTAGCGCCGATGTCTGGCGAGCCGTCGAAAAGCCGACGCGGGGAGGGTGCCCGCGTCTCTTACGCATCCGCCGGAGTCGACATCGAGGCCGGGGACCGCGCCGTCGAACTGTTCAAGCCGCTGGCCAAGCGGGCCACCCGTCCGGAGGTTCGCGGCGGGCTGGGCGGCTTCGCGGGGCTGTTCGCCCTGCGCGGCGGTTACCGCGAGCCGGTCCTGGCGTCCTCCACCGACGGGGTCGGTACCAAACTGGCCGTGGCGCAGGCGATGGACATTCACCACACCGTTGGTCTTGACCTGGTCGCCATGGTGGTCGACGATCTTGTCGTCTGCGGCGCCGAGCCGCTGTTTCTGCAGGACTACATCGCTGTGGGGCGCACCGTCCCGGAGCGTGTCAGCGCTATCGTCTCCGGCATCGCCGAGGGCTGCGTGATCGCCGGGTGTGCGCTGCTGGGCGGCGAGACCGCCGAACATCCCGGTCTGATGGAGCCGGACCACTACGACATCTCCGCGACGGGCGTCGGTGTGGTCGAGGCCGACGACATCCTGGGGCCCGACCGCGTGCGCCCCGGCGACGTCATCATCGCGATGGGGTCATCGGGGCTGCACTCCAATGGCTATTCGCTGGCCCGCAAGGTGTTGCTGGAGATCGACCGGATGAATCTCGCCGGCCATGTCGAGGAGTTCGGCCGCACACTGGGCGAGGAACTGCTCGAACCCACCCGTATCTATGCCAAGGATTGCCTGGCGCTGGCGGCCGAGACCAAGGTCCGCACCTTCTGCCACATCACCGGTGGCGGGTTGGCCGGCAATCTGGAGCGGGTCATCCCCAACGGCCTGGTCGCCGAGATCGAGCGCGGAAGTTGGACCCCGGCGCCGGTGTTCGGATTGATCGCCCAGCGCGGCCGGGTGGAACGCGTCGAAATGGAGAAAACCTTCAACATGGGCGTCGGCATGGTCGCCGTTGTGGCGCCGGAGGACATCGACCGGGCGCTGGCCATCCTCACCGCACGCCATCTGGACAGCTGGGTGCTGGGCAGTGTCATGAAGGCGCCCACGAAGGGCGGCGACGGCCCGCGGGCCAGACTGGTGGGCCAGCACCCAAGGTTCTGAATTCTAAGAACGAATGGGATCGAAAACGACCGAGTTTGCGGGCGACTCAGGGCCGCCAGTCGTCCTCGTCGTCGATGGAATCATCGAAGCCGTTGCTTGAAGGCCTAGGCTCGCGATCACCCGACCCTGCCAGCTCCTGCCGAAGCCGTTCGAAGTCGGTTTGCGGAGAGCTGTATTTCAGCTCTCGGGCAACCTTGGTCTGCTTTGCCTTAGCCCGGCCGCGGCCCATGGGGGAACCCCCTCGCGCATAAACGGAGCGGCCCGAAACCAGGCGGCTCCGATCTAATGTCGTATTCGTCCTGACCACACTTTACCGTGCCCGACCGCAAAGTGCGGGCAGGCCCGTTCACCCAGCGCTGAAACGAGGCGGATCAGCGACGAGGCTCGCGCAGCCGCTCCACAGCGACTCGGCCCGCGCCGGTCTCGTCCGGCGGGGGCAGGGAGTCCGGATCGATGACGGCGGCGACCGCCTGTTCCCCACCGGTGGTCAGCGGAGTATCGGCGGGCAGGCCGCGCTTCACGAGCGCGAGCGCCACCGGACCCAGGTCGACGTGATCGACGACGGTGCCCAGTCGTCCGACCGTTCGGCCGCCCGCAAGCACCGGATCACCCGGCATCGGGCGTTCCGCGGACCCGTCGAGATGCAGCAGTACCAGCATCCGGGGCGGGCGACCCAGGTTGTGCACCCGTGCCACCGTCTCCTGGCCGCGGTAACAGCCCTTGTCCAGGTGCACCGCGCCGGTTCCGGGCGGCCCGATCCAGCCTGCCTCGTGCGGGATGGTGCGCTCGTCGGTGTCGACCCCCAGCCGCGGCCGCAGCGCCGCAACCCGGTGGGCCTCGTAGGCCCAGATTCCGGCGGCCCGCACACCGGCGTCGGCCAGCCGTTGCAGCAGGGCGGTTTTGTTCTCCCGCGGCACCAGCACGTCGAGTTCGACCTGGCCGGGCTGCCCCTCGGCTGTCGGCATCCGGCGCACGAAACCGCCGCCGGGCAGCGCGACGGCAGTCATCACGTCCGGCAGGGCCCCGTCTCCAACTAGCCCCAGCGCGGCCAGCACAGCAGGCTCGGCCAGGCGCGGCCCGATCAGCGACAGCACGGCCAGCTCGGCGACTGCCGGTTGCACGTCCGACCAGAACACCATCTTGCGCAGATAGTCCAGCAACGGACCGCCCCGGCCGGGCTCGGTGTCCAGATAGGTGACGCCGCCCAACTCCGTCTGCTGCCAGTGGTCCTCCACCCGGCCCTGGCCGTCGAGGCTGAGGTTGGCGGTGCAGGCTCCCTCCGGCAACTCCGCGACGTGCTGGGTGCAGATCGAGTGCAGCCAGCCGCGGCGGTCGGATCCGGACACGGTGATGACCGGGCGGTGAGACCGGTCGATGACGACGGCATCGTGGGCGGCAGCGCGCTGTTCGCCTAGCGGGTCACCGTAATGCCAGACCGCACCGACGTCGGGGGAGTTCTCGGGCGCGGGAACGGCTGACACAGGTCAACTCTACGAGCCGGTCGATAGGCCCGATAAGTAGGCTCAGTACCCATGTCCGTGCTCGTCACCCTCGACGCAAGCGTGTGCGATCCGGCTGGGCCGCTGCTTTTCGCCGACGATCTCGCCGCGGTCCGCGGTGACGGCGTGTTCGAAACCCTGCTGGTCCGCTCCGGCGCCGCGTGCCTGCTGGAATCACACCTGCGACGGCTGGCCCATTCCGCCCAGATGCTGGACCTGCCGGCGCCGGAACCGGCGGTCTGGCGCAGGGCCGTCGACGTCGCCGTCGGGCAGTGGACCGAGCAGACTTCCGACGAAGGCGCCCTGCGGCTGGTCTACAGCCGTGGCCGGGAGAGCGGTTCGGGCCCGACGGGCTACCTGACCATCACCCCGCTGCCGCACCGCGTGCACGACGCGCGCCGCGACGGCGTGGCCGCGGTGCTGCTCGATCGGGGACTGCCCTCGGCCGGGGTGGACGCACTGCCATGGCTGCTGGCCGGGGCCAAGACGCTCTCGTACGCGGTCAACATGGCGGCGGTGCGCGAGGCCGCCCGCCGCGGCGCCGGCGACGTCGTCTTCGTCAGCACCGACGGGCACATCCTGGAGGGCCCCCGGTCCACCGTGGTGATCGTCACCGCGGGGGACGGCGGCAGACCGTGCCTGCTGACGCCGCCTCCGTGGTATCCGATTCTTCGCGGGACCACCCAGCAAGCGCTTTTCGAGGCTGCCCGGGCCCGCGGGTTCGATTGCGACTACCAGGCGTTGCGGCCCGCGGATCTCTTTGCCGCCCAGGGTGTCTGGCTGGTTTCCAGTATCACCCTGGCGGCTCGGGTGCACACCCTCGACGGGCAGTCGCTGACGCCGGCACCGCTGCGCGCCGAGGTAGCCGCGCTGGTCGATTCGGCCATCGTCAGCGACCGCTGAAAAGTGTTGGCGCGCCGAGCGCGAAAGCGGTACCGTCGGCCGTACACAAGGAAGGAGGTGGTCCGGAACTTTGAGTACTTTTTGGACATGTGAGGTGGCTGCCCGCTAGCAGCAC
>JAULZA010000149.1:0-2723 GCA_032117575.1 Mycolicibacterium sp.
CCACATAGGCGGTGCCACCATCGACGGCGATGTCCAGGATGGCCCAGCCGGTGGCTTGCGGGTCGAACGCGTTGAGGCAGTCAGCGTCATCCCAGTTGGTCAGGCAGGTGCCGGTCGCACCACCCGTTCGGGCACCCAGCCGCGCGGATGCCGCACGGCCACGACTCTGCCCGGCAGCCGAAGAGAAGTTGCCGGTGAAGTACGCGTCTGTGCCGACCTTCTTGATCGACCAGGTCCAACTGTTGCTGCCGGGGTTGAACGATTTGAGGTTTCCTGAGGTGTCGAGAGCCGCAACCCGGTTGCGCACCTGACCGTTCACCTGGGTGAACATGCCCACCGCAAATACCGTTCCGGTTGATGCGTCGTACTCGACGTCAAGAACCCGGTTGTTGAAGCTCGGCGAGAAGTTCGGATCGGTCGAGCCGTCAGCGAGGATGTGCACGATGCCGCTCCTCGACTGTCCATCAACCGTGAGGTATCCGGTTCCACCGCCGGCAACGTAGAAGCCCCCGTTGCCATCGCTCACCGACGCGTACATTGTGGGCCACGTGGACACGTTGGGAAAGGTGCGATCAACCTGCCCCGTGGTGGTGCTGAGGGCCGCGATATTGCCGGTGTCCCAGGCGTTGTAGGAGGTGAAATCGCCGCCCACATAGCGCACGCCGTTGGCGTCGGGCTGCGTGAGGGTCCAGGCCCGGGCGTTGAAGCCGGGGCGCTGCGAAATGCGGTCCACGGCCATCGCCGGGGTGGCAGCGACGGCCAGTGCAGCCAGGCTGCCGACGACCAGGAGAGGAGAGCTGAGCTTCTTGGGGATTTTCACGCGAGGAAGACTACAGAAATCAGGTCGTTTCCTCCGCCGGTCAGGCTGGGCCTGTACCGGGGCCAGCAGCAGCGGTTTTCGCCCTGTCACGTCTTGCACTCGGGAGGTCGCAGCGTCAGCAGACCAAGAGGGTTCATGAGCGGGGCGCAGCGACTCTTTGTTTCTTGAACAGAGAGTCGCTGCTCGAGCTACAGGCCCAGCAGGTCAGCGATCCACCTCAGCTGGATCGCCAGAAGGTCGAAGAGGTTGACCGACAGGTAAAGCATCACCCCGATACCCACGGCCGCAAAGGCGTAATAGAGGCCGCCGTACACGACTATCTTCGCGAAGTTCCTCACGTGGTATCTCCCGGAAGGCTGGTGGAGACGGGTTGCCACTTCGCTTCCCCGCCCCCGGGCCCCGCTCAAGGGGGGAAAGGATTAACCCCTGAGTGGAGGGCCGTGCCCCTGTGTCACGCCGGGGCCTGGCTCAGTCGAGTAGCGCCAGGCGCGTCGGGTTCATCTCCAGCCCGCAGCGCCGGCAGCGGATGTTCTCGTCGCCGTAGAGCTCGGGCAGCGGGTCGTCCAGCTGGGCCTTGTCCGGGATGTCACGCTTGATCCCGAGCAGGCGGTCACGGAAGCCGCGCATGAACAGGCGCCGGCGTTCCCGCTCGGCGCCCTTCTCCCAGCCCATGTCGCTCATCAGCGGGCCGCGAGTCTCGGTGTAGCTGCGCCCGCACTTCGGGCAGGAGTAGCGGACCAGCTCAGCCACGCCGGGCCTCCACGTGGAGGTCGAGCTGGGCCTGCTCGCCGGCCGGGCTGTCGGCCGGCGGCTCGGCGACCTCCCACTCGGGGAGCGAGTCGCCGCAGGCCGGGCAGTGGGCGGGGAAGTGGCCGCTGTCGCGAACGCGCAGCCAGAAATCGTGGGTGCAGTCCTCCCAGCGGGCGCCGCAGGAGCGGCATCGCACCTTCGCATTGCCTCCTGCAGGCTCGCCGGAGAGATTGATCACGTCGTCGGGCAGCCAGACGCGGCTGTAGCCCACGCGGCGCGCCCAGGCGGTGATCGCTTCGGCGTCTTCGGCGGCAAAGCGGCTCCTGGCCACCGGCTTGACGATCAGCTCGTCCTCGTTGACTACGAACAGGTCCACGAGTGCGGCGCGCACCGAGCGCATCTGCATAGCCGCGGGCCCCCCGCGAATCAGGCGAGGGGTCCACGCGTTGAGGGTTACCCGCCCGCCGCGGATGCAGGCTCGGCAGAAGGGGTGCTGTTGGTGTTGATTTTCGTCCATGCCGGTTCAGTCGGGGAGGCGTGGGGGTTTCTGACAGGCCCTGGTCCCGGCTCATGGCTCCCGGCGGCTGTGAAACAATGTCCCCGTGCCGGCCCTGCGCCCTCTTCCCGTGGTCGGCGCCCTCCTGGTGGCGGGCTCCGTTGCGCTCGTCACCGCTCAGCCGTCTATTGCCTCCGGTGACCCTGAGCGTCGGGATGTCCAAACCCGCATCATCGGGGGCACTCCCGCGCCGGCACCGACCGCGCCGGGCGGCTGGCCCTACCAGGCGGCCCTCATCTCCTCCGCGACCCTCAACCAGTTCTGCGGGGGAACCCTGATCGAGCCGTCCTGGGTCTTGACCGCCGCGCACTGCGTCGACTTCCTAAGCAGCCCCGAGCAGATCCGTGTGGCAGTCGGTATCACCGACCTCACCACCGTCACCGCCGCCCAGCGAATACCGGTGGAGCGAATCACCATCCACCCCGGGTGGGACCCGAGCACAGACGAGAACGACTTCGCCCTGCTGATGCTCAAGAGCCCGTCAAGCCAGACTCCCGCAACCCTGATCTCGCCGGCCAACGAGGCGGCCAGCCAGCCCCCGAATATCGGTGAAATTGCCGGGTGGGGCCGGACCATCAACGGTGACCCGTCCTCGGC